>JBHJGR010000310.1:0-20933 GCA_050331615.1 Elainellaceae cyanobacterium
TAGGGCATTGCCCAAAACGCATGCCGGGCTCGGGCTGCTTGAATGAGGGACGTTAGAACTTCTTCATCCAAAGGCTTAACCAGAAAGCCGTCAAATAGGCGGTTTTCTTCCTGGGAAGGCCAGTTGGGGGCGTGATAATCCGTAAGGGCAACAATCGTGCTGCCCACCGCATCAGCTGCTTGGCGTAACTGAGCAACCAGCGCTGGCGGCCAGCTTTGATGGTTGCCAATCAGGATAACCAGATAAGGGGTCGAATGGTTGAGCCGGGCGATCGCCTGTTCAGGCGAACTGGCAATCACTAGGGGACACCGCAACGGCTCTAGCAGCAACTTCAAGCTGTGGGCATCCTCCGATTGCTGCTCTAACACTAATACATAATCTTGGAAGTTCTTCATACGAAAGGGGCATGTTATGGCATGGAGAGAAGGGTTACTGCTGGTGATAAGTAGGCAGCCGTAAATCAACAAAGCTACTGCGGGGTTGCCCCAGCGGGGACCGTCCCCCACCTGCTTCACTTATGGTCAGTCGCTGATTCGTGAGTTAGTCAAATACTAGCTTTGACTCAGACGAGCTTTTTCACTTCCAGCGACCGTAGAAAGCCCGTGGATAATCTACTTCAAGCCACTTGCAGCAATTTCTGAGGTGCCCGGTGTTCTCTTTTAATTAATGTTTCTGCCATATTTCTTAGAATTGGTTTGTCATTCAACATCTAGCCCCATACATCAGTAGCAGAATGATTGACTTACAGCGCTTCGCGCTTTGATGGAGTTAGATTTTTTGTTGAAAGCCGCGCAACGCGCGGCTTTCAACAAAAAATCTGTACCTCATGCACCTGAAAAGTGCTGTAAATAGTTAAACAAAATCACTTTCTTGGGAGCGCGCCCCCTGTGTAGAGCGCACTCCTAAAAAAATATAGTCCTATGGGCTAAGGTTTGAGTGTGAAATCCCGACAAAGCGGGGGTTCCACACCTCTTAAATGTTCTAATGTGAAAGCGTAAAGCTATATAATTTATAGTTAAAATTTCTCAAGCAATTACCTATATTTTCTCCTGCAATCTAAAAGCGGGTATTAGCGATGGAAATGATAGGCAGAGATTTCATCCTTTTGGCAGAGCGATTTGATAAAGCGATCGCCCGCTGGAACGTAGCAAAGCTTTAGCTATTTCTAGTATTTCTCTACTCATGGAAAAGCAAATATAGCC
This sequence comes from Elainellaceae cyanobacterium, assembly GCA_050331615.1. Classification (GTDB taxonomy): domain Bacteria; phylum Cyanobacteriota; class Cyanobacteriia; order CAKZMO01; family CAKZMO01; genus JAYKGU01. The sequence goes on from JBHJGR010000310.1 coordinate 1,203, forward strand.
CTACGAGCTCAGGTTTGAGTGTGGAACCCCCGCGCCGCGGGGGTTCCACAACTCTTGAATGTCCTAACGCAAAAGCGTAGCGCCCTACGTTTACTTTTGACCACTTACTTATTGGTAGCCAGACCCTTAGTCAGACGCTATGCCAGACGCTGTGCCAGATGGTGAACTGTAACCAAAGTAATTTCACCACCCATAACTTCCTAGCCAGCAGCGGATAGCGGTGCAGGGCCTAAAACTTCGCTTAGGGCCGAGGCTGGCATGACTCAGCCTACGATCGCTCCCATTTGTATTGCGAGCAATCTTTCAGCCTTGCCGCCCCTAGCTGTCTAGCACACTTGAGGAACCTGAACAGCAGGCGCTCCCATCTGCCAGCATTCCCCGAATCATGAAGGTCAGTAGAACAGTCAACTTTCTTCCGTGCAGGGCTATGCACACTGGAGGCTATATGAGACGGGCGATCGCAATTGTTGGTATTGGTATTAGCGCAGGCATCGGCATCGGTATCGCCAGTGCCCAAGTGAGGCTTCAGACGAGTCCAACGCCGCCTAAGGCAAGGGTTGAGGCACCTCCTTCCCGCATGCCAGAGGCCGAATCCGCCCCGGTTACCAAACCAGCCCCCTCAGCCCAAGCTCCTACCCCAGGGGCTAGCCCCAACGCTACCGGCAACAGCGCCCGCGATAATACCCCCCGCAATAACGCTCCTCGCGATTCGGTGAATCGGCCAGCTAGCGCCGCTGTAGATAAGCTCCAGTACGTCGATGCTCAAACAACGCCCGATCCAGCCCTGGAGCAGGCTATCCTCGACTACCTGTCCCCAGAGCTGGCCTGTGGCCTAGAGACCCAGGTACGCTACCTTCACAATGAGGTGGACCTGAACGGCGATGGTTTGCAAGAGGCGATCGCCTACCTCATCGGTCCCCAGACCTGCGGCACGGGAGGCTGCACCACCTTGGTTTACGAGCCCACCGAGGCGGGCTACGAGCTAGTGTCCTACTTAACATTGGTGAACTACCCCATTGTCGTCAGCGACGAAACCACGCAGGGATGGCACGACTTGGTTTTGATGGTTGAAGGCGGGGGCGCGACGCCCGGCTACCGCCGCCTGAAGTATGATGGCACAGCCTATCCCAGCAACCCGTCGACCCAGCCATCTGTTGCTGATGGAGAGGTATCGGGCAAGGCGTTTGTGGTGGAAGCGTCGAACGACTATGATGCCGCGCCTAAGCTAGCCGCGCCCCGATGTCAGTAATCGGTCAACGAACAAGCTACCTCGGTGGACAGATTGATAGAAAATTCAAATCTTAAAAAATAGGGGGTATTTCGGATGACACAGGTCGGCGGGAGGATGGCTGGTTAAATCAAGAGTTTTCCGCCACTTGCAGGAAATCTACGGGAAATTGTGCTGGCGCGATTTGAACTCGGGATGTAGTTGGATGTATTCCCGGTCTCGAAAGTACCGATAACTTCCGTGCTATTTCTATTGAGGGCGTTGTTCCGAGTATTCAGTTAATCGGTTTGAATCGGCGCGATGCTTCCCCTGTGCTCCAAGTCAAGGTTTGGTAATGACTCAGTCCTCTAATCCAGAGCCCAATCCGAACTCCAATGGGGGTGAACGTCCGCGGCAGTCAGCTCGTCGCTGGCGTCGGATTGGTCTAGCGGTCAGCGGTATCGGCTTGCTGGGGGGGGCGGCTGCATTCTTTACGGCGCGTTACTTCCTGGATGAGCGCCTCATTCCCATCGTTGAAGATGCTCTCACCGATTTGATCAATCGTCCCGTTGAGATTGGCGACATCACCAGTGTGTCCCTCACTGGGGCGACGATCGATGGTGCGGCCATTCCCCCTACAGATACCCAGCCTGACTCCGCTACGGTCGAAACTATCCGGGTAGGGTTCAATCCCCTGGAGGTGGCGGTCGATTTCATCCGCGAGCGGGAGGTTCCCATCGATATTGCGTTGGAGAACCCTGAACTGTCGCTGGTGGAAGACGAACCGCAGCAGTGGCTCGATACCCAGCTAGACACGGGCGATGGCGAAGAAGGGGGGCTTCAGGTCATTGTTGAGGTGGTGCGGATTAACGACGCCACGATTATTGCCAATCCCTATCCCCAACCGGAAGATATATCGAACGACCAGATGGCGGCTGAGCCGGTGGTGTTTCAGGACATTGACGCGATCGCCACGACCCGCGAAGAATACCGCTATATCTCATTCGATGCCACCGGTGAACCCAGGGCGGGCGGCACCTTTGCCCTCAGAGGCGAGGTCGATACAGAAACGCTACGGGTCAACGCTGCCGTCCAAAGCAACAATCTACCTGCCCCAGAGTTGGCCTCACTTCTGCCTCTGCCCGTCCAGGTACGCTCCGGGCTGATCAGCACTAATGTAGAGGTCCAGTATCGGCAAGATGAGCCCATTGCCCTGGATGGCACGGCCCGAGTCCAGGATATTCTCGCAGGCACTGAGTTTACCCCCGAGCCAATCGTTGACCTCGACAGCCGTCTGCGGTTCCAGGGGCAAACGGTTGCCCTGGAGGACACCAGCCTGCGGTATGGGCGGGTGCCGGTGGAGGTGGCAGGTCAGGTTGATTTGGAAGCGGGGTACGACCTCACTGCACAAATTCCGCTCGTTAGTCTTAGAGATCTACAGACCACCCTTAACATCGAATCTCCCGTTGCGGCAGGGGGAGCTTTTCAGGCCACGGTCAACGTGACAGGCCCACTCGACCAGCCCCTCGCTAGCGGCGCGTTCGAAAACGTGCAGACCGTGCAGGTTGACCAGCTTGAGTTTGAAACGATTGCGGCCAACTTCAATCTGTCGCCGCCAGTGCTGGAGGTGAATCAGCTGCGGATTGTGCCAACGGCGGGCGGTGAAATTACCGGAAGTGGTCAGGCAAACCTGGAAGCGGAGGGGGGGCTGCTTGCCACCATCAACGCCACGCTGCCGGGGGATGCGATCGCCCAAACCTACAACGTTTCCCTCCCCCAGGACATTACCATCGGTCAGGTGAATGCGGACGTGGAGCTGTTTGGCCCGTTTGACAACCTGCAGGCGGTGGCCCAGTTCCAGCTTCCCACGGGCACCTATCCCGGCCAGGGGGAGATTCGCTACGGTGACCAGACCATCCGGGTACAGGATACCCAGTTCCAGGTGGAGGGGGGGACGTTAGCAGCGAGTGCGATCGCCCAACTAGATCAGCAGACCTGGCAGGCTACCCTCGTCGCCGATGGCGTTCAGATTGCTGACCTAGTACCGCCTGGAACGGTGCAGCAGGCAGCGGGGGTCCTCTCGGCAGACCTCCAGCTCGCCGGACGGCTGGACGAGTTTGACTTGGCCACCATCGATGCGGCAGGCATGGCCCAGCTTACTGAAACCGATGTGCAGCTCGTCGAAGACGCTTCACTGATTGACCCAGGCACCTACTCCACCGCCTTTCGCTGGACGGGCAGCGGTGTGCAGATTGAGCAGTTCACGGGTCCTGGCGTTCGCGCCGAAGGATTTGTGGGGGTGGATGTCGTGGGAGCACCCGAAATTGGTCAGTTTGACCTAGACGTAGCCCTGGATGACTATCGCTTGGCTCGCCTCGAACCTTTCCTGCCAGCTCAGGTGAATGAGCAGGTTAACCTGGTGGGGACGGCTACCTTTGTGGGTGCGGTAACGGGCACTCTAGACAACCCTGCCTTGCTGGGCGACCTGCTGCTGGCGGACTTTGCGGTCAATCAGTTCGGCTTTGATGCGCCCCTAGCGGGCGGGGTGCAGTTTTCCCTAGCTGAAGGGGGAGCGCTCGACCTAGTGAGTACCGGCACTGGCGTCGATGAGCGCATCGCGGTACGCCTCAATGACGAGTATTTTCCGATAGCGTTTCTCATTCGCAACACCCTGCTGGCAGACGAAGTGACGGTGGTGCGGGGTCGAACCGAGAACGACATTCTGGTGGCGGAAGTAGAGAACCTGCCTCTGTCGGCCTTTGAGTATCGGCCAGCGCCAGAGGAAAATCTGGGCATTGTGCGTGGGGTGGTGAATGCCAATCTAGCGGTGAATGTGGCCGATCTGTCTGATCCGAATGGGGTGGCCCAGGTGGCGATCGCCAGTCCCGGCGTGGGCACCATCACTGCTGAGAGCTTTACCGGGCAGATTCGCTATGCCGACCAAGTGGCGGACCTCAGTGAAGGGGTGCTGCTACTGGACAACAGTCGTTATTTGTTGGCGGCGGAGCTGGGCCTCACCCCCGATTTGCCGTTTGATGCCCAGGTGGTGATCGACGAAGCCCAGATTCAGGACATCCTCACGACGCTGCAGTGGTCTACCTACAGCGATATCCAGCGGGGGCTGGCGGCCCCGAACTATGCCGGTGCTGAAGCGCTAGATGCCCTCTCCGCAGGCCGTCCGGATGCTGACTTGCTCACCCAGTTGGCCTACAGTTCCAAGTTCATTGGCCTGCTGGTAGAGCTGGAGCTAGAACGGCAGGAAGGCTTTGCCATCCCCGAATTGAGCAGCCTCCAGGGAAACTACACCGGAGCAATTAGCGCGTCGGGTTCTCTGGCTGCCGGGCTGCCGGGGATTGCCGCTGAATTTGACGTACAGGGCGAGAATTGGGAGTGGGGGCGGTTTGATGCGCCCAACGAGTTTATCGTTAGTGGGGTATTTGCCGACGAAACCCTGATTCTCGACCCAGCACGCTTCGAGTCCCAGGAAACCCTGCTGGCCTTTGAGGGGGTTGTTGGGGTAGAAGACCTGTCTGGGCAGCTCGTGGCGGAAAACGTTTCGGTGGCCTTCATCGAAGGCATCGCCCAAAACTTTGTAGACATTCCCGCCGATTTGGAGGGGGATTTAAACCTGGTGGCTGACCTGAGCGGGCGCATTCAGAATCCAGAGGTGGAAGCCAGGGTGGCGATCGCCAACCCCCAGGTCAATGATGAGCCGCTGGAGACCATTGAGCTAGTAGCGGAGTACGACGACGCCATTCTGGAATTTGACGGGGCGATCGCCGCCGATGAAGCCCGCCAGGTGACGCTTGATGGCATTGTGCCCTACGCCTTTCCGTTTATGACCATCCAGCCCAATCGGGACGAGCTGGCGGTGGAGGCAGTTGTACGGGATGAGGGCATTGCCCTGGTGAACCTGTTTACGGAGGGGCAGGTGGAGTGGCAGGACGGCAGCGGTCTAGTGGAGGTGCAGGTAGCCGGCCCCTTGGAAGATCCTAGAGTTCAAGGTACCGCTCGATTGCAGGATGGTGTGGTTAGTACGCAGGTTTTGGAAGACCCGATTACGAACATCACCGGCACCGCTACCTTCGATCTGAGCCGCATTCAAATTGAGTCTCTTTCAGCTCAGCTCAACGAGCAGGAAATTCAGGCTAGCGGTTCGATTCCGGTAGTTGTACCCATCAGTGACCCCGAAGATCCCCTCGTCATCGCCTTCAACCAGGTGCCGATTGATTTGGACGTGCCCACTGGACTCGATCTGACGTTCAATGCCACCGTAGATGGGCAGGTGATGATCACGGGGGCTGTCCTCTCGCCCCTGATCAGTGGAGAGCTTGACCTAGAGGATGGCCAGGTAGACGTCATTAGCGGACTGGCAACTGGGTTTTTCCCCTTCGGCGGCGCAACCCCCGTCACCCAAGAGGAGGTGGTGGAACCAGAAGTTGAGGAGGACGAGGATTTAGACCTGGAGGCGATCGAGGTCGAGCTAGAGCAACGGGGGCTGCCCGCTAGCATTGCCCAAATCCTGGAGGCTCAAATTACCACCACCGCCGATCCAGAGAATTTCCTTGACCAGGTGCGGCTCCGAGATCTCCAGATCGGGTTGGCCGACGATCTGGAAATTCAGGGCAATCCCTTCTTTAATCTGTCGGCTGTTGGTGAGCTGACGGTCAACGGGACGCTAGCCGACCCCCGTCCCGATGGCACCATTGAACTCGTTGACGGCTGGATCAATCTCTACACCACCCAATTTTTGCTGGAAAGCGATGTCACCAATACGGCTACGTTCACTCCAGAGGGCGGCGTCAATCCGGTCTTAGACGTGACGCTGGTGGCGCGAGTGCGAGAGGTAGACGTGGTGCCCACTGGGCCATCGGCGCAGGTCACCGATCCGCTGTCCATCTTCGACAGTCCAGAGGTGGTGGATCAGTCAGCCATTCCTACCTTTGGCAGCGTTCAGACAATCCAAGTAACGGCTCGGGTCGAGGGAACGGCCCAAGAGCTCGCCAACTTCACCGCCTCTAACGCCGCCGCCGATGGCGCGAGTGACCTGGAAATTGAAGACCGGGGCGAAATCTTGACCTTATCGAGCGACCCACCCCGCAGCGATCGCCAGCTCATTGCCCTGATTGGTGGTGGCTTGCTAGATACCATTACCGGCGGGAACACGGCGATCGCCGCCGCCAGTTTCATCGGTTCTGGCACCTTAGCCACCATCGGCAGCGATGTAGCCGACTTGTTGGGCTTAGATTTCTTCCGGATCTTCCCGACCACTGACTTGGATGGTGAGTCCGGTGTCCCCATCGCAATCGGCGTGGAGGCAGGCATCAACATCACCCGCGACCTTTCGTTTACGGTGCTGGAGGTGCTGGGGAGCACCGGCTCCCCGGAATTTGGTCTGCGCTACCGGTTAACCGACCGCATCTTGCTACGGAGCGTCTCCGATCTTTCTGGCGATTATCGGGGCGTGCTGGAATATCGCATCCAGTTTTAGCCGCCCCAAACCCGCCAGTCTTCCCAGTCCTCATTAAAGATGGACGTGTTGGGGAAGGCGATCGGGTTGCCGTTGTTCACCAGTCGCCGCTGCAGCGCCTCCAGTTGGGGTTCCTGACGGGGCAGGTCGTCCACCAGTTTATAGGGGAGAATGCCCTGCTCCAACGCGAAATCAGCGGTGGTGCCTGCGGCAGCGCCCACCGACCACTCGAAGGAGTGGACCCGGTAAGCGGCGGCAGCGATGTGGCTGGTGGCGATGCTTTTACCCGCTACCAGCAGGTTGTCAATTTGCTGGGGGATGAGCGATCGCAGCGGAATCTGGGCCGGATAGGTCTGCCCCTGGGCCTGACGGGCTCCCGGACGCTCAATGTTCCCCGGACTTTCCGGCGGCGACCCGGCCATGCAGGGGTGAAAATCGATGGCATACTGGGCGATGCCCACGGAGTCGGGGTAGATGGTGGAGCGGGTGCGGCGGCTAATGTTCTCCGGGTCAGCCCCCGTGCGGATGGCGCTGGTGGCCTCCAGTCCGGCCAGGGCTTTCCACAGGCGGGTATAGATTTCAGGGGAGAGGCGATCGCGATAAAAATCTGTCCGGTAGTCCTGCCGGGAAATATCCAGCTCATTGACGGCAAAGCCCGACTCATAGCCATAGGAGGGTCGCCCGATAATCCGCCGCCCCTCCCGGATGTAGGGATACTTGGACAATCCGTGTTCGGTGCCCATGGGCGAATCCAGCCCCGTGAGCAGCCGATGGTTGGGATGGGGCACCTTCATCAAGTCGTCGCCACGCTCCGGCTGCTGGGAATCGGTGGTGCCTACCACCAGCCAGTAGAAGAACCCCAGGGCATGTTCTTCCCCGGCTCGCAGGGTTTCCGTGCGTAGACCGCCCATCCAACCCCCCGGCTCCAGCTCACCCCGCTCAGCGAGCTGTTCCCGCGAGTAGATCAGGTTGTCCTGAATGGTGCCGGGGCGGTAGTCATTGCCCCAGGTCCAGTTCTGCATGGAGATGTCTCCCGGACGGGGCTCGGCAACGCCAAAGCGGGGAATATTGGGGCGATCCTCGTCGTCCGGTGCCCAGAGGCGGCGGTAGGTGAAGACCACGTCAAAGTCCGCCAGGTTGGGGTTGGGGTCATACCCGTAGTAAGGCTCGTACTGGGAATAGAACGGCGGCAGCTCATGCTCCACCGGCTCCTCCGTCTGCTCCATGGCAAAGGTGTAGGTGAACCCCTGGGTGCAGTAGGGGTCGCCCGTTTCGCTGGCGGAGGAGGGGTTGAGGTAGGTGCGCGGGTCCAGCCCCAGCCGATAGGGAACGTCCGCCAGGGCAATGATCTCGCCGGTTTCGGTGGCTTCAATCACGTACCAGTCGGTGGGGGCACCCGTCCCCGATCCGCCCTCAGAAGGGGACTCCAGCGGCTGAAAGCGAAGGATGGTCTTCGTCAGGCGATTAGAGTCTTCGTATTGATAAGCGTCTTCAATGATTTGGGACAAGGGTTCGGTGTTGAGCGGCGGCGCACCGGGGGCGGGCTGATGCTGAATGGCCGTCACCGCTTCAATGAACCGCCCATCTTCGCTCAGCTCCAGGTCTTTCACCACCGTTGAGGGGAACCACTTGAGGGTACCGTCCCCTTCGTCAGCAGCATCCTCCAGCTGGTCCATGAGAATTTCCTTGGCATCTGGCGGCAGAAAGCACGAAGCACTCACCCAGCAGTCCCCCGGATTCAGCTCGTCGTACTCCTCTTCGATGCGCGATCGCAAGTCGTTATACCCTTCCGAATAAAACAGGAGCGATCGCTGCCTTTGGGCTTCATCCAGCGCAGACGTCCCCTGGGAAGTAATCTGCCCCCCCAGCCAGTCGGTGAGTTCGGTAATACAAACGGTACGCCCTGCCTGTAAGCTCTCGTAGGCGGCGGCGGTGCCTGCCAGTCCCCCACCGATAATAAGAATTTCGCATTCGACAACTTCGTCGGCGGGTGGAGGAGTGATGGCGATCGCCCGCTGATGTTGGGCCACCAGCCCAGGGGCAAAGCCTGCCAAAAACAGGCCGCCGAGCATCGAACCAACAGTTGCTCGTATCCTAGAAGCCAGTCGTCGCAGCGGAGATGAAGCGTGCCGATTTGCGTAGGTCATACCTGAAACCCTTATCAAGCAAATATTTGTAGAAATTCGTAAAGAGAGCGAGCGGGAACTGGGAACGAATGCTGATTTAGGCGTTTTCTGGAAAAAGTTTTACCGTTCATCAAGTCGGCGTGGTATTTATCCGCAGATAGCGCAGACGAAAGGCGTCCCTATGAATTTTCCATCTGCGTCCATCTGCGTCATCTGCGGATCTATTCAGATCAGACATATTTGACGGGACAGGGGCTGAACATTTCTAGAAACCGCCTTAGTTCAGCGTGGGACTGCAAATCCTATCATACATACGAATTCCCACTAAAAAGGAGCCTGAAAACAGGCTCCCAATCTGGCCTTCCCGCCATTGACGGCGGGAAGCATTTCTAACGGATTCTGAAGGAACTATTTGACGGACACCTTGGCACCCGCGTCTTCGAGCTGCTTCTTCGCGTCCTCGGCGGCTTCCTTGGCAACGGCCTCTTTGATAGGCTTGGGTGCCGATTCCACCATGTCCTTGGCTTCCTTCAGACCCAGACCCGTGAGGGCACGCACCACTTTGAGGATGGCGATCTTCTTGTCGGCAGGCACTTCTTCGAGCACCACGTCGAATTCGGTCTTTTCTTCCTGCTCTTCAGCAGGAGCGGCTGCTCCGGGGGCAGCCATACCGGGGGCCATCATCATCATGCCACCACCAGCGGAGGCAGAAGCATCGACGCCAAACGCCTCTTCGATTTGCTTGACCAGCTCAGAAGCTTCCAGCAGCGAGAGAGACTTCAACTGTTCCAGAATTTGATCGGTTTTCTCAGACATGGGATTTCTCCAAAGTTAGCGATGAGTGTTTGTGCAGTATCAGCTGAGCGACACTTAAATAGGTGTTCCAGTCCGTAACGAGACCGGAAGCCATTATCAAGCGGCTTCCGAGCCAGAATCGCCGCCCTCTTTGTCGGCGACAGCGCGAAGCGCCCGTGCCAGCGATGCAGGTACCTCGCGGATGCCCACGGCCAGCTTGGTCGGGACGGCCTTAGTGCCCACGGCCAGCTTGGTGGGAATCGCGTTGATCGCGCCAGCAATGCGGGCAATCAGCTCTTCCTTCGTCGGCAGCTCGGTGATGGCATTCACGTCTGCTTCCGTCAGCGCCCGCCCTTCCATGACACCGCCCCGCAGGGTGGTTTTTTTGGTGTCTTTCTGGAAAGCCTGGTATGCCTTGATGGCTTTGCCCAAATCATCCTTGAGCAGCAGGAAGGCAGACGATTCCTTGAGAAACTGGGTCATCGGTTGCCAGTTTTCATCCCCGTCTACGGCAATTCGCATCAGGGTATTCTTAGTCACCTTACAGGAGGCTCCCGCTTCCCGTAGGCGATTCCGCAAATCGGTGATTTCAGCAACCGACAGTCCTTTGTAGTCAATCACCAGGGCAAGCTGTGCTTCGCTCAACAAATCCTTAAGCTCCGCTACAATTGCCTGTTTGTCTTCCAGGGTTCTCCCCATTTTGGTCTCACCTCCTTAGGGTGGGGGTTCGTTAACCAAACTTTTTAGTGCTCCAGTGTAACCGCTGCCCATCTTGCTGCCCGAGATTAATTCAGACCTCTGGGCGATCGCCCCTCAAATCAAAAGCTCCAGCCCTGGGAGCCGGAGCAGCAGATCAACCTAAATTTCCACTTTCGTTCACCCGGTGCCGTCATCTCCACCAGCGGAGCCATTATGGCTCGCCTCCATGGGATAAAGATACGAGGGGCTAGAAGTTGGAAACCTCGGCAGGGATTATGCCTTGGGCACCTGCTGTCTTCAGCTTCGAGTATTGGGTAAAGCCTTTTTCGAGAAGAGCTATCGAGAAGGTGATTAGAGGGGGTTAGAGCAGAATCAGCTTGGGCGATCGCCTCCTCACATAATCAACGCTGGGCCAGGATAGACGGTCAACTGTATGCTGCTACTCTATCTCAGCAAGCTTTAGGTCACGTAGGGCATTCACGTCAACCGAAATCGAAGGCCCCATAGTAGCGGCAACATAAACCGTGCGCCAGTAGCGACCCTTTGCCCCAGATGGGCGATTGCGGTCAATCGTCTCCTGGAGTGCCTTGAGATTCACCAGCAGATCTGCTGGCGGAAAGCTGGCCTTACCAAACATAACATGAACGATGCCGGTGCGATCGGCCCGAAACTCTAGCTTCCCCGCCTTAAAGTCAGAAATGGCTTGGGCTAGATCAAAGGTAACGGTGCCGCCCTTAGGAGAAGGCATCAGACCTCGTGGTCCCAGCAAACGACCCAGCTTGGCTACCTGCGGCATCATGTCAGGGGTTGCGATCAAGACATCGAAATCCAGCATTTGCTCTTTCTGGATTTCAGCGATAAGCTCCTCCGACCCAACCAGGTCAGCGCCGGCATCGCTCGCTTCTCCCACCTTTTCCCCGCGAGCAATCACGGCGACTCGGACGGTTTGCCCAGTTCCCTTAGGCAAAGCAACCGTTGTTCGCAGCTGCTGGTCGGTATATTTCGGATCAATGCCAAGCCGGATGTGGGCTTCGGCGGATTCTGGGAATTTGGCGGTAGCAGTTTCCTTCAGCAGGGTCATGGCTTCGAGAGGTTCGTACAGTCGATCCTCAATTTTGCTTTGAAGCTCCTGCAATCGGCGTGAAGTTTTCCGAGGCATAGCAATAATCTCCCTGGGGTGCAGGCGAAGCCGTAGCCTCTCCCCCAAATATGTTCAGATGTCGCAGTCTTCCAGTTTAAACCAAGAACTTCGTATCGGCACACCTATCCGAAGAATTTATTCGGCAACCGTGACGCCCATGTTGCGAGCAGTGCCCTCGACAATTTTCATGGCAGCGTCGATATCATTAGCGTTCAGGTCGGGCATTTTGGTCTGGGCAATCTCCTGAAGCTGGGCTCGCGTGATGGAGCCAACTTTGCGGGAGTTGGGTTCTCCCGATCCCTTGTCAATTCCTGCCGCCTTTTTGATTAACACTGAAGCAGGGGGCGTTTTCAGAACGAACGTAAAACTCCGATCCTCAAAGACCGAAATCTCCACCGGAATCACCAGCCCCGCCTGGTCTGCCGTGCGGGCGTTGTATTCCTTACAGAACGCCATAATGTTGACGCCGTGCTGACCCAGGGCCGGACCGATCGGAGGGGCCGGGTTTGCTTTCCCTGCAGAAATTGCCAACTTAATGAGTGCAACAACTTTCTTTGCCATTGATTTTCTAGCTCTGCTTTTGAACCTGATTAAATTCCAACTCAACCGGGGTGTCGCGACCAAAAATGGAGAGGAGCGCCTTCAGCTTGCTGCGTTCAGGGCTGACCTCGATGACTTCCCCTTCAAAGTCTTTGAATGGCCCAGAGAGGACCAGGATGCGATCGCCCTCGGCCATGTCCACCTTCATCACCGGCTTTTGCTCTTCCGCCTGCTTGAAGATGCGCTCAACTTCACCATGGCTGAGGGGCATGGGCTTCACGTGCCCCCGTCCCCGCCCGTAGCGGCGCTTCTGCTCAGCACCAACAAAGTTAATCACGTTTGGCGTATTTTTGATCACCTGCCAGGCTTCGTCATCCATCACCATGCGAACGAGCACATAGCCAGGAAAGACCTTCTCGGCCACTTCCTTGGGTTTGCCGCTCTTCTGCGGCTTTAGAATCTGGGTTTGGGGGATCTCAATGTCAAAGATGCGGTTGGTGATGTCCAGCGTCCTGAGTCGCTGCTCCAAACTCATCTTCACCCGCCGCTCACAGCCTGAAGCGACCTGAACCGCGTACCACCGGGCACTTTTTCGTGCAGCTTCCGCCTCTTGTTCTTCGCTTAGCTCCTCATTCAGCTCAAAATTTTCGGATTCGTCTGACGCAAAAGTCATTAGAACACCTGCCTAGCAGCCCAACCAAATAAGGCATCCACCAGATAAATAATCGTGGCAGAGAGAGTGACCATCAGAATTACCGCAAAGGACTCGCTGATTAGCTGCTGACGGCTTGGCCAGACAACCTTACCCAACTCTTCCCTCGTACCCTGGAGAAATTCATTGATCTTGAAACCTGTGTTAGCCTCTTGAGCCTCTGCCTCTTTCTTCTTTGCCACGATGCCAACCTCGTAATGCCTTGTTCTCACTAGCTCTTATTTTAAGAGAAATAGAGACATAGGGGTGATAAAGCCCCGCAGCCGTCGTGCCGGTTCACCCCAAAGTCTGCAAGTTATCCGGAGAAATTATCCGGAAATGATGAAATAGCGTAGAGTTCTAGCAACCCGCTTGGTGCTTTCTAAGGCGATCGCCCATCACCAACGCTAGTACCTGAAGAAGCGCCTACCAAGCTCAGCTCAGCCTGGCACTTTCTGATTTGGCACTAACTCGGAGCAAACAGCGCGCCCTGGAGGACTCGAACCCCCGACATCAGGTTTTGGAGACCTGCGTTCTACCAACTGAACTAAGGACGCATGGACTGAAGCACCGACTTGGCGATCGCCCCATTAGAGAGCTTACCACTTTCGCACCGAACACCCTACAAAGCGCGATCGAAGCGCTGTTTCAGACGAGTTGCCTTACCAACCCGATTGCGCAGGTAGTAGAGCTTGGCCCTTCTAGCCTTACCGCGACGTAATACCTTAATTTCGGCGACCCGCGGCGAATGGAGCAGAAAAACCCGCTCGACCCCAACACCTTGGAAGATGCGACGAACGGTGATGGTTTCATTGATGCCACCGTTCCGCATGGCAATGACCGTGCCTTCATAAGGCTGCACCCGCTCCTTGCCGCCTTCGCTAATGCGGACCCCAACTCGAATGGTGTCACCGACGTGGATGGTCGGCAAATCACTCTTGATATGCTGCTCTTCAATTGAGCGGATGATCTCTTGCGCGTTCATAGGTTTGCCAAAACTCACGGTCTAACATCATAGCTTATGAGCCGTGATTAAGTAAAGGAGAAATTTGTTTAAGTACTGAAGCAGTGCTGAAGCACAATTCATGACATTTGTAGGGGGATACGCTCCCGATGGAGGCGCACGTCTCTAAGAAATTATTAGCAACGCTCTAGGAAACCCTATGGCTGATGCTGCCCCGCGTCTCCCAGTGTTTCAGGCTGGAGGCACTCCCAGGCCTGGACTAAAATCTCGTTGAGGAGACATCGCCACTCCCAGTCTAGCAAGCGGTCGTCTGTTAACACTTCCTGAGTGAGGTCGTCGAGCGATCGCCCCTGGGAGCGGGTGAGGTTAATCACGCCGGCGATCGCCGCTGCCACCGCATCGGCATCGACAGGGTGGGAACGCAGCGCTGCAATTTCTTGAGGATCAGCTGGAATAGGATGATTCATACTAAATTAGCCTCCCGTTGGATCGCGTCTCGCGCCACGATGATTAAAATACTTGTCTAATACCCGGTTAACGAGACGCAAAAAGTGGCGGCAAATGTAAACTTGTGTATCTTTCTCTCATATTTTGGGTGCTGATGGCGAGTCTACCGCACTTTGGGAGCCTGTCAACCCTGCCTTCTCGAAGAATTGCATTCCATTCATATTCATTCAAATGAAAGAAATCCTATACATCGAAGTTCCGACCCCGGAACCTAGCATGGTTAAAGACTGGCTTCACCAAATATTCACGCCATTAGTTGGGGAGAAGGTGCTGACCCCTGACGGCTGCTGCATCCAGTTTCCTACTTCCCGCATCAGCCCAACTTCTACCCAGGGGAGCTCCCGACAACAGGCGGAGGGCGAGGCAGGACAGTCGAGCGATATGCTGTCCCTTTTCGTCTGGTCGGTTCAGCGCACCGCGTACCTAAAGGTTTTTCGCTGGGCAGATCGGGCGATCGCCGCCGAACAGCGCATTATCCAACAAATTCAGCGGGAAATCCGGCGAGAGTTTCCCCATGTATATCCAGAACCTCCCGAGATTAACCTATCCCAGCAGTCCATCTTTGAGGCCCTAGCTCCCCATTACCCCAAGACCGTCCGCTATTTCCGGAAAATGCCAAATGGTGCCTACGATCTGGCGCGGGCCTATTGGTGGGAGCGGCGCTGGCGGGAGGGGGTGCGGCGTCCTCAGCAGCCCCAGCAGGTCATTTTTGACCAGGCCCAGGCTTCCCTGGCAGAGCCCGATCGATACGATCTGATTTATGTCGGCGGTGCGCTCGGTGTCATTCACGCCGCCGTGATGGCGCGGTTGGGCTATCGCGTTCTGTTGATTGAGCGGCTGCCCTTCGGCAAGATGAATCGGGAATGGAACATTTCCCGAGATGAGTTTCAAAGCCTCATTGACCTGGGGCTGGTGACCGCCGATGAGTTCGACAAAATCATTGCGCGGGAATACGTGGACGGATTTCACAAGTTCTTTGACGCCAACAATCCTCCGCAGGCTAAAGCTCCCGTCTTGCACACCCCCACCGTGCTCAATGTCGCGCTTGATTCCGAGGCGCTGCTGACTCTTTGCGGCAACAAGCTGAAAGCTGCAGGCGGCGAAATCTGGGACGAGACGGAGTTTGATCGAGCTGGGGTCGCACCCAACTGCGTGACGGTCTGGACGACCCACCTCCCTACCCAAACGAAGCGGGCCGTTCAGAGCCGCTTGCTAGTTGATGCCATGGGCACTGCCTCGCCCATTGCCTGGCAGCTCAACGGCGGGCGAGCGTTCGACAGCGTTTGTCCTACGGTCGGCGCAGTTGTATCGGGCGGGTTTCCTCCAGGGGTGTGGAACTCGAAATACGGTGACGTGCTCAACAGCCACGGCGATATTTCCCGGGGGCGGCAACTGATTTGGGAACTGTTTCCAGGTAAAAACGATGAGTTGACAATCTATCTGTTTCACTACCACCAGGTTCACCCCGACAATCCTGGCTCCCTGCTGGAGATGTATGAAGATTTCTTCACCATCCTGCCTGAGTACCGCCGCTGCAATTTAGATAATCTGACCTGGAGGAAGCCGACCTTTGGCTATATCCCCGGCCATTTCAGCATTCGGGGGGGCGATCGCCAGGTTGCCTACGATCGCCTGATTGCCATTGGCGATGCCGCTTCCCTCCAATCTCCTCTGGTGTTTACGGGATTTGGCTCACTGGTGAGAAACCTAGGCCGCCTCACCCACCTGCTAGACGTGGCCCTGCGTCACGACTTGCTCAAGGCGCAGTACCTCAACCAGATTCGGGCTTATCAGAGCAATGTGTCGGTAACCTGGCTCTTTTCTAAGGGCATGATGGTGCCCACCCACCGCTTCCTGCCCCCTGAGCGCATTAACGCCATGCTGAACACCTTCTTCGGGGTGCTGGCCAGCGAATCCCCCGCCGTTGCCGATCGCTTCATTAAAGACCGGGCCAGTTGGTTGGCTTTCAACCGCATGGCGCTGAAAGCAGCCTGGCAAAATCCAGCACTGCTGAAATGGATCTGGGAGCTTGCGGGCACCAAAGATCTGATGCGCTGGGTGGGCAGCTATCTCAACTTCACGGCCACCTCGCTGGTTAGCTGGGTGCTCAGGTGGCTACCGGCAGCGACTCAGCGAAGCCACCCCTGGCTGGAATCCAGGTTGCCCAAAGTCTATTTCCGGCTTCTTGCCCAGAGCTACGCCATCTCCTACAGCACAGGTCAGTTCCAGCGATATGAGCTGAATACTCAGCGAGCTGCACCGCGAATTGCGCCCTCGGTTAGCCCTGGCCCTTCCTCCACTCAGCCCAATTCTGAGCAGCTTTAGCCCCCCGCAAGTGAGGCTATCCCTCAGTAAGGGAGGCACTGCCATCCAGATGATGCCAAACTTCTTGAAGTAGCTCGGCTAGGCCCGTCTGGGCTACGGCTGAAATTGTGAATACGGGAGCGTGAGTCAGCTGTTGGAGCTGGGCGGCGATCGCCTCGATCTGCTCAGTCTCTGTGGCGATCGCGTCCACTTTGTTGAGGGCAATAATCTGGGGACGCTGGCCCAGCCCCCGGTCATACGCTTCTAACTCTGCCTGAATGACGTGATAGTTCTGAATCGGGTCGTCTGCAGTGACGTCGATTAGATGCAGGAGAAGACGGGTGCGCTCGATATGGCGGAGGAAGTCGTGGCCCAGCCCCGTTCCCTGGTGCGCCCCCTCGATCAGTCCTGGAATATCGGCAAAAACGGTGCCGTCTCCGGTGGGCTTGCGCACGACGCCCAGGTTGGGAATCAGTGTTGTGAACGGATAGTCGGCTACTTTCGGACGAGCGGCAGACAGGGCTGAAATCAGCGTCGATTTGCCTGCATTAGGCAAGCCGATGATGCCGACTTCTGCCAAGAGCTTCAGCTCCAGTTGAATGATGCGCTGCTCCCCCGGCAGACCGGGCAGGGCCTGTTCGGGAGCACGATTGCGGTTACTGAGAAAGTGGCGATTTCCCAGTCCGCCCTTGCCCCCCTTGGCGACTACGATCCTTTGCCCAGGCTTGACCAAATCCCCCAGTAATTCACTCGTGTCGGCATCATATACGGCGGTACCGCACGGTACTTCAATGAGGCGATCGCGCCCGGAAGCCCCTGTCTGATTTTTAGGCCCGCCCCGCTCACCGTTCTCAGCGCGGAAGCGGTGGGCATACTTGAAGTCGAGTAGGGTCTGCAGGTTTTCGGCAGCCACCAGGATCACCGATCCGCCAGCCCCACCGTTGCCCCCGGCAGGACCGCCTGCGGGCACGTATTTTTCTCGGCGGAAAGCTACCATGCCATCGCCCCCATCCCCCGCCTGAACCTCAATCGTCGCCTGGTCGATAAACTGCATCGAAAAATTTGATCGGTTAATTTGCCGGTCTTTTTCTCGTTATAGACTATCTGGTCTGGCATTATCTCAGCCGATGGAACAAATTCCTCAAATCTCCGTAGAAAACCTGATTCGAGACTTCTTAAGCATGGCAGATACTGAGAGAGATGTAGACTAGTTATGACACTAAAGCGCACAGGTGCTTGGGATTTCTGTAGTTTCTTAATTCATCTAGAACAGGACCGAAAACTCGCCGGAGTTTTTGACCCCCTGGGCGAACCTGCTGAAGTTCATTTAATTCACTCTCCAACCATCTACCGCGGCAGCTTCAGCAATTACTCGAAATCTTATCAATCACCTGATATGCCATCACTATGCAGGAGCTTATGTTGGGTGACGACTGTCATCACGATTATCCAGGTCATCTTTCCTGACCCAAATTGTTTTAGCTAGCAACTGGTGATAGCTTGACTTCAAACCTTTCTAGGGCTGCAGTTATCTGAACTTTTCGTGGGCCTGCATTGGCGATCGCCCAACTGGCCTCAGAAACCAAAGTCACTAGATTTAGACCGAATCTAAAGAGTAGCTACTATAGGGTTGAGATAGTTAACGTGAACTGCCTTGATTCTGAACGATCAAAAATCTTAGTTGTGGATGACCACCCCTCCAGCCGGATGACTGCCGTGGCGCTGTTGTCTGTTGAGGGTTATGAGGTTCTAGAAGCCGACTCGGGCATCAAAGCGCTAGAAACCGTCGCTAGGATTCATCCCGACCTCATCCTGCTGGATGTGATGATGCCAGGGATGGACGGATTTGAGGTCTGCCGTCGGCTCAAAGGCGATGAGCAAACCCGCCTTATTCCCGTTATTTTCATCACCGCCCTCAATGACCGTCGGTCTCGATTGCGAGGCATTGAAGCAGGGGGCGACGATTTTTTAACCAAACCATTCGACCAGCTGGAGCTTTCGGCCCGGGTCCGGTCCCTGGTCCGCCAGAAGCGGCTCAACGAAGACTTAGACCACGCTGAGCAGGTGCTGTTCTCCATCGCCAAAACCATTGAGAGCCGCGATCCCAATACGGGGGACCACTGCGATCGCCTGGTTGAGCGGGGGGAAGCCTTTGGCAAGTTCCTCAACCTGCCTCGTGCCGACATCCGCAACTTGGTTTGGGGGGCTTACCTGCACGACATCGGCAAAGTGGGCATTCCAGACGATGTACTGCTCAAGCGGGGCAAGCTCACCCCCGAAGAATGGGTGATTATGCGTCGCCATGTGCAAATTGGGGAGCAAATCTGTTCGCCCCTCCGCACCATGCGGGGTGTGCTACCAATCATCCGCCACCACCACGAGCGCTGGGATGGTTCGGGCTACCCCGATGGTCTCACGGGCGACGAGATTCCCTATCTGGCCCAAATCTTTCAGCTCATCGATATCTATGACGCCCTGACGAGCGAACGCCCTTACAAGGCGGCCTTCTCTCCCGAAGACTCCCTGAAAATCATTTTTGAAGAAACGGCTAAGGGATGGCGTAATCCAGAGCTGGTCGAGCGATTCGCCGAATTTATCCGCCAAACCGAAGCAGCGGTGCAGCCCCAACGCCCCAATCCGTCCTCACCTGCTAGTCTGTCCTCCCAGGTAGCGTAGCCCGCCGCTCTACGCAATTAATTGTGCTTGGGCACTTACCTGACATCTCCCCAGCCCTAGAAGGGCGGGGGTTCATGGAATCCACCTGACTCTGACTGGCTCTCGGATAGACCTACATCATCCAGCCTCTTATCAGGGTTCAACCATGCTTCTCGGTCGTTCTTCTCTGACGCTGGCACTGCTGCAACGTTGACAATCCGAGGACTGCCAATCGAAGATTGTCTATACTGGTTTCCCGCTTGCTGCCAAGCCGACCATAGGAGCGAGTCCACACCCAGGAAGCCGCTTCGAGCGGCTTCCGCTTGGTAGCAGCCATCTGCATCTACAATTCTTAGATGCGTCCGCATATACAGCGCTGGGATAGTTTCATCGTTTTTGTTGGAGATTCGTTGACGCTGCCGCCAGCATTTTCAGCTTTTTGCCGCAGCCGTTCTATCTAACAGTATCACAAATGGGACAAAAGAACTACAAAGTGAAAACCAGAAATGGGTTGCAGATAACAAATGGCTCGCTGATACGCTCGGCTGTCTATGTAAAGGGTGGTCGTTCCTCCCCATGTCTGAAGCCAGCGGCTCCCCGACCACCCCTTACAAACCCCGATTTTCGGTGGG
>JBHJGR010000311.1:0-17039 GCA_050331615.1 Elainellaceae cyanobacterium
CCAATATCTAGATAGTTTGACCATTTTGGTGCGGCTATTTGGTGAGGGGTTGCGGAGTTTGAGATAAAACTCTCAGATCAGTTTTAAGGATGGTGGATGAACCAAGAATCCCCTAGCTTTTAGCTATGGGGAGTGTCAATCTGTTTGTTAAAGTCGCTACAGCATCGGAAGGACATAACCCGTGACGAACTCACCCGCGACGCTGTCCCGCAACGAACAGCGCTCCACCCGACAAACCGATTGGCGACTGGTGCGCCTGCTCATTCCCTATGCCAAGCGACGCAAGCGGCTTCTGGCGATCGCCATGCTGCTGCTCATCCCCCTCTCTATTTCTGAGGCCGTCCAGCCGATTCTCATTGGTCAAGCCGTATCCCTCATTCGCAACGAACCGGTTGCCTGGTTTTTGCAGGAGCGATCGCTCGCCAGCGGTTTGAATATTCTGATCGTGCTGCTACTGGTGACCATTGGCGTGCGGCTCGCCCTCGATGGCGTCCAGGGCTACCAGGTCCAAAAGGTGGGGCAGCGCATTACTGCTGACATCCGCAACGACCTATTTGACCACGTCACCTCCCTGGCCTCTCGATTCTTTGATCGCACTCCCGTAGGACGGCTAATTACCCGACTCACCAGTGATGTGGAAGCATTGGGAGACGTGTTCTCCACGGGGGCGGTGGGCATCGTCGGCGATCTGTTCTCCATGATCGTCATCACGGTCACCATGTTTTTTGTGCAGTGGCAGTTGGCTCTGCTGCTAGTGGTGCTGCTGCTGCCCATCACCGCACTCGTCATTTACTTTCAGCAGCAGTACCGCCAGGCCAACTACCGGGCGCGGGAGGAGCTGTCGGCCCTCAATTCCAACCTCCAGGAAAACATTGTCGGCATCGAAATCGTGCAGCTCTTTCGGCGAGAGCGGTTCAACAGCGAGGCGTTTCGAGCCATCAACCAGCGCTACGTTCATCAGGTGGACCGCACCATCTTTTACGATTCAGCAGTTTCGGCAACGCTGGAATGGATTGGATTGGTAGCGATCGCCGGCGTCCTGTGGCTGGGGGGGCTGCTGGTAATGAACGAGCGCATTGATTTGGGAACCCTCACCACCTTCGTGCTATTTTCCCAGCGACTGTTTAACCCCCTGCGCCAGTTTGCCGAAAAATTCACCGCCATCCAAGCGGGGTTCACCGCCCTAGAGCGAGTCAATGATATCCTCGCCGAGCCCATCGAAATTCGCGATCCCGACCGATCTACTGCGATCGCCCTACCGCCGCCCCAGTCAGCTCCCGGCGAGATTCGCTTTGACGGGGTTTGGTTTGGCTACAAGCCCGACGAATACGTGCTGCACGACCTGACGTTTACCATCCACCCAGGCGAGAAGGTGGCGCTGGTCGGGCCAACGGGAGCCGGGAAAAGCTCCATTATTCGCCTCCTCTGCCGCCTCTATGAAGTCAACAAAGGGCGCATTCTCCTGGACGGTGTCGATATTCGCGATATGCCCCAGGCCGAACTGCGGCGGCGCATGACGGTAATTCTCCAGGATGGATTTCTGTTTGCGGGGGATGTCAAGAGCAATATTGCCCTGGGCGAATCTTACACCGTCGATGAGGTGCGTCACGCTGCCGAGCAGACCAACGTTGCGGCGTTTATCGAGCAGCTTCCCCAGGGCTACGATACGGAGCTGCGGCAGCGGGGCACTAATCTATCGGGGGGGCAGAAGCAACTGCTAGCCTTTGCACGGGCCACAATTCGCAATCCGCCCATCTTGGTACTGGACGAGGCGACGGCAAACCTGGACGTCGGGACGGAAGCGATGATTCAGCAAGCGCTAGAGCGCATTCTCGCCAATCGTACCGCCATTATCATTGCCCACCGGCTCTCTACCATTCGCAACGTGGACCGGATTTTGGTGCTCAAGCAGGGGCGGGTCGTCGAGGCCGGCAGCCACGAAGAATTGCTGGCCGCGGCAGGGCTGTATGCCAGCCTCTACAAGCTGCAGATGCTGGAGACCTGATTGTTGTCAAGAAAACCTACTTGGCGATGCGCTGCCGCAGCTCACTCGTCTCTAAATCGTCTGGATTTAGCGCCAAGGCTCGGTTGACGGAGGTAACGGCTTCGCTGTGGCGGCCAACGCGCCAGAGGGTTGCTCCCCGGTCTTTCCAGGCGGGGGCAAAGTCAGGATTGCTGGCGATCGCCCGATCAAAGAACTCCAGTGCCGTATCGTACAGCTCCATTTGGTGGTTCGCCACCCCCAGCCCCCACAGCCCCGCGAAGTCATTGGGGAAGACAGCGAGAACGTCATAACAAGCATCAACGGCCAGCTCTGGCTTTTCAAGCGCATTCAGGAGGGCGCAGCGTCCCCGCAGTGCCTCGACGTGGTCGCTATCCAGCGCCAGCACTTTGCGGTAAAAATCCAGGGCAATCTGATATTCGCCCGCTGCCTCCAGTCGCTGGGCCTGGCCGAGGTAAGCGGCAGTGCGCATAGTCGCACTTCCCGGCAGGGTATTGTCTCTGGGTAGCCGGTTAACCATCTCCTCCGCAGGCTTCAAGATGGCCTGGGTCGAAACCTGATTGGCCGACCTGACCAGCCGGTTCTGGGGAGAAACCAAGATCTCGCGGTTTAGCACCGATAGGACGCCGACCGTACCCAGGACAGCCAAGAAATACCAGAGGGGAATTGACTTCTGCCGCGTCCGGATAGCTACCGCCGCCCCCAAGGCCCAATCCTGGCACTGGTGCCAGACGCCCCGGAGCAGGGAACGCCAGTCTGCCTGGGGAGAAATGACCCCGCTCCAGGCATCTCCGTCTAGAACGAGCGATCGCCCCCCCCAATCTCCCTGATCCGGTTCGAGATGGTCAGCAGCACCGCCAATTGCCGCAACCCCCAGTCCACCAGCCGAGAGCTGGGCACATGCCGCTGTTGGTGGGATGGCCTCCACAGAGGTAGGCAAGAGGTTGGCCTGGGTCAGGGGCAAATTTGTCAGACTGGTAGCAGCAGCGGGCTGACGGAGATGGTGGGGCAGATTTTGCAGGGCGGCAAGAGCTTCCTGGGCGCTGGGATAGCGATCGCGGTAGTCGTATCGCACCATGCAGTCAATGATTTGAGCAAGCTCTGGGCTAACCAGGGGGGCGCGATCGCGCCAGTTAATTTCCCCAGACTGCTCATCCTCCAGGAACCGCTGGGGGGAAATGCCGGTCAGGGCTTGAATGCCAATCATGCCCACCGCATAGACGTCGCTGCTGTAGCGGGGCCTGCCGCCAATCTGCTCTTTGGGAATGTAGCCGACAGTGCCGATGGCAATGGTGTAGTCGGTTTGGCCGGGTTTGGGCTGGAGGAACTGGGTGCTTACCTGCTTGACCGCACCGAAGTCAATCATCACCACCTTGCCGTCTTGATGACGTCGAATTAGGTTGGCGGGCTTGATGTCGCGGTGGATCACGCGCTCGTGGTGGACAAAGGTGAGGATTTCTAGAATTTCTTCCAGCAGCGAGATTACCCGAGGCTCGCCCCAGGGTTGACCGGGGATCAGCTCGTCGGCAAGCGATCGCCCGTCAATATACTCCTGGGTAAGATAGAACTCTCGTCCTTCCTCAAAATGGGCCAGCAGCCGCGGAATCTGGTCATGACTGCCGAGCTTATAGAGCACACGGGCCTCCAGCTCAAAGAGCCGCCGCGCCGTGCGCATGGCGACCCCGTCTGCCTGGGCCTTTAGCTGCTTAACAACACATAAGGGATGGTCGGGCAGATGCCAATCTTGCGCTAACGACGTGTGCCCGAAGCTTCCCTCCGCTAGCCGCTTAACGACCCGGTAGCGCCCTCCTAAAAGGGCAGGATGGCGTGGGGAAGCACCATATCGATAGCTGGATGCGCCGTTCGGGATGCGTGACTTAACCACGGGCTTGATGATCTCAACTCTGAAGAACACATAAACTAGCCGATCCTGGTTTCTGCACCCCTACGCCTAACCCTCGGGCGGACTGTAGCTGCCAAATCGATAGCTGAAAACCGCTACCAGCAAAGCCCGCGCTCTAAAAATCTATCGCTAAAAAAACTGGTATCTAGCTTGATGGAACCGCGTCAAAACAACAGGCATCCATAGCCTACCAAATTTTATTCTCTTCTGAACCAGATTGAGAGAAACAGCGGTAGAACAGAGGAGGCGGCAAGAACCAACTAAAGAAATCCCGTAGCCGTTCCGATTGCTTCAGATGCTTCCTGCTTCAGACACTTTTCTCTAATTAATCTCTAATTAAGTAGTTAAACAAATTTTCTTGGGGGAGTTCCCCCGCGGGGGCGCACCCCCGAAAATGCATTAAAGCTGCTCAAGCACTTAATTTCTCTTCAGTTGTAAAGATCCGCCTGAAAAAGATCCGCCTGAATCTATAGAGCGCCCCTTCATGTACGGATCGTACAATTAGGCGATGATTTAGCCAATCAGACCTGGAATTCTAAACGAAGTCTTCATTATTCCTTCACTTATATTTTTGCCTGAGCTGATCAAAAGCGTCAGGATCACTCCTCGGCGTGGCTGTAAGGGAAGTCAAGGCTAATTCACGGGGCGATCGCCGATTGAGCCGTAGGTCTAGCCCAAAAATCGTGGCAGCGGTGTCGTTTAGAATCTAACTCTCTAACGAGGTTTGCCCCAGGTTTAGCAGCTAGCGGGGACGCCAATCGTCTAAACTGGGAACCGGGTTTCTCAAATTTGAGACTACAGTTGTATGGGTCTGGCCATAAATAAGCGGTCGGGGTGCACCCCCCGAAAGCGGCTTCGCTTATTTGTGATCACCTACTTATCTGGGTCGCGGCACTGAGAGCCTATAGCCGTTTGTTGGCAGTGCAGTTAGCTGGTTTGAGGAGTGGAGTGTGTCGCTATGGCTAAAGACGGTCAGAATCAGAGTTCTCGACAAAAGTTTTTGGGTGCATGTTCAATCATCGCAGGTGGATTGGGCTGCTTTGGAGCTGCGATCGCCCTGCCCCACAGCGATGCCCTAGCTCAAGCTGCCTCCCCAGACGGCGAACAGGTGCCCGCTGCCCAAGACCTACTGGGGACCGTTGCACCCCAGGCCACACCAGCTCCATCCTCCGCCCCTGAGCAGTCTAGCGGTCAGGTCACGCCCGCCCCAGGCCCAACCGTCTTGCCGCCCGACCAGTTTCCCCCCGAGGTAGTATCCCCGCGTCCGACCCTGCCGCCAGGGGCGTCATCTGTGGGGCGATCGCAGTCGGACGCCTCCCAGCTCACCCTGCCCGCTACAAATCCGGGAGAAATCTCCCCAACGACGGTGCCTCCCTCAGCAGATGCCACTTCTTCCCAGCAGCAGACCCCTAAGCCTGCGGCAGGCACAGTGGACTACGGCAGCGTTTATGTCGATTCCACTGACTACAGCCTGGGGGCAACTCGCCGCCCCGATATTGTCCTCACCGAGCGCTCAACCGGGTGCCAAACCGTTTTGCGCCAGGGTCAGGCGGTGCCCAACAGCCTCTGCAGCGGCGAGGCGCTGGCGGGTCCGTCAGTTGCCACCGCTAATTCCGGCCTGCCCGAAACCTTCAAGCCGGTTTACTCAGCCCAGGTCGGTCCTATTCATATTGGGCCGGGGGGCATCAGCCTGCGACGGCTCACCGTGGAAGATTACTACAACCGCACCAGCCGTCCCGCATCCTTAACTGGCAATGGCGACACGGCGCTGATGTTCCCCCTGTCGGTGCCGGCGATGATCACTTCACCCTTCGGCTGGCGCATCCATCCCATCTTTCGCACTCAACGGCTACACACGGGCACCGACCTAGGTGCTCCCCTGGGAACCCCGGTGGTGGCCGCCTATTCCGGTCAGGTAGGCGTTGCTGATTTCTTGGGAGGCTACGGTCTAACCGTGGTGCTCAGCCACTCTGAAGCCGCCGCCCAAACCCTATACGGCCACCTATCGGAAATTTTTGTGCAGTCGGGGGAATGGGTTGAGCAGGGGGATGTGATTGGTCGGGTGGGCAGTACCGGCAATTCCACCGGGCCGCATCTGCACTTTGAGTATCGTCGGCAGACCGAGCGGGGCTGGGTTGCCATTAATTCTGGGGAGGTGCTCCAGCAGGCAATGGCCCGCATTCATGAGGGCTTCCAGGTGGCAAGCCTGCCGTCGGCGGGCAAGTCTGACTCAGCTCTGGAGGTGCCAACTATCCTGCGGTCCGATAAAGACGCGACAAAACCGCGATCGCTGGCGGCCCTGGTTGATGAAAAAGTCACGAAGGTTTGGGAACCCTAGCCCTGGAGCCGTCGCTATGGATGGCGCGGTCTGGAGATCTCATTGCTGTGGCTGTTTTCTATGGCTGACTTTCCGCCAGTGACCCTGACCCTGATTGTGTTTGTGCTGGGAGCCTCCATCGGCAGCTTCCTGAACGTAGTCGTCTATCGGCTACCAGCCCAGATTTCCCTCCTGTTTCCGCCCTCGCGCTGCCCCCAGTGCCACCATCGGCTCCGGGCCTACGACAACGTTCCCGTGTTTGGATGGCTGTGGCTGCGGGGGCGCTGTCGCTACTGCCGCCATCCCATCTCAGCTCGCTATCCTCTGGTGGAAGCCGCTGCGGGCCTGCTGTTCGTCGCTGTCTTGTGGTCAGTGAATAGCCCCATCGTAATGGTCGGCTACTGGATCTTGATTAGCTGGCTCCTGGCCCTCTCTTTGATTGACCTGGATACCATGACGCTGCCCAATCCCCTAACCCAGTCGGGATTAATCATGGGGTTGGGGTTTCAGGCGATCGCCGGATGGTCAGACGGCTCCCTCACAGGCATGGCTCAGTATATGATGACGGGCATCATCGGCGCAGTAGTGGGGATTTGGCTGTTTGACCTGATTACTCTGATTGGCTCCGCCATCTATGGGCAAACCGTGATGGGGGGTGGCGATGCCAAGCTAGCAGCCCTGATGGGAATGTGGCTGGGGTGGCAAAATCTGCTGCTGGCCGGGTTCCTAGCCTGCGCCGTGGGAGCGCTGGTGGGTGGTGGCGGCGTTGCCCTAGGCATTATTAATCGCCGACAGCCCATTCCGTTTGGTCCGTTTCTAGCCATTGGTGCAGTGATCACAGCCTTTTTCGGCGATGCCCTGATTGCCGCCTATCTGAGAATTTTCTTCCCCACAATTGGGGGCAATCCCTGGTAGGATACAGGCGCATCCTGCTGCTCTCTGGTAAGCGCTGTCGCTATGACCAATCTCTCTCTTCCCCGACTGCATGAGGCGTCCCTGTCCCTAGACCATGCTGGTTTGGTTCACGTTCTGAGCCAGGTTGAAAATCTGCTGGTGATTCAAGACCTGGATGGGGTATGCATGGGACTGGTAAAAGATCCCCTGACGCGCTCAATTAATTTGGACTACGTCGAGGCTACTCGCGCCTTTGGAGATCATTTCTATGTGCTTACCAACGGCGAACACATTGGCCCTCGGGGGGTAAACGGCATTCTGGCAAAGGCGCTGGGCGATCGCCACAACCTACAGCAATCAGGCTTACACCTCCCCGGTCTGGCAGCGGGCGGAGTGCAGTGGCAGGACCGCAATGGCAATGTCACTCACCCCGGCGTTAGTGAGGCTGAGCTAGCGTTTTTGGCCCAGGTGCCCCAGCGAATTGAAGCGCGGCTGCGCCAGTTTTTCGCCCACCAGCCCGAGACTAACCTAAGTCCAGAGGCGATCGCCCAGGGTGTCGAAGCGGCAGTGCTAGACAATGTCGCCTCTCCGACGGCGAACCTCAACAGCTTCTACGAAATGCTGCACAATCAGCCCGGCGTTTACCGGGCGCTCCAGCAGGAAATGAAATCCCTCACCGATGAGCTGCTCCAGGAGGCCGAGCAGCAGGGCCTGGCGGGGTCGTTCTTCGTCCACTATGCTCCTAACCTGGGGCGCGATGGGCAGGGGCGCGAGATCCTGCGACCAGCTACAGATACCGATTCGGGCACCACCGATTTCCAGTTCATGCTGCGGGGTGCCCTCAAAGAGGCGGGCGTCCTGTTTATCCTCAATCACTACTATTTCAAGCGCACCGGCACCCATCCCCTCGGTCCAGACTTTAGCGTGCGGCAGGCTCCCCACGATCACGAGGCGCTGCTGGCTCTGGTCAAGGCCCATTTTGATCCGGCGCTGATGCCCCTGACGGTGGGGGTGGGAGATACGGTAACTAGCCAGGTGGTCATGGAAGATGGGAAGGCGGTCGTCCGTCGGGGAGGGAGCGATCGCAACTTTCTCCAGCTCATTCAGGACATTGGTGCCGCTATGGGGAGGGGCAACATCATTGTTTACGTGGACAGCAGCCGGGGCGAGGTAAAAAACCGAAAGTCCCTAAAGCTATCCATTGGCGAAGGCAACCTGCAGGTCATCGAAGGCCCCGGTGACCCTCAAGATACGGACGATCCCCTGACGCTGAACGTGGCGTTTCCTGAAGGGCACTCCCAATACTGCCTCGCATTTCAGGCCGCAGCCCAACAGCGGCTCGCCCAAAGCCACCGCTGAACTGGTTGACCACACTGTAAACTAAAATAATTGCCGTTTGATACAATCTTCAAGTGACTTGGATCACAATACGAACGACCGGCAATCGCTGGGAAGCTGACCTGATGCAGCAGCTACTGAGTGCTCAGGACATTCCGGTCCGGGTGGTTTACCAGGGGATTGCCTCTCACTTTGGCTGCGGTACGCCCGCTGCCGTTCAGGTTCGCCCCCAAGACCGCTGGACAGCTCTCCTGCTGCTGAGCCCGGTCGAAGACGAACCGCTCGATTAGGCTAAGCCGCCGTCTAAGCGCTTATCCAAAAACACTCATCTATAAGCTGAGGAATAACCAAATTTCATGTCTCTATTTGACTGGTTTGCAAATCGCCGGAAGACGGGCTCCTCGACTGAGCAGCGTCATCAGCGCGAGATTGCTGATGGGCTGTGGAGCAAGTGTCAGTCCTGTGGTGTTTTAACCTACACAAAAGATTTGCGGGCCAACCAAATGGTTTGCCTCGAATGCGGCCACCATCACCGCATTGATAGTCATGAGCGCATTTATCAGCTAATTGATCCCCAAACCTGGCAGCCCCTCGACCAGCATCTACGACCCATTGATGCCCTCAAGTTTCACGACCGTAAGTCCTACGGCGATCGCCTCCGTGACACCCAAACGAAAACCCAGTTGGTTGACGCCGTGCAGACAGGGCTGGGCCAGCTAGACGGCCTGCCGGTAGCCCTCGGCGTGATGGACTTTCGCTTTATGGGCGGCAGTATGGGCTCGGTCGTCGGTGAGCGGCTGACGCGGCTAATCGAACGGGGCACACGGGAACGGCTGCCCGTCATCATTGTGTGTGCCTCTGGCGGTGCGCGGATGCAGGAAGGGATGCTGAGCCTGTCCCAAATGGCAAAAATTTCTGCCGCCCTGGAGCAACATCGGGAAGCTCGCCTGCTCTACGTGCCGGTGCTGACCCATCCCACCACGGGGGGCGTAACGGCTAGCTTTGCTATGCTGGGGGACATTATTGTCGCTGAACCGAAGGCAACCATTGGGTTTGCGGGGAGGCGCGTCGTCGAACAGACCCTCCGGGAAAAGCTACCCGATGATTTTCAGACTTCGGAATATATGCTGGCCCACGGGTTTGTCGATATAATCGTGCCGCGCACCCAGCTCAAGAAAACCCTGGCGCAGCTTATTTGTCTTCATCAGCCTTACGTGCATACGTCCCACTTCGTCAATTTGCCTGAACCGCTCTCGGTGCCTACCAGCGCCTCCGACTAGCTCGTGGCATAATGGCATATCTCTACCTACACGGGTTTGCTTCTAGCCCCAAATCTGCCAAGGCCCAAGCCTTGCGGCAGCGCTTCCGCAGCCGAGGCCTGGACCTGATCATTCCTGACCTCAACCAGGCCGACTTTCTCAACCTCACGCTGACGCGACAAATCCAGCAAGTCCAGGCTCAGCTTCCTCCACCGCCGGAAGCATCGGTCGTGATCGGGTCGAGCTTTGGTGGGTTGACTGCTGCCTGGTTAGGGGAGACATGCCCGACGGTTGAGCGGTTGATTCTGCTTGCACCTGCCTTTGGCTTCATGGAGCACTGGCTGCCTAAACTGGGACCCATTCAGATCCAGCAGTGGCGGCAGACAGGGGTTTTTCGGGTGTACCACTACGGCGAGCAGGCCATGATGCCGCTGAGCTACCGGTTTGTTACTGACTTTGCTCAATATCCCGATAGC
The DNA here is from genome assembly GCA_050331615.1 of Elainellaceae cyanobacterium. Taxonomy (GTDB): domain Bacteria; phylum Cyanobacteriota; class Cyanobacteriia; order CAKZMO01; family CAKZMO01; genus JAYKGU01. Next base: position 10,190 of record JBHJGR010000311.1, read on the forward strand.
GCATTGAGGCGATCGCGCCCCACCCTCATCTTCCACGGCAGGTACGACGAGGTCATTCCCATTCAGGCTAGTCGGCGCTATGCCAGCGATCGCCCCTGGGTCACCCTGATGGAGCTAGATAGCGACCATAGTCTAGCGAACTCCCTTGAGACCATCTGGGAGGGGATTCAGAGTTTTTGTGGATTACAACTGTAGAGAGCGAAACGGGGCCAATGCCTCAGTGTCTTCAAATCTTCACCTTTACGTTGAGCTTTTGAGGCGGACGACGGGCGAGGCGCACCGTATGAGGTAGAACACCGACCATCATCGCGAACGCTTCATCGGGAATGCGGGCGATAGTGGCTCGGTCAAAATAAGTCTCAAACTGGTTAAGGATCATCTGCGCCCGTTTGAGGGAAGCAGCATTGTCAGTGAACTGGTGCGTCAGGCGAATCCACTGCCGTCGAATTAGGTAAGCCTTCTGTCGATCTTCATGAGAAGTTGACGAGAGCAGCAGTAAGTCGCCCACAGGCAATAGCCACTGGCAGTCTAAATCAAACCCACCGCCCACGGCTGCCCCTGGGCCAGCAAACTCAGCATGATAGGCTTTGTAAAGAATTAAGCCGTTACGGCGGCGGCTGTCGACAATGAGCAAGTCTCCCTGCCGAATTTGTTCGAGAATCTCCTCGGCCTCCGAGTAGGATGTTGACGATCGAGAATCAGCCTGCTGCTGGCCAGTGCCATTGTCACGGCTGCTCATCTGCCGTAACTTTTCGTTGTGTGGAACGGCCTGCATCATCGCGTCAATCGGTTGAATACTGCAAGAACAGAAGCGCTTACCGCTAAGTGCATGGTCATAAATAAAGCTAATGGGGTGAGGCCCCTGATGGGAAATACCCCCCACCATCGCGGCATTTACTTATGGCTACCTACTTAGCAAATAGACTTGACAACGGCTCAAGAACTAGCCTGACAATCGCGGAATTTATGACAAATGATAATTCATCTGGCAATCAAAATTAACCGCTATAAAATTAACCGTTGTAAATAATAAATAACCTGCTTTAAACGGTCAACCAAGAACACATTCATTCTAAGTCATGAGCTCGGGGCTGAGTGGCGAAGAAATACCAGAAATCATTGATGATCGTGTAAAGCTCAGGTGAATATCAAATGCTGCTCTGGATTTCTACATAGACAACAATGAAACGTTTGATACAGTCACCTTTGTCTAAAAGGACTGTGCTCCCTGTAGGGTACCGTCAGCGAAGCATAACGCACCATAAGCCGGTAATTTCTCCTCAAGAAATCACCTAACCCGACTGCTTCCGCCAGATTCCTTTCAGCGCGAGGACAGCAGCGATAGGAATGAGCGCCATCCACGAAGAGCGTTCGGGCACAGCCTGGGCCATGTTTAAGTAGGAGCCAGGAGTAGCCGACTGTTGCCCTACCTGAGCGGAGCTAGCGGCTATAGCCAGCAGCGGCGAGGTGGCGAGCGGTGCGAGAGCCCCAAGCGGGGTTGCTCCTGGCAGGGGGCCAGCCGGTATGGTAATTGAGCTGTCGATCGGAAAACCATCGGTTGGCTGAGTTTCAATGATCGGGGCAATTGACCAGGGATTCGAAGAACTCGCCAGGCCAGTAGAAATAGGTGATGCCCCAGCAGAAATACCCCACCCTCCATGGGGGGCGATCGCTAAACCCGAGGACACATCTACTGCACCGGCAAGTTGAGTCCCATCGATGGGAAATAGGCTCAGGGTGGCCTCAGAGCTGCGGAGGTCCCAGCCAATTGCGTCTAGTGCGATCAGATCGAGTCCAGAAATGGCCAGTTGTTCACCCATCAGGATATCGGGGTCCATAATGCCATTGGTTTGATCCTTCGCCCAGTGGCTATTGGACTGCCCCTGGCCATAGACAATTCCCGTAGCAAACGGTGCTAAGACAGATTGCCCCCCATCTAGCGAGAAAAACTTGGGGGACGGGCTGGCCGTCCAGTCAATCACCTGACGGCCCGTGGCAACGCTGGCTTCGGAGACCCGAAACAGATCAAGCGGGCTAACGGCTGCAAAGTAGTCTTCAGGTAGGAAAAACGTTTGCGTACCGACCGTGAATGAACTGGATGAGTCGAGCAGATCCGTCCCACTAACGAAGCCCAGAGCATGGCCGATTTCGTGCGTTGCCACGCTGGTAAAGTCAAGGGCATCCGGTCCAATTCCATCACGGCGGTCAAAGTCCCACGCAGCCTGCCGACTCATGATGATAGAAGCGTCTTGGACGGGCGCAGCGGTTGCCAGTGGGTCTGGCTGGAGCAAACCCAACGCTTTGGCGTTAGCGTGGGTCATCCGAATGGTTTGATTGTTGCTGCTACCGTTGTTATCTAGGTAGGGAGTAGGGTTGCCCGCTCCGAAGGGACTGCTGCTCGTGCGGTTGATCAGTAAGTCGAAGGTGCTTCCCTGAGGAATTTGCTGAATTGCCTGATCATCTATAGTTGATGTGCGATCGCTCCACAGCGCATCCCGCACGGTAGTGTAGGCAAAGGATTGCTCGTTAGCAATCGTCCGCCCTAAAACACCAGTCTCTAAGTCGGCAAACGATACGCCGATGTTGACCGTGACATCGTCTTGGAGGACCGATGACCACAAATCTCCAGCCGCTGAGAAGCCAGTGAGGACTTCAGGGGGAGTATCCGCCGGTGCGCTGAAGTTGAAGCTGATGGCGCGGGCTGATTGACTGACAGCATCGTAGCCGAAACTTCCCAGCAGCAAGAGAGACGAAGACAGACCTGTGAGTTGCCCAATAGGCCCTCGAAGGATTGGGCGGCGAATGACGGTTTGGATTTGTGAAAGAAGCATGATTAGCTGCCAGTATTCTCTATATTTCTAAACCCTTTGGTCGATATGGCAGAACACCTAAACTAAACCTCCCGTCGCTGCCCGAATGCAGCTAGCGTAGCGGGACTAATCAACTCGCTCTCACAAGACTCAATTTGTGACGTTACCGGATGCAGTAGCCTAAAGCGATAGAAATAGGCAAGCAAGGCTATCTCCAGGAGGAACCTGCTGGAGGACACACTCCGATCCTCCACATAGCGCTATGCCTGGCATTACTTGTCGTCACAAAGAGATGGTAAACACGACCCTAAGTGTCTGCCGACCCAGCTCATGGCATATATTTTATACACTTTTTATGGCTTCTGGATGGATTTACCGAGAAACCACCATAATTATACATGAAATATATATAGCTGGTGTGGAACCATTTCAGACGACTGAACCCTTTATTTATAAGTATTTCCGGACTTTGCTGAAAGAGCGCGTTTTCACGGTTGCGACGTAATTAATTCGCAAATTCTACGCCAGACGTTGCGTTTGCATGGTGATTGATTTACACCATAAAATTCCGTTTACGGAGACATCCATCTGTATTCGCTCGTGATACGGCCCTACCGGCTAGGATTTGAGTGGAACCTCTCCCACAAGGCAGGGGTTCCACATCTCCTAAGCGTCCTAATGCGAAAGCATAACGCTACGGTCGTTCAGGAAGTGACGCGACGGCGATGGCGAACGAGTGCTGCGATCGCCATGACGCTGAAGAGCGCGATCGCTGATCCTGGCTCGGGTACCGAAACTGGGTCTTCGGGGTTTGGCGCACTGTCATCGTCTGAAATCGAACCTGAGTCTGAATCCGGATCTGAACCCCCCCCCCTTGGTCAATTACCATGTCTTGCCCTGGCTGCTGTAGAGGAGGATTGACCAGATCCCAGCCGATGACGTCAAATAGCCGCTGGTCGGTCTCTGTGATATTCAGAAGTTGGCCTAGGGCCGGAGTCGGCTCCATAATGCCGATGTATTCACCGCCGAGATCGTCTGCCTTCCAGCTGCTGGCTCGATTGCCATCTCCATGGCGAATTCCGGTGGAAAAGCTAGCAATTTTAGTAGCGCCGCCGTCGATGGAGAAGTATTTATCGACATCTTGACCGTTAGCATCCTGGCGTCCTGTCGTCCAATCGATTAGGGACGGGAGCCCTGCACTTTCGGCCAGTGCTCGGCTCTCCTCGGAAAATCGAAACAGGTCGACCGAACTCACAAAAGGAAACTGGTCATCGTTAAAGAAGACTAGACGATTACCGCTTTCGAGGGGGCTGTTAAAGTCCAGCACATCGACGCCACTGACAAACCCCAGCGCCACCCCCAAACCCTGCTTAGCGATGCCAACGAAGTCGTAAGCATCTCCACTGATGCCATCAGTTCGGTCAAAATCCCAGGCAAACGTACTGTTGAGCAAGATGGAGCCATCGCTGAGGCTGGCAGTGTTGAAGCTAGGGGGAGCACAGTTATTAGTGCCGCCTAGGGGCAAACCCAACGCCTTTGCGTTGGCACTGGTCAGGCGGATGGAACGATTATTACAGTCGCCATCGGTATCAGCGAAGGGTACGGGACTTCCCTCGCCGTTGGGGCTGTTTCTCGTACGGTTGAGCAGCAGGTCAAACTCAGGATTGAGCAGCAGGTCGAAATCTGAGCTTTTGGGAAGATTAGTAAACGCCGTTATGTCGTCTACCGACGTCAGGTCTGCAGCAGCAGCGTCCACCCAGTCTTCATAGGCAACGTTGACGCGGGTGGGGCTGAATTGACCCAAAGATGATGGCGCATAGGGTTGATAGAGAACGTCGATGTTGACGGTGACATCGTCTTTAATTACCGACGACCAGGCGCTAGCTGCAGCGTCAAATCCGTCAATGACATCTTGAGGTGTGCCATCGGAAAATCCAAAGTTGAACTGAATCGCCATCGCAGGCGTTGAGGCCCCAAAGGTGCCAATCGCAGCGATAGCGAGGGCTGATACCGTCGGAAGCGCGTTAATACGGTTTGTCATGCCGAAAAGGTTGCGTCTCATGTCCACCTAACCTTTGAAACATCATAGGGTGGATGCTTGACGATGCTGCGTTGGCCCGGTTGCTCAAGTGCAGCTATCCAAATTAGCGATTCAAGCTCAGCGCCTTGCGTGGAATTACCCAAACCGGCACCTGGAGCGTCTCCCTCTTGTGCAAAATTTAGAGGGAGGTGGATAACCGCATTTCTTGACCCCCGATCCAGGCCAGCAGCAACTGCTTCCCGACCTCTTCTACTCGAATGGGGTGAGAGGCACGTCTGGAAAGCAGTGTCGACCCCTTACCGATAGACGAATATTCAAACTTGCTGTAGCTGCACCCGATTGCTGTTTCCAGATTAACGAAGGAAAATCTGGTTCGGCTGTGGAAATCCCCGAAGATTCACAAGAACTTTAAATTACCATTCCCACATCATTCAGGGTATGTACTGGCTTTGTCGTGTCAGGCCGGTGATAAGTTCCACTGAAGCTTCAGAACAGGGAAAAGTTGAACACCAGCCCTCCGCCAAACAGCAGTCCATCAAAGTCGATCAGGTCATTTGAAGAGCCCCCCAGCCGCCCGCCGCCGTAAAGAAAAATTCGGGTTTCAGACGATAGGGAGTAGGTGAATTGGGCGAGAAGCTGATGGTAATGATCGTTACGATCGCGTTTCGTAAAGTCGATGAGAGAAAACTGATAAAACAAATCAGAGCGGAAGCGAGCGGTAATGTCGTAGCTCAGGGAGGCGTTCAAGCGATTAACGGCCCGACTGCGGTCTTCCGGGTCGGCAAAGCTCAACTGCAGTTGATAGGACGTATTGAGGTCGAGCCGATCGGTCAGGCGATCGCGCCGTCCTATGGAGAGCCGTAGTTCATGGTCACTGAAAAATCGTTCACCCCCATCCCGCTCAAATAGCTGCTGGTTATTCCAGCCCAGGTCCAAATAGGTGCGGCGGGTGATCGCGCGAAACAGACTGGCACTGAGTTCGAGTTCGTTGTAGCTAAAGTCGCTCTGGTCAAAGTAGCGCACCAGATTACCTTCTACCGAGGCAGTCAGAAACGTGCGATCGCCCAGCGCTGGAACAGCCCGAAAGGAGATACCCGACTGAAGTATCCCATCTTCAATGGGGTCGGTAAACGAAAAAATATTGTCGCTCCAGAACCCGCTGGTGCGGGCCGTGAAGAAGATCGAAGGTCGCACTGGCACGGGCTGCAGCACCGCCTCCCGTAGCCGCAGCCGCCCCAGTTCTGCGTCTTCCAGCTCCAGAGTAGCTTCGGGCAGTTCCCGCAGCCGGAGGATACCCAGTTCGGGGTCGCCAGAGGGATTGGTCTCCGATGGCTCGCTCACATCGGGCGGCGTGGCTTGTCCTAGACGAATCATCTGCCGGCGGTGATTCAATCGTGGGGAGAGGGAGACCTGCACCTGCTGCGACGGTAGGAGGGCCGCGGCGGTCGAGGGGGGGGCATCCACCGATGGACTCGGCTGAGGAGCACTGGAGCGGGGAGAGATTTGGGGAGACGGTTTCTCGGCGGGAGCAAGGGAGGCGGGGACAGTCGCTTCGCTATGGGGCGGCGGCTTCGGTGCTTTCAGTGCCCCCAAGGTCTGAATAAGCGCACTGGGCAGAGGCTTTGGCTCTCCAGAGAGACTTTGGGCGATCGCAGCGGGGGCCTGCCCCAAGCAACCACCCAGTCCTGCCAATATGGCCCCTAATCCAGCAGGAATGAGCCGAGTAAACCACTCAAACCTACGCCGTTGCTGGCTTTGCATATTTGGAGAATGTCCCTCTGTAGCCGATAAAACAAATCTCCCCGAATAGTATCCTATTTCCGGTGGGCTGTTGCCGTCTTGGGTATGGGCGATCGCAAGGGAACAGGTATATGGCCACAAACAAAGCTAGGGGTGTTGGGGGGGGGGGGGGGGGGGGGGCGCGCCCGCCCCCGCATAATCAAAATTTTTATTTTTATTATGGATTATAATTATATAATTTAATATTCTAGTCGATATT
>JBHJGR010000312.1:0-3957 GCA_050331615.1 Elainellaceae cyanobacterium
AGAAGAGGTCTACAACACTGAGCGTCATCTTCTATACGTTGCCTGTACTCGTGCGCGAGACTTTCTCCTCGTCACAGGAGTCGATCCAGCATCAGAATTTTTGGATGATTTGAATTAATTGGTTTACACCCTAAAGGAACATCCTGTTTTTGCAGGGATGTGCGACTGAGTGACCCACTCGATAGGAATATACGCCTACCGGAACTGCCACCTCTTCAATAATGAACTTGTTCCGGTAGACGATAGCAATGTCGTTCTATGGGTGACTCTCCTCATAAAGCCGCTGAGCCTGCTTGGCTTAGTAAACCGCTTCAGCTTGAAGAGATAGCCACTGAAAGTACCTCGGCAACGTTCTGGTAGTTTACCTACTTCAGTACTTCCTAAATTTATGCAGCAAAGCAGTAGCAGTCAAGGATTAATGGGAATTCTATGGGTGTAGATTTTCAAAGCATCAGGAAAGGGGCACGTATGAGAGCGTCATTGAGCCAGTTCAAACAGGGTGTATCAGAAGTATCGGGAACTTGTGCCAAAGTATGGGGAAATATATACGTCCCATCTAAAGGCTCAATCGTCATCAGTCTTGAGAAGGATTTACTGTTTGCCACGACCGAGAGCGGCTTCGAGCGTGGCAATACCTGGGTTAGAGTCCAGAACATTGACAGCGTGGAATTGTCAGAGGCTCCTATCTATGCCCTGATCGCCCTCGGAATTGTGCTAGTTCTAACAGGACTGGGCTGGCTCTTTGGGGGCTTACCTTTCATGGGGTTTGTCGTTCTCGCTCTGGGCATTGCCTGCATTGTCTATGCCTTCACCCACAAGCGACGGCTCCTGCTCATTCACAGCCTGCGCAGCACGATCGCTCTATTCCTCAAGGGAGATCCAGAATACTATCACCAGTTCAGCATCCAGATCCTAGCGATGGCACGACACCTCAACAGCCGGACTGTCACTGTGCCAGCTACACCACAGCACACCGGCAAACCCAGCACCTCAGCCGCTAAATAGATGATTTCTGCCGATCCATGCCCGGATCAACCACCTAAGCAGGCGTCCCAATTTCTCAATCCCCAGAACACTTTACTTGGAAAGATAAAGTTAGAACTTCTCCTATAGCACCCCCTATTCACGGGCAGGTGTCCTATGCAGGAAAAGTATCACCCAGAACAACCTGATATCGGGTGGGTGGCAGTGTCAGTGTGAATGAAACGATGTTCAGGAGAATGAGCCATGAAACGATTGATCGCGATCGCCCCATTCCTCATAACTTTGGGCATGGTACTGCCAGTGAGGTCGCAGTCGGGTCAGTTAATCAATGAAGGGTGTCGGCAGGGTACGTGTTGGGAAACATATCTATTGGGTCAGCAGATTGTTCATCAGAATCGGCTTGGTGGTGTCGTCAGCACCCTGCGGGAGGTGAATCTGGAAACCCATTCCACTGGTGATAGTGTTCGCCAGCGCAGCCAGTGGGTCTACTGCTCAACTGAAGAGCCATTCGTTGCCTTCGAAGTCCCCTTCGGGGATGATGAGCTGATGTATCTGCACTACATCAACCCCGGCGGAAACCAGCTGGGTAGCTACAACTCCAGTTCCCATAGCCTCTACTGGGGCATCTGCCATGACCTCTGGGATGCAGAGATTTGGAGTCCTGAAAATGGTCTAGCTCAGCGTGCTAGAGAACTGGGCTATTCGCTCAATCTGTGGGAGGGGCAGCGGGAGATCCCCAAAGTGATGTTCCAGCAGTGACAAACCAGATGCGATCGCTGATGGCCCCGTCAGATTCCCCGACCGAGCCTCCCCTGCCCCTGACGGCACTGACCCAGCCCAGCCCCGTCGCCGCCGCTGGTCTCAACCCCCATCGGGTCGTCCTGGTCAGCACCACCGATCGCGCAGCGGGTGTGCGTCAGGCCATCGAGTTGCTCCAGCCCCCCAGCTTCCAGGGCAAGCGGGTGTTCATCAAGCCCAACTACAACACAGGTGACCCGGCTCCCGCTGCCACCGACCCCGCCGTCCTCGAAGCCCTGGTTCAGGAAATTCAGGGAGCAGGAGCCAGTACCATCACCGTGGGCGATCGCTCCGGGATGGCCAATACCCGCAGCGCCATGCAGCAGATGCAGGTGTTTGCCCTGGCCGAGCGCTACGGCTTCACCCCCATGGTCTTCGATGAGTTAGGTCGCGATGGCTGGCAGTACTTCTCCGGCGAGGGGACGAACTGGTCGCGGGGGTTTGCGATCACCCAACCCGTGCTGTCATCCGATGCCATTGTCAACGCCTGCTGCCTGAAGACCCATCGCTTTGGCGGACACTTCACCCTGTCGCTCAAGAACACCATCGGCATGGTGGCCCGTCGCGTACCGGGGGATGAGCAGGGGCAGAAGGTCAGGGCTGGGGTGGTCCTGGCCAGCACCGATCGCATCGCCATTGACGCGGTGGGGATCGCCATCCTGCGAATGCTGGGCACTACCCGAGAAGTCTCCAGCGGTTCCATCTGGAGTCAGGCCCAGATTCGTCGTGCCGCCGACTTGGGATTGGGAGCCACTGGCCCTGAGCAGATCGAGCTGGTGACGGCGGATAGTGCCAGTGCCCAGGTGGGCGATCGCCTGCGTCCGTTTCTCACCTGACACTGGTGGGACGGCACTAGATGTTTAGCGTCTTGCGCCAGTTTGTTTCAGGGGCGATCGCACTGTACTTTTCCTCAAGATAATCCACGTAAGATTCTGTAGGTTCTTCTGTGCCTAACTGAACGACTCCAATTGGGCTTTGAGTCCAGGGATTAAGCTCAGCCAAAGAATCCACGTTTGTCCTTAGTGGGCTCAGTATCAGTGTTTCCTGTTGGATTGAACTTAACAATGACTGGACTAAACGCCAGCGATCGCCAATCGGCAACTGCAATGCCTGATTTTGTAGCTCCTGTAAGGTCATCAGTCTTTTCTCAACAACTTCGTTTTATCTATTTTAGATGGCTGCTACCTCTATCAACCTGGAAAGCGATTCCCACCTAATTTTGAATACTGACAGATAAACTTTCGGTTGCGCCCCCACCAAGGACTCAGCGGCATAACGTTCGTGTTCAGCGGAGGCTAACAATTTTTGCACCACTATAAGCAACTTTCAACCGTCCGCTGCAACACGGTTGTTAGGCGGCTGGCGGTTCCAGCTACTTGCGGCTTTTCCAGTAACCAGGCTCACGGCTACAATGCATTACCGCCACAATCAAAATGTAGTCTTGCTCAATTGTATAGAGAACTCCATAGGGGAACTTACGCGCCATACACCGTCGAACATCTTCATCAATCGCAGCATAGCGGGTTGGGGCTTCCCTGATCCGATAGACTGTATCCTCGATAGCATTTATGAACGCTTGAGCAACCTCAACCCTCTGCTCGGTATAGTATTGAACTGCTTCAGCATACTCACTCAGTGCTTCAGGATGAAATACGTACCTCATGGCTCGATCAGCCGTCTGACCTGAGCTAGAGCATCTTCACCTGGAATCGGTTGAACAGAACCATCTCGCACTTCATCTCGTCGGCGCTTGGCTTCAGTTACCCAAACTGCCTGAAGTGCTGAGTCGGTATCGAACTCTAAGCTTTCTACTAACGTGTCCGCTAAAAGTGCTCTTGACTCACTGGGCAGAGATAATATTTCCTCCGTCAGTTGCTCAATTGACCGCATAGTACTAACCCCTCGCAGAAAGCTGAACTTAGGCAATTGTATCAAATTCAACGTGAGAAGAAGTTCAGGAGTTAGCCGTCTACCTCAGGGCATGTGTTAGACCGCGCTCAAAATAAGTTTTCACTGCAATTCATACTTATCTGCTAAGTAGGCGGGCGTAATTAAATGTAAGATACTGGGGTTGCCTACCTTAGTGCCGATGCCTGCCCCTTTACGCATTACTTTGACCGAAGCAGAAGACCGCACCCTAAGCGAGTTACGGCAAGCCCAGAGCGTGCCGTATCG
>JBHJGR010000313.1:0-56868 GCA_050331615.1 Elainellaceae cyanobacterium
GGTGGTGCCCATGAGGAAGCGATCGCATTCCCGCGCCGCCCCCCGACCTTCGTTGATCGCCCAGACCACCAGGCTCTGGCCCCGACGGCAGTCCCCAGCGGCAAACACGCCAGGAATGGAGGTAGTGTACTGTTCGTGCTCAGCTTTCACGTTGCTGCGGGCGTCCCGCTCCAGCCCCAGGGAGTCCAGCAGCGGCTGTTCGGGACCGAGGAAGCCCACGGCCAGCAGCACCAGTTGAGCTGGAATCACCTTCTCCGTATCGGGAATGGGCTGGGGCGTAAACCGACCCGCTTCATCCCGCATCCACTGCACCTGGACGGTATGGACGGCTTTCACCTGCCCGTTCTCGTCGCCCTCAAACCTGGTCGCCGTGGTCAGGTACGAGCGAGGATCGCTGCCGAACATGGCCGCCGCCTCTTCCTGGCCGTAGTCCATTTTGTAGACCTTGGGCCACTCCGGCCAGGGATTGCTGGCAGCGCGGGTTTCCGGCGGCCTGGGCATAATTTCCAGCTGAGTGACGCTGGTGCAGCCGTGGCGGATGGAGGTGCCGACGCAGTCCGTCCCGGTGTCGCCGCCGCCGATGATCACCACGTCCTTACCCGCCGCAGAGAGGTAGTCATCAGTGGGGCTGCCCTGGAGGACGGTACGGGTATTGCCCGTGAGAAACTCCATGGCAAAGTGGATGCCCTTCAGCTCGCGCCCCTGAATGGGCAGGTCGCGGGGTTGAGTAGCTCCCGTGCAGAGCAGCACCGCGTCGAATTCGTTGAGCAACGTTGCCGCCGGGATGTCTTTACCGACTTCGGTGTTGCAGACGAAGGTGACGCCTTCTGCCTCCAGCACGTTCAAACGGCGCAGCACCACGGCCTGCTTGTCCAGCTTCATGTTGGGAATGCCGTACATGAGCAAACCACCGGGGCGATCGGCCCGCTCGTACACGGTGACCCAGTGGCCCGCAGCGTTGAGCTGGTCGGCAGCGGCGAGTCCGGCGGGGCCAGAGCCAATCACTGCCACCTTTTTGCCCGTGCGGTGGGCGGGCGGGTTCGGCGTAATCCAACCCGACTCCCATCCTTTCTCAGCGATGGAATACTCAATGTTTTTAATGGTCACCGGCGGATTGGTGATGCCCAGGACGCAGGAGCCTTCGCAGGGGGCAGGGCAGACCCGTCCAGTGAACTCCGGGAAGTTGTTGGTTTTGTGGAGGCGATCCAGCGCATCGGCCCAGCGATCGCGATAAACCAGATCATTCCATTCGGGAATCAGGTTATTGATGGGACAGCCGCTAGCCATGCGGTTGATGGTCATGCCCGTGTGGCAGAAGGGGGTGCCGCAGTCCATGCACCGAGCCGCCTGGGTTTGCAGACGCTCATCGGGCATGGGCAGGTGAAATTCGTCCCAGTTGCGAATGCGATCGGCGGGGGCAATTTCGGAGGCGATTTCCCGCAGGTATTCAATGAATCCGGTTGGTTTTCCCATGATCTTTTTTTGGTAGTTCTAGGATGGGTACAAAGAAAAGTTAGTCAGGATTATTTGAAGTTCGTTAGCCAAATGTATGTAGAAAATACGGCTACTCGTTATTCAAGATAGACTCTAAAATTTCCGGGGTTAACCCTCGTGATTGGGCATGATCACTCATAGAATCCATGATTACTTCGAGCGATCGCTCCGGTTGAGTCAAGTCGTCTAACTGCAAACTTAGAAAAGCCTCAATTCTGCACCGTTCTTCTTCTGAGGCAAATGACAAGAGTTTTTCGACAATTTGATCCCGAATTTTCTGCGGTAACTTATTCAACTGCTTCTGGACAGGTTTGGGAACGATAACGTTATAGCTCATTCAGGTTGCGCTAACTGGCTAGCTGCATATTCTTGAATGGTCTGATAGTCACCGTCTCGATATGCCTGCCGGGCTTCCTCAATTTCGGCCATAGCCGCCGGGTCATGCTCAATGGCATCTTCCTCCTGTTCAAACAGCAAGTCATTAAGTAAATCAAACAATTCCCGCTGTTGCTGAGCGTCCAAAGTCTTAATTGCATCCACAACCGCATCGAATGGAATATTGAATTGAACCGTTGTCATCATTGGACTCCTAAACCGTAGGATGGGCACAACAACCTATGCCCATCCTATGCAGTCAATCGGGGAATTAGCTGCCGCCGATGCGGGCAATATCGCGGGCATTTTCCTCAAAGGCGGCGGCAAGGGCGTCGTCGCCGCTGAGGCCATCCGCGAGGGCTTTTTGGATATGTTGCAGCACTCGCTTGTAGTCGCGGGGCATCACCTTCACGAACTTGGGAATTAGACTCTCCCAATTTTCCAGGACTGCTTTAGCTCGCTGGCTTTGGGTGTAGTCCGCGTGCTTCTGGATCAGGTCGTGGATTTCGCGAATTTCTTCGGGGTCCGCTAACTGCTCTAAAGCCACCATCTGGGTGTTGCAGCGGCTGGGGAAATCGCCCGCCTCATCCAGTACATAGGCGATGCCGCCGCTCATGCCTGCCGCGAAGTTGCGCCCGGTTTGGCCGAGAATCACTACCTTGCCGCCGGTCATGTATTCGCAGGCGTGGTCGCCCACCGCTTCCACCACCGTGCGGACGCCGGAGTTGCGGACGCAGAACCGCTCCCCAGCCACGCCAGAGATGTAGGCTTCGCCCCCGGTTGCGCCGTAGAAGGCGACGTTGCCGATGATGATGTTCTCCTCCGGCACGAAGGTGGAGCCGCTGGGGGGGTAGATGATCAGCTTGCCGCCGCTGAGGCCCTTGCCAAAGTAGTCGTTAGCGTCCCCTTCCAGTTCCAGCGTCACCCCTTTGGGGACGAATGCGCCGAAGCTCTGGCCGGCGCTGCCCTGGAAGTGAAGCCGCACCGTGTCTTCGGGCAGGCCGTCCCAGTGGCGCTTGGTGATTTCGTTGCCCAGGATGGTGCCCACTACCCGGTTGATGTTGCAGATGGGCAGGGTGGCGCTGACCGGCTCGCCGCTTTCGATGGCGGGGCGGCACAGATTCAACAGGGTGGTCACGTCGAGGGACTTGTCCAGCCCGTGATCCTGGGGAATCTGGCAGTAGCGCCCGATGTCTGCGCCCACCTGCGGCTGGTAGAGGATCTTGGACAGGTCGATGCCCTTCGCCTTCCAGTGATCTACCGCTTGCTTGGCTTCCAGGATATCGGTGCGACCTACCATCTCGTTGATGGAGCGGAAGCCCAGCTCTGCCATGATTTCCCGCAGTTCCTGGGCAACGAACCGCATGAAGTGGACGGTGTGCTGGGGATCGCCCACAAAGTTTTGCCGCAGGACGGGGTTTTGGGTGGCGATACCGGCGGGGCAGGTGTTCTTGTGGCAGACCCGCATCATGATGCAGCCCAGGGAGACCAGGGGCGCGGTGGAGAAGCCATATTCTTCAGCGCCCAGGAGGGTGGCGATCGCCACATCCCGTCCCGTCTTCATCTGCCCATCGGTTTCCACAGCAATGCGCGATCGGAGGTTGTTTAGCACCAGAGTTTGGTGGGTTTCCGCCAGACCCAGCTCCCAGGGCAGTCCCGCGTGCTTAATAGAGGTCTGGGGCGATGCCCCCGTGCCGCCGTCAAAGCCGGAGATCAGCACCACATCGGCATGGGCCTTGGCGACTCCGGCAGCAATGGTGCCGACGCCCACCTCCGATACCAGCTTGACGCTGATGCGGGCTTCCCGGTTGGCGTTCTTCAGATCGTGGATCAGTTCCGCCAGATCCTCAATGGAATAGATGTCGTGGTGGGGCGGCGGCGAGATCAGGCCCACGCCAGGGGTGGAGTGGCGCACCTTGGCCACCCAGGGGTAGACCTTGAGTCCGGGCAATTGCCCCCCTTCACCAGGCTTGGCACCCTGGGCCATTTTGATTTGGATTTCCCGCGCCTGGGAGAGGTAGAGGCTGGTGACGCCGAAGCGACCGGAGGCCACCTGCTTGATGGCGCTGTTTTTGGAGTCGCCCTGTTCGTTCGTCCAGGTGTAGCGTTCGGGGTCTTCGCCGCCCTCGCCCGTGTTGGACTTGCCGCCTAAGCGATTCATGGCGATCGCCAGCGTCTCATGGGCCTCCTTGGAAATCGACCCGTAGCTCATGGCCCCGGTCTTAAACCGCTTGACGATCTCCTCGACGGGCTCCACTTCCTCCAGGGGGATGGGTTCTCTGGTTTGGAAGTCCAGCAGTCCCCGCAGGGTGAAGTGGGTCTTACTCTGGTCATTCACCAGGGCGGCGTATTTTTTGTAGAGATCGTAGTCGCCTTCCCGCACGGCTTGCTGGAGGCTGTGGATGGCTTCGGGGCTGAACAGGTGACGTTCGCCCTCTTTGCGCCACTGGTATTCGCCGCCCACGTCCAGGGTGGGGTCTTCCACCTCCCGACCGGGGAAGGCATGGGCGTGGCGCAGGATGGCCTCCTGGGTAATCACCGCTAGATCCGCCCCCTCAATGCGGGAGGCCGTCCAGGTGAAGTACTTGTCGATCACCGCCTGGTTGAGGCCGATGCTCTCGAAGATTTGGGCACCCCGGTAGCTCTGGATGGTGGAAATGCCGATTTTGGAGGCGATCTTAATCACCCCTTTGGTCACCGCCTTAACGTAGTTTTTGCAGGCGGTTTTGAGGTCCACGTTCAGCAGTTCCTTTTGCTGAATCATGGCGTTGATGGTCTCAAAGGCGAGGTAGGGGTTGATGGCCCCACAGCCATAGCCAATCAGCACCGCAAAATGGTGAACTTCACGGGGTTCGCCCGACTCCAGCACCAGGCCGACGCGGGTGCGGGTACCCTTGCGGATCAGGTGGTGGTGCAGTCCCGCCACGGCCAGCAGGGCGGGGATGGGGGCACGGTCGGCGTCGAGGGGGCGATCGCTCAAAATAAGCACGCTCGTCCCGTTTTCGATCGCCGCGTCCGCCTCGGCACAAAGGGCGTCCATCCGGGTCTCCAGCCCGGCGACACCTAATTTGGGGTCGAACAGGATTGGTAGAGTGACCGACTTGAAATCCCCGTGATTAATGGCCTTCAGCTTCGCCAGCTCTCCATTGGTGAGCACTGGAGTTTTCAGCTCAATCAGATGGCAGCTTTCCGGCTCTGGCTTCAGCAGATTGCGCTCCGAGCCGATGGTAGTCTCCGGGGAGGTGATGATTTCCTCGCGGATGGAGTCGATGGGCGGGTTGGTCACCTGGGCGAAAAGCTGCTGGAAGTAGTCGTAAAGAAGCTTGGGGCGATCGCTCAACACCGCCAGGGGCGTATCCGTTCCCATCGACCCGATCGCTTCCACGCCGTTCTGGGCCATCGGCGTCAGCAGCATTCGCAGTTCTTCAAAGGTGTAGCCGAATGCCTTTTGCTGCTGGTGTAGGGGGATGTCGGTGGATTCCGGGATGTCGGTGGATTCCGACAGGTTACGTAGGGGCAAATGGCCATTTGCCCCTACAGGGGTGTGGGACACATCAGGGGTGTCAGGCAAATCCGCCAGGGAAACCATGTGCCGATCCAGCCAGTCCTGATAAGGATGCTCGGAGACAATCTGCTGCTTGATCTCCTCATCCGCCACAATGCGCCCTGCCGCCATGTCCACCAGGAACATGCGCCCCGGCTCCAGGCGGCCCTTCTTCAGCACGTTTTCCGGCTCCACGGGCAGCACCCCGGCCTCCGAGGCCATGATTACCCGGTCGTCCTTGGTGACGTAGTAGCGGGAAGGCCGCAGACCGTTGCGATCCAGCACTGCCCCCATCATGGTGCCGTCCGTGAAGGCGATAGAGGCGGGACCATCCCACGGCTCCATCAGGCAGGAGTGGTATTTGTAGAAAGCCTTCTTCGCCGCACTCATGGACTCGTGGGCCGTCCAGGGTTCGGGGATCATCATCATCACCGCATGGGGGAGCGATCGCCCCGCCAAAGTCAGCAGCTCCAGGGCATTGTCAAAAATCAGGGAGTCGCTGCCCTCGATATTAATTAAGGGATAGGCCCGCTGCAGGCCATCGCCAAACAGCTCGGACTCAAAGAGGGACTGGCGGGCGTGCATCCAGTTGATGTTGCCCCGCAGGGTGTTGATCTCGCCGTTGTGGGCGATGTAGCGGTAGGGGTGCGATCGCTCCCAGCTCGGAAACGTATTGGTGCTGAAGCGGGAATGCACCAGCCCCAGGGCGCTTTCCAGGTCGGGATCGCTGAGGTCTGGGTAATAGTCGCCCACCTGGGCCGGGGTCAGCATGCCCTTGTAGACAATCGTGCGGCAGGAGAGGCTGGCGGGATACCAGTAGGTGTCAATGCCCGTGCGGTGGATGGCGGTGTGGGCCATTTTGCGGATGATGTAGAGCTTCCGCTCAAAGGCCAGGTCGTCGGTTACGTCGGGCGATCGCCCAATGAACACCTGCTGCATAAACGGTTCGCTGGCCCGTGCCGTTTCCCCCAGGGAGGAATGGTCGGTGGGCACGTCGCGCCAGCCCAGAACTTGCTGACCCTCGGCGGCGACCACCTGCTCAAAGGCGCGGCGGCCCTGTTCCCGGACGGCGGCATCGGGGGAAGCAAAAATCATACCCACGCCGTAGTGACCGGGGGCGGGGAGGGGGATGTTGGCGATCGCCGCCACCTTAGTCATAAATTTGTGGGGCACCTGCATCAAAATGCCAGCACCGTCGCCCGTATTTGGCTCGGCACCTACCGCACCGCGATGCTCCAGGTTGAGCAAAATCGTCAGCGCCTGTTCGACAATGGCGTGGGACTGGACTCCCTTCATCTGGACGACAAATCCGACGCCGCAGGCATCGTGTTCAAACTGCGGATCATAGAGACCCTGCTTAGCGGGCGGTTGATTGGTGTTCATTGCTTGATACCCAACATGACAAACGGGCGGCATCTAGAGCAAGTGCTGCGTCCAACTCTAGCTAACCGAATTCTCTAATGAGGAGTCAAAATTGGGGAATGCCTTAAGGAAATTGTTCTATTTGAGGTTAAGTTGTGTTTCCCATCGTGCCTGGTTGTCATCGATTGCTGACATGATCGGGGCGACAAACTGGAAGGGGCGATCGCACGACAGCGCCCAACTCTTTATGCGGGACGGTTGAGCGCTGTCAAAACTGGGTTATTCGAGTACATGGCTTAGCCGCAACTCCCATAGCAGGCGGCCCAAAGCTTTTTAGCTATCTTCGTTTTCTTCGTCTTCGATTGCCTGAATCGCCAGCAGCAGTTCCTCCTCCTGCGCCTCGAACTCCTCTTCGGAAATGTCCCCCATATCAAAGGCAAGCTGGAGGGCGAGGAGGCGTTTTTGCAGGTTTTCTTTGCCGTCCACTTCAGAACTAGCCTGATCCAGGATCTTATTGCCGATCCAGGTCAGACCGTGAACGGGACCCAGCACTGGGGCAAAAAGTAGATCAAGAAACATGGTGGCCTCCCTAATTCCGGTTGATTTGGGCAAAGTTGAATGGCGCGGTGAAGTTGTTGTAGCGGATGCGCAGCCGATTTTCGAACTCATGATCCAGCGCTTCCACCTGCTCGCTGAAGGCCGGTTCCAGTTCCCACGGAATCAGGTAAGCGGCGTTGTAGATCATGGCCTCGGTGAGGGGATCGTTCTCCACGACTTCCACTGCCAGCACGTTGAGCATGGTTTGGAATTTCTGGATAATGGCCTCTTTGCGATCGCCCATCGCCTGTTCAATCAGTTGGCCGATGGACACCACCTCCTCCATGCTGAGGGATTTGCCTTCGAGGCGATCGCGCTCTGCCCGCAGGCCCGCATTCTCCTGCATCAAGGTTTCTAGCTCAAGACCGGCATCCCAAAACACTTTGACGCCCACCTCTCGCCGTCCATTGAGCTTGTCAAAGAGCTGCACCAGACTGTCGCTGTGGGGCGTTACCAACTGCTGGCGCACCATGTCCCAATCTTCAATGACTAGGCCAAACTGAAGCGGGAGTAGGGTCCGATGCCCTTCCTGCATGGCCTCCTCAAGCACTCGCTCGTGACCCAGCAGGTTGCGGCGACTAGCGAGGTAGCGCTCTTGCTGCGCCTCAGAATAGAGAAAAACAAAGTCATCTAGTTCGTGGGTTTGCACGGGCTGTTTGTCGAGCCCTTGCAGGGAAAGATGGCCGGAAACGGGTTTGGGCAAAATACCGTAGAGATAGAGTCCAAGTGCGGCTGTCATGGTGGGATGTCCCTTTGAAGGCAGAAGGATGGAGGATAAAGGCAGAAGGATGGAGGATAAAGGCAGAAAATCCAAAATCCAAAATCTAAAATCCAAAAGGCTAAGTCAGTAGGATGAGCAATGCTCACCAAAAGAGGACGCTAGCAGGATTCAACAGGCTGGGAGGTGAGGACAAGCTGGAGCTTGGCATGGATTAAGTTAATTTGGGCTAGCCCCAGATCGACATTGCCCTGAACCACAATGCCCACATTGAGCAGGCGATCGAGTAGTTCAAGGATAGAAGGATTATCGGATTTTTCCCCAGGATAGTAGCCCGATTTGGGCAGCAGGCTACCCACCTCCCCCAGGTCAATATTGAGGTCGGCGGGATCAATTTCAAACACGTCGCACAGCGCCACCACCTGTTCTTCAAGCTTTTGCAAACTTTTGGCGGCTCGCTCCAGATCCGCTTCGCTGAGTTGTTCCGCCTCCATGCGGCGAATGACCTGGGCTTCCATCAACTGCCGAATTAGCTCCACCACTGTGAGCAGCAGCGGAGCCAGTCCGGCATCATTACCTTTGGTTTGAGTCGGCGGGTGCACCGTCAGGGGAGATGCGTCGGTGATGCGGCAGTCTAACAAATCATTCGGGGGCATAGGTTTACAAACTCAGCAGCAACTAAGGAAGCTGTCATCGGGGGGCGCACCCCGACCACTTTATTCATGGCCAGATACTTATCATTGGCTGGACCGGTTCTGGGCTAGCTGATTGCGATAGTTTCTTTGGTGGACTAGAAAGGCCGTATGCCACTCGCGAAATCGACGTTCGCCATCACGCACCAGCATTTGCCGATAGTGCTCAGAGTCGATATAGCGGGGCAACTTGGCCGGGGTCTTTGTTTGAGTCATTGGTCTTTCCTCCATGAGTCATTCCACATCTGGTTGCGCCACTGGCGACGGGCCTCTGCCGTAGCCAGGCGAGCAAGGTTTGTCTGAATGCGACCCCGATCGCCTGGTAGATGGTGCGATCGCCCCACTGCTTTTAGTGACTGCACCCCAGGAATGACGCGGCTCGTCGCAATCTGGCTGAGACCTTTGATCGCAATCATGGGCCTTCTCCTTGGGATACTTCAGCCTGGGACATTTCCGTAGCGGGGGTCGGGCTACCCTCCAAAGCCTGGGGAGTAGCTGCCCGGAGCGATCGCAGCTCCGTTTCCAAACTTTCAAGGCGGGCCTGAAGCTGCTGGTTAGCCTCCAGCAGTTGGTTGGACTTGCTGTTGAGGTAGGGATCGTTCTCCCACCAGTTGATGCCAATCTCGCGCGCCTTGTCCACCGATGACACCAGCAGACGAATGCGGATGGACAGCAGCTCGGTAGATCCAACGGAAACGGAGATGTCGCCCGCAATCACAATACCTTTGTCCAGCACTCGCTCTAGCACATCCGCCAGGGTAGACCCCTGGGTGGCGGTTTGAAAACTGCGGGCGCTATTGGCTGGACGGGTGGATGCAACGGTCATGGTTAGGCACCTCCAGCGGGATGGTTAGAAACGGGTCGGGGGGCATCCGTTAGAAACTGGCTGAGCAGACCGCGATCGCTCAGGGATCGCAGCGCACTCACGGTTTGCAGGCGGGTAATGCCCAAGGCCGCCTCAATTTGGGAGGGCCGCACATCCCGATATTGCAGCAGGTAGGCATATATCTCCCGCTCGTAGGGGGCACCCTCCGTAAATGAAATGGGGTCGCTTTGAACGTCGGCCTGACCAGTGATTTGCTCATCCAACTGGCTATCAGCATGGGGTTGCCCCTCAGCCTGGTCATCCAGGTCGTCGTCCAGGGCCACCATGGCGGCCTCGGCCTGGTCGTCCTCAGAGATGGCTTCTCCCGGCTCAAAGGTGACCACGGTGAAGCTAGTGGGAGCGATCGCCGTCTCCGACTCCTCCTCTATCCGGGAGAGCACTGCCGTCGCCCCTCGGGTCCCCGAAGGCTGGGGGGCAGCGGTCAGAGCAGTGGGTTGAAGATTGTTCTGGGGATGGCCAGCCCCAGCGGCTGGGTCCCGCGGAAGCAGCAGCGTGTCGTCAACACTGTCATCGTGAAAGATGGCGTCAATGGTATCATCGCTAGGCTCAACGCTGGGAGACATTCCCGATTCTACGGGGGCGTCATCACCAGACGCAGGCCAGCTTCCGGCGGCAATGACCGATTCATCGTCCCAGTCTGCCGCTGCCCCCTCCGAATTGGATTCAAGCTCATCCCAGTCCAGCAAGCCCGTCATCATGCTAGTCTGGTCTGCCGTAGCATTGTCCGCGTGGCTATTATCCGCATGACCATTATCCGCGGGACCGTTATCCGCGGGACTATTATGTGCGTGGCCATTATCCGCGGGACCGTTGTCTGCGGGACCATTGTCTGCGGGACCGTTGTCTGCGGGACCATTGTCTGCGGGACCATTGTCCGCGTAATCTTTGTCCGCGTGGCCATTGGCAGTCAGGTCATGGGAACTATTATCATCGGCGGCCTGACTCGAATCCTCCAAGCTCGCCTCTGCTGTCGGATTGGCTGTGGCTGAATGGGCGATCGCCCCCGTTACCGTCTCGGCTGTAGCGGCATCACTTGGATCGATGGGCGGCGTTGCAGTATTTGAACTGGAGGTATTTGGATTAAACAAATTTTCATCCAGCACCAGTCCCCCCTGCCTCGCCAAAGCATTGCAGAGCTGCCAGAGGATTTGCTGCGCCTCATTCCAGGGAACGCTCGACCGGGCCAGCAGGACATCTTGGCAGACGTCGCGGAAGTCTTCGCTGGCAGCCAGGATGGGGATGTCGTGCTCATGGCAGATTTTACCCAGCATGAGACAGGACCGCAGTCCTGAAGAGTCCTTAGCTCCAGTGGCGGCCCGAAAGGCTTTGACCAGTTGGACAATCAGGTGGGCGTCTTCCCGATCGACGCCGATTTTCTGCACCAGAATTTCCTCCTGGGTCAACACATCCGGTTCCGGCATGTTCATGGTGATCAGGCGGTCCAGCAGCGCATCCTGAGTGGCGTGGACGCCGCAGTATTCCGCCGGATTGGAGGTGAAGATGGCCCGGAAGTGGGGATTGACCCGCACATACTCTGGACGATTGCCGTTGGGGGGGAGCACCAGCAGCTTTTCCTCCAGGGCAGACAGGAGAACGTTGTTCACCTCCGGTCGGGAGCGGTTGAATTCGTCATAAACCAGGGTGAAGCCTTCGCGACAGGCCAGCGTCAGGCGAGAATCCACCCAGTTTTGCCGCAGCTCGTCTTCCATCTTGACGACGCTGTGAATAAAGTTGTCAAACACCTTTTTGCGGGTGTAGCCCGACTGGTTGCCGATCAGGTCAGAGGTCTTGAACTCATCATCCCCAAACAGCAACATAATCGGGCGACCCAGCAAATCTGCCAGGTGGAGAGCCAGGGTGGTTTTACCCGTTCCTGCTGGCCCTCGCAGGTGAATGGAATACCCAGACTGGAGGTAGCGCAGGGCGCGGCTGGCGACGCGATCAACGGCAGGGGTGCTGACAAATTGCCGGGGGCGGGCTTGCAGAATGGTAGTCACGAGCTAAATTCCTCTTGGATGACGTAGACGCGATCGCGCTGAGTCACTTTTCCTTGCTTAATCAGAGAGCGCAGTGCATCAACAGCCTGGAACCGATTTAGGCCAAGGATGGTTTCCAGCTCCCCCAAGCGCGCACCCGAGGCAGATTTAATGTGGGTATAGATTGCCTGCTCGACCTGGGTCGGGTCTTTTTTGGGGGCGATCGCCGGGGTGATGACGGCTGGGTTCAGCCCTGAGGCGGCGGTATTGCTGGTTACAGCGGGAACTGGCGTAGGCTCCGCGACGGGTTGGGGATCTGGTGCGGCGGCTGGTTGCGGGGCTGGCACGACCACTGGGTCGGCGGCAGTCGGCTTGGCCACAGCTGGAGCCGGTGACACGGGCGCAGGGGCGGCAGGCGCACTCACGGTACGCTGAGCCGCCATCGGGGAATGTCCGTTTCTCGAGCCGCTGGTGGAGCTGGTCGCGGGAGCGGCAGGGGTAGACCCGTCGCCGTCGCCCCAAACCATGTGATGCAGGTCGACGCAGTACTGGTGCAGCTCGGCCCGGAATTCCGACAGGTTGTGGAAGAATGCCAGCATTTCCGCCGATCGCTCAATGCGCTGATCGGTAAAGGTTTGCTGGAGCTGCTGAGCCCGCTGCTGGCGCAGATCCGCCAGTTCGGCCAACTGCATGTCTACCTGATCCCGCAAGTCCTGAGCATACTGCATTAGATCAGTGAGGAGCTGCCGGCGGAGCTGTTGGCGCTGCTGCTGGCAAACCCCTAAATACATTTGGGTGTCGTCTTGAAGCGTTTTCACTTCTTCCTGCAAAAGCTGCAGTTGACCCCGGAAGCTGAGGCGCAGGGCTTTCACCAAAGTCATCAAGTTAGCGTGGAATTGGTTCAGGTCTTGAAAAAGCTGGGCGGCCCGCTGCGATCGCTCCGACGTATGCTGCTGAAGTAGGTCGCTGGTTTGCAGCCGCAGAGTTTGCACAAAGGCCTGAAGCTGCTGAACAAGCTGCTGAGCCTCTACTTGCCGCTTATGGCTCAGCTGATCGAGGTAGCGATGGGTGTTCTGCTGGAGACTAATTTGAAATAAATTCAGGTCCTCTCGGAGTTGGGCGGCCTGAGCCTGCCGCTCCTGCCCCAGGGAGGTCAGCATATCCTGTACTTGCTGCTGTCGCTGAGCCAATTCCTGCTGTCGCTGCTGCCGTTGTTGTTGCCACAAATCCTTTAGAGCACTCACAGAACCCTCCTCCGATGAGGTGTTGACGGTGGTTTGATAAATAGTAGCTATAAATAAACAAAGCGATGGTGGTGAGGTGGACGCCCCAGTGGGAAGCCCCCACCTGCTTTATTTATGGCCGTGTACTTAGATCATCGAATCAACCTGGAGGCGAGGACTGGTATTGATCCTCACCTCCCAGGCAGATCCTACGCGGCAGGAACGGCTGCTTGAGCAGTCAAACCAACGGCTTCGGCATACTTCAGGTAGGTGTCTACAGAAGCAATGACGACGCGGGCTTCAACGGCCAGCAGTTCAATACCAACGAGGGATACACGGACCCAGGCATCAACAACGATACCCTTGTCGAGGATGCGGTCAACAACTTCAGCGAGGCTAGAGGAGGAGTTTACTTTTTCAACTGCCATGTCAAGTTACCTTAAAGTGATAAGTGAACTGGATAAAACGTGATAGAGGAAGCACAGGCCATAGGCTGTTAGCCCCTATCCGAAAACTCGCTAGAGTTTTTGGAATCCAAAACCCCTACTAAGGTTTTTCAGATAGGTTCCTAGCTCACCAGTGGTAGATATGGTGATGGAGCCCTGGTGTGCTGAGGTTGCTCCGAGGTGGAGCTTTCCTAGAGAGTGAATTCCACGCAATAGCATAGGCAATCAGTGATTCGAGAAAGACCGACATAAACACGGAAATTGTGCTGCGAATTTGACAGCCAGGTATTTATGCGGATCGGATAAATACTGAATACTAGCTGAAGTGTGGCTCATCTAGGTCGATTTGTTCGGGTACGACTCTGAGATGCTTTGGAAGCTATCTTGGGTATTGGCGATTAGCTAATCCCTTCGAATCGCCCTAATCAAATCTTTCCCAATCTACAGAAATAACTAACAGAATCAGTAAAACTCCTACGGTTTAAAGTAAAGTTACTGTTTAGCTATATGCAGGCAACTTCAAATTCCATTTTTTCAACAAATATTTGCAAGAAATCAGTGAATTCTTTAGGGCTCACTGGACCAACTGCTTTCCACATCAGGCTTTGCCGCCATGCTCTCTTAAGTATTCTAAGGAGGGCATAGCGGTGAGCTAAGTCATTAACTCTAGTCAAGCCAAACGAATACTGGATATCAGGAATTAGGGCGATCGCTCCACCAGAACCTCCGATAATCCTGGTTCTATCAAGACCCTATTTATGAAATAATTTGCGGACTGCATATTTTTTCCAACAGCAGATTTGCAAATAAATCATAGTAAGAATTTGTGCTTGATGCCCCATTTGACTATCGTTAACACTCTGTAAATGTACGAGCATGTAAGTAGGTGGTCATCAGTAACCGTAGCGATGGTGGGGTGCGCTCCCGGCAGGGGCGCACCCCACTGGCTTTTATTTATGGCTATGTATAGCCCTACGGGCTCAGGTTTGAGTGTGGAACCCGAGCGGCGCGGGGGTTCCACACCTCTTGAATGTCCTAACGTGAAAGCGTACCGCCATACTTTGCATCCTCAGGAATACCTCACGCCGCGGAAAAGCCAAACGACAAAGTAACGCACCACCTGCCGGTTTAGTGCAGACGGTCTAGCTCTCTCTTCTCATGCTGTAGCGACAATCCGGATATCGGCACCCCTAATTTATCGACCATACGCTGCCGAACAGTATCGTCGCCGTTACTGGCTAATGCGTTTTTCAAACTCCTCCCGCGTGGTTTCCACCACGGCAGTTGCAGCGTCGTACAGGTCGCCGTGGTTCTGCTTAATCCAGCTCAGCAGGCTAACCAGCTGGGCATTGCGGAGTTCTAGGTCAGCCTGAAAGATAGTGGCCATAGCCAGGTGCTGGGCATATTCTTCCGGGTGGCCTTGCTGGACGAATTGGGCCATCAGAGCGGTGAGGGCGCGCTGGCGGACAGGGTCGATGGATGGGTTGGAAATCATGGGATTTTGGATTTTAGATTTTGGATTTTGGATTTTGGGATGGTTGGTGGGGGGATTAGATAGATTGCCGCTGGGTTAGGAGGGCCTCATAGGCGGCGGTGAAGTCGTCAGTGGTGATTTGGATTTGGTCGGGGTCGGCTAAGCCCTGGGCGCGGTAGCGGCGGATGGCGTTGAGGGCGGCCTGATTGCTGAGGAGGGCGAGGTCGGCTCCGTTCCAGCCGTCGGTGCAGTCGGCCCAGTCGGCTAGGTTGACCTCGATGAGGGGGCGATCGCCATTATGCACGTTCAAAATAGCCAGACGGCTGTCGCGATTGGGCAGATCAACTTTGAGCTGTAGATCCAGGCGACCCGCTCGCAGCAAAGCCGCATCCAAAGCATCGGGGCGGTTCGTGGCTCCCACCAGCAGCACATCCGGGCTGGCCTGTAATCCGTCCAGTTCAGTCAGGAGCTGGCCTACGACGCGATCGCTCACCCCCGAATCTCCGCTGAACTTGCCCCGAGCTGGAGCCAGGGTATCGATTTCGTCAATGAACACTACGCAGGGGGACGCCTGTCGCGCCTTGGCAAACAGTTCCCGCACGGCCTGCTCGGCGGCTCCCACCCAGCGGCTCAGCAGTTCTGGACCGTTGACGGCAATAAAGTTGGCGCGGGCCTGGGAGGCGATCGCCTTGGCCAGCAGGGTTTTGCCGGTCCCCGGTGGTCCCCATAGAAGAATCCCCCGTGGAGCCTTGGCTCCCGTACGCTGATAGAGTTCGGGATAGAGCAGCGCCCCCTCCACGGATTCCTGGAGCCGCTGCTTAATTTCTGTCAGGCCACCAATGTCGTCCCAGGCCACGCTGGGGGACTCGATTTCCACCGATCGCAGGGCAGAGGGCTTCACCTCCCGAATGCCGTCCAGAAATTCCGCCTGGGTTACGGTAAGAACGTCAGGAATAGGTTCGTTTAGGGACGGCACCTGACGGCGCAGGGCAGCATAGGCAGCTTTCTGACAGACGGCTTTGAGATCGGCTCCCACAAAGCCCACGCAGAGATCGGCGATCGCCGCTAAGTCCACCGACTCATCCAGGGGCATTTGCCGGGTGAGGATGGTGAGAATTTCCAGGCGACCGTCCCGATCGGGGACACGGAACTGCACCTCCCGGTCAAACCGCCCAGGCCGACGCAGGGCGGGGTCTAGGTGGTTGGGCCGATTGGTGGCCGCCAGCACGATGACGCCGCTGGTTTTGGCGAAGCCGTCCATCAGGCTCAAAAGCTGGGCTACCAGGCGCTTTTCCACCTCGCCCTCTACCTTGCTGCGGTCGGGGGCGAGGCTGTCAATTTCGTCGATGAACACCAGGCAGGGAGCCGAGCGGGCCGCCTTTTCAAAAATGCCCCGCAGCCGTCCCTCTGCTTCGCCGTAGTACTTGCCCATCACCTCTGGCCCGACAATGGCGATGTAGTTCACGTCCAGATCATCGGCGAGGGCGCGGGCGGTGAGGGTTTTGCCGGTGCCGGGGGGACCCACCATGAGGACGCCCCGCGGCGGTTCTAAACCAATGCGCTGCAGCAGGTCGGGGCGCTTGAGGGGAACCTCCACCAGCTCCCGCAGCTCTTTGAGCACGTCGGCAAGGCCACCCACGTCTTTGAGGGTCACGGGGTCTGCAGGAGGCTCTTCGGGTTCCGGGGTGGAAGGACTGGCGGGAGAGGCGGGCGATCGCTCCCCAGCCGGTTCGGTGCGGATGCGCTCGGTACCAACATTGGCGGCTCCGGCCCCACCGGTGGGAATATTGCCCTGTCGGGGAATGCTGCTCAGAGGTCGGGAGTTGATCCGCACATCCGCTTTCAGTTCTCCTTTCTCTGCCTTTTCTTCCAGCGTCTTTGCCAGCTCCAGTAATTGCTCAAATCCCTTAAACAGGTCACTCATACAGCGTTCCTAAATAATGTTTTCAAACCCCATCCGGCGGGCATGCCCACCTTTGGGGATGTTTGGAAAAGACTTCTCGCTCCTGCGATCGCGTTTACCAGTTCAGCCAGGACATCCCCTAGTCATCCCGCATTCTTCATAGCAATCAACAGCAAGAATTCTTCACGAGGGCAGAAGTTACGTAAATTTACACGATAGGCTTTTGATCACTTAAGGACATGGTCATAGACCAATCTAATGGGGTGCGCCCCCCGCCATAGCGTCCTTTATCTGTGGTTACCGACTTATACCAATTTCGTGTAAAGACGCATAGGAGGAGTTCGGGCAGACAAGGGGCTTAAGCCCCTTGTTGTGCGCAGCTTCACAGAAAAACGGTATTAGAGGATTCTTGCAAATGCTCCTACCCAAGACGTAGGGGCAAATGGCCATTTGTCCCTACCAATTGCCGATAATTTTTTCTTCTGGATATGGAGGGCGTTTCCGGACATCCCAAAACTGGGCAGTCTATTGAGGTAGAGATCTCTACGGTGAATTTCCCACGCTATGGTTGCACACCCACCCCTCAATCCATCTCCACAAGCCAATCGCCCCCCAGTTCAAACAGGGTTACAGGACTACCATGCTCTGCACCTGGCCATGTTTAGCGGTAAAGGTGGCGTTGGCAAGACCACCCTTTCCTGCGGATTTGCCCGCTACTGGGCCAGGCAGTTTCCGGGCGATCGCATTCTTTTGATCTCAACCGATCCGGCCCATTCCCTGGGGGATGTGCTGCAAGTGGCGGTGGATGATGCTCCCCGTCCCGCCCCCGATTTACCCAATCTTCACATTCGCGCCCTGGATGCCCAAACTTTGCTAAAGGACTTTAAGGTCCGCTATGGGCGGGTGCTGGAACTGCTGGTAGAGCGGGGCAGCTTTGTCGAGGGAAGCGACCTCAGCCCGGTATGGGATCTGAGCTGGCCAGGGCTGGATGAGCTCATGGGCATCCTGGAAATTCAGCGGCTGCTGCGGGAAAAGGAGGCTGACCGGGTCGTGGTGGACATGGCTCCCAGTGGGCATACGCTCAACCTGTTTAGCCTGATGGACTTTCTCGATCGCCTGCTGGATTCCCTAGAGCTGTTTCAGGCCAAACATCGAGAAATCAGCCAGCGGTTCACCGGGCAATATAGCGATGACGAAGCCGATAATTTCCTGGCAGAAATGCGGCGTGATTTGGCGGCGGGGCGATCGCTCCTGCAAGACCGGGCGCGGACGGCTTGCCTCGTGGTGGCGATCGCTGAGCCCATGAGCCTGTTGGAGACCCAGCGCTTTGTTGAAGCCCTCCACCGCCTCGGCATTCCCACGGGCGGCATTCTGGTCAACCGCATCCTCAGCGTCCAGGCTGACCAGGATGACTGGCCACAGGCCATGTCCCCGGTACAGCTCCACCGCTTTGCCGAGCAGCAGGAAACTCTGGGCAAGTTCCTCCAGATCGGTGTGCAGCCGGTCTTTAGCGTGCCCAAACAAGGGATCGAGCCTGTGGGCACGACGGCTCTAGATACGGTAATTGGGCAGGCAATGGTGGTGGATGCCGCTCAGCATCGAAGCTTTGAAGTTCCCCAGGGACGGTTGACCTTTCCCGATAAGGTACCCCCCGGCTTTACAGACTTCATCGAGGCCGGACGCCAGTTGATTATCGTGGGCGGCAAAGGCGGCGTGGGCAAAACCACCGTTTCGGCGGCGATCGCCTGGGGAATGGCCCACCGGCACCCAGACCGCAACGTGCGCGTCATCTCCATCGACCCGGCCCACTCCCTGGGAGACGCCTTTGGTCTGACCCTGGGCCATCTGCCCCAGGCCATCGGTGCTGCCGACGGGCAGGCCAGTCCCGCCAACCTGAGCGGTCAAGAAATTGAGGCGGAGGTGGTGCTCGACCAGTTCCGGGATGATTATCTGTGGGAGCTGGCGGAGATGATGAGCGGTGACACGGGGGAAGACGCCATTCAGCTTGCCTACGGTCCGGAAGCCTGGCGGAAAATCGTGGCTCAGTCCCTGCCGGGGATTGATGAAATGCTCTCCCTGCTGTCGGTGATGGAACTGCTGGAGAAGAAGGAGCAGGATCTGGTCATCCTGGACACGGCCCCCACAGGCCATTTGCTGCGCTTTTTGGAGATGCCTACCGCCCTGGGAGACTGGCTGGCGTGGATCTTCAAGCTCTGGCTGAAGTACCAGGACGTGGTAGGCCGGGTGGAGCTAATGGGTCGCCTGCGGACGCTGCGCAAGCGGGTGGTGGATGCTCAAAAGAAGCTGAAAGACCCGGCTTATACCGAGTTTGTCGGCGTCTTGCAAAACCAGTCTGCCATCATTGCCGAGGCCGAACGGCTGTCGCAGTCCGTCACCGCTATGGGCGTGAGCCAGCGCTATGTGGTGCAAAACCTCTATGAACCGGGGCGAGCCTTGCCGGGCGATCGCTTCCCTCACCAGACCATCGTGCGCCTGCCTTTGTTACCCCGAGCGATCGCCCCCCTAGAGCAGATCCACGGTGCCGCCCAGCTCCTGTTTGACTAACCGGAATCCTCGCTCCCATGATCTTTCCCGCGGCAGAAAGGTTTGTGCTAAGACTGCTGTAGATTTGAGGTGTTGTATGGGAGCACCGTCATGGAAACGCGCAAGCTGGGTCAGTCTGATGTTGAGATCACGCCGGTCATCTTGGGGACTTGGCAGGCTGGCAAGTCTCAGTGGGTCGGGATTGAGGATAACGAGACGGCCAAGGCGATGCGAGCAGCTTATGATGCCGGGATTACCACCTTTGACACGGCTGAGGTCTATGGCAATGGGCACTCTGAAGAAGTGGTGGGGAAAGCCCTGAAGGACGTGCGCGATCGCGTCGTTCTGGCCACCAAGGTGTTCCCTAACCACCTCAAGTATCAGCAGGTGATCGAAGCCTGTGAAGACTCCCTCAAGCGCCTGCAGACTGACTATATCGACCTCTACCAGATCCACTGGCCCGCCGGTGCGTTTAACAGTGAGGCGGTGCCCATCGAAGAATCCATGCGGGCGCTAGAGGCACTACGAACGGCGGGCAAGATTCGGGCGATCGGCGTCTCCAACTTCTCACGGCAGCAGTTGGCGGAAGCGTCTCAGTGTGGTGAGATTGTCAGCCTCCAGCCCCCTTACTCCCTGTTCTGGCGTCAGGTGGAGCAGGATGCCATGCCCTACTGCGTGGAGAACAATATCGCCATCATCGCTTACTCCTCCCTAGCCCAGGGGCTGCTGACCGGCAAGTTTGGCCCGGATCATGAGTTTGAAGAGGGCGACATTCGCCGCAAAAATAAGCTATTCAAGGGAGAAAACTACCAGCGGGCGCAGCAGGCCCTGGACCAGTTGCGTCCCTTTGCTGAGAAATATGACTGCACCCTAGCCCAGTTGGCGATCGCCTGGCTGATTCGTCAACCTCAGACCAGCGCCATCGTCGGAGCCCGCAATGCCGATCAGGCCACCCAAAACGCTCAGGCTGGTGAGGTCCAGCTCACGGATGAGGACGTGGCCGCAATCGACCGCATTGGCCGCACCGTTACAGACCACCTGGACCAAGCCGACCCGGTGATGTGGAACTTCGCCGCCTAGATGGGGCATCACCAATTCCACAAATTAATGGGGCAGTTGGTCAATGCTCCTGTTGGTGCCGATGACTACCATCACGGCTCCCTTTTTCAACCGCGTAACGGGACTGGGGTTGATCTCGAATTTCTCGCTGCCCTGTTCGCAGCTAATCGCCAGGATGCTGAGGCCATAGGTGCGTCGTAGCTCCAGCTCTGCGATGGTTTTGCCGTCAAACTCAGCGGGTACGGTGCGCTCGACGATGCTGTGGTCGGGGTCTAGCTCAAAGCGATCGAGGATTTCGGGGCGGGTGAGCGATCGCGCCAGAGCACAGCCGGTTTCATGCTCCGGATACACCACCTTGTCGGCCCCCACCCGCCGCAGGAGCTTGCCGTGCACTTCAGACGATGCCTTCGCCACAATGTAAGGGACGCCAGCCTCTTTAACGTTCAGCGTGGTGATAATGCTCTCTTGAATGTAGTTCCCAATCGCCACAATGACGGTATCGAAGTCATAGACGCCGGCTTCGGCCAGGGCGTTGGGATTGGTGGAGTCGAGCTGCAGCGCATGGGCCGCCAAATGGTCGGTCAGCACCCGCGTTACCAGGTCTTCGTTCGAGTCAATCCCCAGCACCTCATGCCCTAGCTGGTGCAGGGTCTGGCAGACGGCCCGCCCAAAGCGCCCCAGCCCAATTACCGCAAATTGCCGACTGCCCGCACGCAGATTTCGAAAAAAGCTCAGCTCGGATAGGGATGACAAATTCACGGTAGACTCCGACAGTTAACTTAAAAGAAGAGCGAGGGCAGAGACAGACTATCTTGACTCACTCTAGATTAAATCAAACCATCGCGGAGTAAAGCGCGTTCTCTGGCCTGGGTGGAGAGCTGGGAGGGAGCGCGCTAGACCACACGACAGCCGCAAACGCTGTCTCTAGAAATTACCGCCAGTGGCTCAAGTCAGTTTCCAGCAATAGCTCCAACCGCCGCAGGTCATCATCATACAGAGCAAACAGCCGTTCTCGTAGAGTAGCTGGAAGCTGCGTTTTTTGAATATTGCGGGAGAGGATTGCTTCTCGGACCATGCGCCGATTTTTTTCGCTGAGCAGCGGTTTTAAGACGGTCGCCCCCGCCCGCCGGACAGAATTGTCTGTAGACAGCAGTCGGTGCAGCCACATCGAGGCGGGTGTCCCACCTTTTCTGCCGTGGTATTGAGCTTTGACCACGAGGGGAGGAATTTCTAAAAAAGCGCAGAGTTGGTCAAAAAATGCCTGCTGACCTTTGATAAAGTCGTCGAAAAATAGCACGAGAATTTGCTGATGGGGGAACCGTTCAAAATAGGGCAGCAGCAGCGCGTGGTAGAACCCACGGGATACCTGAGGGCTTTTGGGATTATTAAGCTCCGCTTCAAAATCAGCCACATCCCCTACTTCCCGCAACCGCATTTGAAAGGATGAATAGGCACGATCGATTGGATTCCGCAGGACGGCAACCAGCTTAACGTCAGGAGTGGTTTGGTGAATCAGTGCCGCAGATTCAGGATAGGCATAGTAGTTGGTGGAGATTTCTCCCCGAATTTGGCCCGCTTCGGCGTGGGCAAACTGCTTGGCATAGTCCACGTCAGTAGTCACCGCACCCCAGGGTTTTAGGGCCTCTCGCTGCTCTGGAGGAACGAAAAAGTAGGTTTCCTTTTGGGGGCGGCTATGCACACGTTGGGATGGTCTACAAAGAATTCATAGATGGACGTGGAGCCGACTTTGCCCGCTCCAATCATGATGAAATTAGGGAACACTCGACTGGCTTGATTCCGCATCTCTAGCTCCAACCCTTTCGGAGACCTGCCGTCAGTGTTCCCAACCTGCTGGAGGGAGCAGCAAAACCGTCAGCATTGGTTCGGATTGTAATGCTTTGCAATACTTTGCAATGCTTTGCAATGCTCCGTAACGGGCAGTTTCCTAATCGCCCCTCCAAGCCCCCGTTCGCTTGGGATTTTGAGATAATACAAGTAGTATCACGTAGACGAGTAATGAATGAGGGCAGCAAGAAATCGTAGCGATCGCCCGTCTTGGTGATGCCCCACCCCAAATGGCGGGCATGCTAAACAGGTCTAGATTGAGTATTTTGGCGTCATTCTCACCACAGATACCCCGGCGTTGATTGCCAGCAATTCCATTCTCATAATTTTGGTGGGTTGCGCTGATATTTGATTAAAGCCAAAATCACAGCTCGATCACAGCTCGAATAGTCCTGATTTTGCCTGAGTGTTTGGTCATCAGCGAAGCGGTCGGGGTGCGCTCCCGGCAGGGGCAACTCTCGACGATAGCTTCGCTTACGACTTAGGGTTATCTACTTATTCTGTCAGTCCGTTAGTTGCGTTTAGGATCAAGCAATGAAACTCTCTATGAACCGGATGGCAAGGTTTGCAGTCCTGCTGGGTGCGTTGGCATTAGGAGCATGTGGAGGTAACTCTAGTACTTCTAGTACTTCGGATGCGGGTGGTTCACCCAGCGGTAGTCCGGCTGCCCGCGGGTTTGAGGTCAAGCTGCTGTTGGGCAGCGCCCTGGGGCATTTTTGTGAAGAGGCGATCGCCCCCTTTAACCAGCAGCAGCCCAAGCTAGAGAGCGGCGAAGAGTTCTACGTCACCTGCGAGGCTGTGGGCAGCGGCGACGTGGTATCCACCGTAGTGGGTCTGGCCGAACAGCTCCAGGCAGGCACCATCGCTGCCGACTCCCCCGAATTTCCCACCCTGCTGTCGGTAGACGGAGAAATTTACCACAGCCAGATGAAGTATCGGGTCGACCAGATTTTTCCAGGCCAGTCCTACATTCCCGAAATCACGGACGCCCCCCTGCTGACCCACAGCCCTATGGTGTTCATGACTCAGGAGGAGCTGGCCCCCGGCCTGCAGCAGACCGATAATCTCTTCCAGGCATTTGTAAACGCAGAAACCCACCAGGACATCGACCCCAACAGTCCAGCGATGGCCATTCACTATGTCCACACTGCACCTACTCGCTCCAACTCTGGGCTGCAGACCCTGGTGACCCAGTTTGCGGCAGTATCGGGCAAGCGCCCCGAAGAGCTGACCCTGGATGATGTCGCCGCTAACACGCCGCAGGTGCAGCAGATCCAGCGCAAAATCACCCGCTATGGCGTGTCTACCAGCTCTCTGGCCAAAGCGATGGTGCAGAACGGGCCGTTCTGGGCATCGGTGGGGTCGGTTTATGAATCGTCCGTCATTGCCGCCAACCAAAACGCTGGTGCGAACTCGACCCGCTACCAGGCGGTCTATCCTCCGGCAACCTTCACCTCCAACATGCGGGCCATCCTGCCTGACGCTCCCTGGATCAGCGACCAGGAAAAAGCCGCCGCTCAGCAGGTGATCGAGTATTTGCGATCGCCCCAAGCCCAAACCATCGCCACTAACTTAGGACTCCGTCCCGGCGTACCAGGAGTAGCCCTGGGACCGGCCTTTTCGTCAGAAAACGGGGTAAATCCCGACGCCAGCTACGACTCCTATCGCCCTCCCCAGCCAGAAGTGGTGGAGGCCATGATCAAAGCCTGGGAAGACGTGGCTAAGAAGCCCTCCCTGGTGGCCGTGGTGGTGGATTCCTCTGGGTCAATGGAGGGGGGCAAGCTGCCCGCCGTGCAAAGCACCCTCCAGAGCTACATCGAGAATTTGGGACCGCGCGATCGCATTGCCCTGATTGACTTCGACGACCAGATTCGCGACCCCATCGTGGTGGAAGGGACGCCCCAGGGACGGGATACGGGTCTCCAGTTCATCAGCAGCCTCCAGGCCGATGGTGGCACTCGCCTCTACGACGCCGCCCTGTTTGCCCGCAACTGGCTGAGCCAGAACCGGCGCGATGACGCGATTAACGCGGTACTCATCCTGACGGACGGGGTCGACTCTGGGGAGGGTGTTTCCCTCGGTCAACTAGAAACTGAACTCCAGGCCAGCGGCTTCCAGAGCGACGAGCGTATTGCCTTCTTCACCATCGGCTATGGCCAGCAGGGCGACTTTGACCCCCAAGCCCTGCAGACGATCGCCGACTTCAATGGCGGCTACTACTCTGAAGGCAGTCCCGAAACTATCTCCAGCCTCATGGCAGACTTGCAGTTAGAGTTTTAGCGTGGTGCCCCTGATGATGAAACTGGCAAACCCCCTCTACTATCCCGTTCCGGTTCTGATTGGGGCGATCGCCCTGGTGCTGGGCGTGCGCATTGCCCGCCTGCCCAGCCTGGTGATGGTGCCCGTGTCGGTGGCGATCGCGACGGCAGGAGCTGCTTACCGCAAAGGGCAGGAGCCGGAACGGTATGAACTCAACAATCCCGCCCTGGAGCAGGAGCTGCAGGCGGTGCGGCAGCAGGCGGTCACCGTCGCCACCCAGGCTAATGCCCTGCGGGATGAGGCCACCCAACTGCTCACCGATGCCCACCAGATGGAGCTGTTGGGTACGGTGCAGTACGCCTGCGATCGCGCCAGCGAACTCCCTGGTAATATCGACCAGATGGTCCGCCGCATGCGTGGTTCCGACTCGCTGCTGTCGGTTAGCGATTTGAAGCAACAGCTCCAAAATGCGGAAGCCAAGCGCGCCAGCAGCACGGGAGCCGCCCGCGACCAGTGGACCAAGCTGGCGGAAACGCTGCGGCGCAATATTCAGCTCGCCCAGGAAGGTCGGGATGCGCGTCAGGCCCAGGTTGCGGGCCTCTCAAATTTGATCCTTAACGCCGCTGGCGTTCTGCAGCAGCTTCAGAACAAACTGCGCACCGCTGACTTCACGGATACAACCCAGGCCCTGGAGGTGCGATCGCTCAGCGATGAGTTCAACAGCGTTCAGGAAAATCTCTCCCTGCTCACCAGCAGCGACAGCGGTCTGCCCACCGGATGAGTTCCTAGGTTCGAGTTCAGCTTTTTGAATTTGCAGCACTTTTCCACGGCTTTTACGGTAACTCACCATGTCCAAAACCACGCGTCTCATTACCTCCCTCGGTATCATCGCCGCTGCCGCTGGCTTGGCCTATGCCCCCACCCCCGGACTGGAGCGCACGGTCACCGTGGTCAGCGGCACCGAGCTGCAAGAGCCCCTGGCAGCACTGGAGTCCCAGTTTGAGCAGGCCCATCCCAACATTAAGCTAGACCTGAAATTTCAGGGATCCCGCGACATCGTCAATAACTATCTGGACGACAATAACGACTTTGACCCAACGGTAATTATTCCCGCCAACGGTGAACTGCTGGAAGAATTGGGCGATCGCTGGCAGGCCCAGGAAGGCAGCGATCCCTTTTATGACAGCCCCGTGCCCGTTGCTAAGACCATGCTGGTGGGCATTGCCTGGCCCGAACGGGGAGCCGTGCTGTTTCCCAACAGCCGCTTTGACTGGCAGCGGGTGGAGGGCGCGCTGGAGGCTGGAGTTTGGGGCGACTTTGGTGGATCGAGTGACTGGGGCAGCTTTGATCTGGTGATCACCGACCCGGCCCGCTCCAACAGTGGGCAACTGGCCCTAAGTTTGTGGAGTCAAGACGAGCTGGGCGGCGGTGCCCTCACTGCCAACAAGCTGGCTGCCCCCGAGGTGCAGGATTTATTTGGCTTGGTAAAGCGCTCGGTCTATCAGCCGCCCCGCTCAACGGATGTGCTGCTCCAGGAATTTATTGCTCGGGGTCCTAACGATGCCGACGTGGCGATCGTTTATGAAAGCATTGCCCTCCACCGCTGGGAGCAGTCGGCCACCACCCAGGGCAAGCCATACCAGGTCTACTATCTAGACCCGACCGTTGAAACCGTCTCCACCGCCGCCATCGTAACGCGAGACGTGAATCGGGCTACGGCAGACGCCGCTCGCACCTTTCTGGAGTTTCTAACCGCGCCGGAACAGCAGGAGGTGTTCGTCCAGTTTGGTTTCCGCCCGGCGGCCCAAAATCTAGATCTGCAGGCCGTTTCCAATAGCCCCTGGGCAAATAATATCCCCGGTGCCCAGAGCAATCCCCCCTCGACAGCAGTAGACACGCCCGACCAGCAAACCCTGGCCGAGGTGATTCGCCTGTGGCAGCGGGCCAATTAAACTAGAGGATATGATGCTGCGCTGAGGGCGATCGCGCCAGCCTGAGGAGAGAACGGATGCCATGGTTTGTCAAAATTGAAACGGGGATTGTGGAAAAATCCACCTTCGATCGCTTTGTGCCCGCCCATAAGGACTATGTGCGGACCCTAATCGAGAAAGGACACGAGGCCAAAACGGGCTATTGGGCCGAGTTTGGTGGCGGCATGCTCCTGTTCAGGGCGGGCGATCGCCAGGAAGCTGAGGCGATCGTCGCCGCCGACCCACTGGTGAAGTCGGGCTGCGTCCGCTACGAGCTACACGAATGGATAATTGTGGTCGAATAGGGAAGCTCAGCGATAAGCTGGGATACACCGCCGGGGCATATTCCTGGCCTTATTGCTAAGGGTTATGGGTAGATATGGGCAACAGCAGCGACGGATACAAGGTCATTGCCGATAATCGGCAGGCCCGCTTCCAGTATGAGATTCTAGACACTTACGAAGCGGGTATTGAACTCCTGGGTACCGAGGTCAAGTCGATTCGAGAGGGCCGGGTCAATCTGCGAGATGGCTACGCTTCAGTGCGTAACGGCGAAGCCTGGTTGAACAATGTACATATTTCTCCCAGCAAAACGGCCAGCCAGTTTTTTAACCACGACCCCCGCCGCAACCGTAAGCTGCTGCTCCATCGGCAAGAAATCAACAAGCTCATTGGTCAAACCGAGCAAAAGGGGCTGACTCTAGTCCCCCTGAAGATGTATCTGAAAAACGGCTGGGTCAAAGTTTCTATCGCTCTAGCCCGTGGTAAAAAGCTGCACGATAAGCGTGAAACCCTGAAGCGTAAGCAGGCCCAGCGCGAGATCGACCGGGCCTTGAAGAGCTATTAAGGCCCATCCGAAAACGCGCCAGAGTTTTTGGAATCCAGAACCCTACCGGGGCTTCCGGATAGGTTCTAAGACATAGGCAGCTCTACAGAGTTGGCTGGATTGTCTGCAACTGACGACTCGGTTGAATCCTCATCCTCAGGGGCGATCGCTCCGTTCGTTAACTGGGGGAACGGCTCACCCTGAGCAAATTCGTAGCGGTTCTTACCCCGCTCCTTGGCGTGATACATGGCCTGGTCGGCTGCCACGATGAGAATTTCCATGCTCTCACCGTGATTGGGATAGATGCTGACGCCAATGCTGGTGGTAATCGAGATAGTTTTGCTCTCCAGCAGGAAGGGACTGGAGAGAGTTGTCAGAATTTTTTCGGCTACCGTGCTGATGTGTTCGGTGCAGGGAATGGCCGGCAGGATGACGACAAATTCGTCTCCACCTAGGCGGGCGATCGTGTCGCTGGCCCGGAGGCATCCCGTGAGTCGCTGGGCAACGGCCTTGAGAAGCAGGTCGCCGATTGGATGCCCCAGGGTGTCATTGACGGCCTTGAATCCATCCAAATCCAGAAACAGCACGCCGATGAGCTGACGGTTTTGAGTGGCCCACTCGATGGCCTGAATCAGGCGCTCCTGGAAGAGTTTGCGGTTGGGCAACCCGGTCAGCGGATCGTGGTAGGCCATGTGGCGGAGGTGATTGCCCGTTTGGCGAAGTTCGGCATTGGAGCGCACCAGTTCGGCGGCGGTGCGGCGGAGCTCTTCCTCCATGCGCTTGCGGTGGGTGATGTCGCGGATGACGCCCACTAGGAATAGATTTCCCGCCCCATCTTTGTGGAGCGATCGCTTCGTGGCAATTTGATAGGTGCGGCCACTGGCATTAGTCAGCTCCCCTTCGCTTTCCTGCTCAATGCCCGACTGGAAGGCCAAATCGTCCTGTCGGCGCAGGAGGGCTGCCTGCTGAGGCGATAGAAACGTGTATTCCGATTGGTTGAGCAGTGCTTCGACGGGATAGCCGATGAACTTGCTGTAGGCTTCGTTGAGCACGATCCAGCGATGCTGCTTGTCTTTGACGAAAATGGGGTCGGGGATGGCGTTAATCACTGAGTGCAAAAATTCCTTCGACTTTTGCAGCTCTCCTTCCAGATGGGCAATGTAGCTGGTGATGGCGATCGCCGACATGGCCAACCCAATCATGGGCGGCACCACTGGGATCCACCACCCCAGTAAAAAGGCTCCATAGCCAGTGACCAAAAGGAGGCTACCAGCCACCAGCAGCCCGCCTCCAGAACGGCCTGGCGATCGCAGCTTCCAGCTTAGGCTCGCTCCCACAATTGCCCAGACATAAATCCAGAGCCACTCAGCCGCATCGGGGATCACCCGCAATAGGGAGCGATTGTCCAGCGCGGCGCTGATAATTTGACTCATGATTTGAGCGTGCAGCTCCACTCCAGCAATGGGGCGGCTATCGCTGCTGTGAGAGGTGTAGAAAAAATCCTTAAGACTGTTGGCGGTTGACCCAATCAGCACGATGCGATCGCGCATCAGGTCTGGGTCCTTCAGGTCTCCGTTGAGCACATCGGTTAGGGAAACCGTGGGGAAGGAACTGCGGGACGAGCGAAAGTTCGCCAGGATCTGGTAGCCGCCGTTGTCAACGCCAGCATAGCCGCCATCGTTGGGCCGCAGTGGGGGAAAGGTGCTCTCTCCTAGCTGCAGTGCCTGAGAACCGGGCGCGGAGCGGGGCACGATCCCCTCCGATTCGAGGTACAGCAGCGCCAGGCGCAGGGCAAAGCTTTGCTTATGCTCTCCGTTGATGCTCCAGAACAGGAGCGATCGCCGGACTCGGCTATCGGCATCGACCAGGACGTTGTTAAAGCCAATCTGCTGGTTTTCAGCCAGAACGCTAGGCGGACTTACGCCAATGCTGTAGGTATCGGGCACCTTCTCAATGCCAATGAGGTTGGGCGTGTCTTCCAAGACCTCCACAAGCTGCTCATGCCCTGGCTCAACCGGCAGTTCGCGGTAAATGTCTAGACCAATCGCCCGGGGCTCGTAGGACTTGATCCGGTCGAGGGCGATCGCCAGAGTTTGGTCGGGAATTGGCCACGTGCCAATTTTATTGATGTCGCTATCGTCGATTTCAACAATGACAACCCGCTCGTCTGGAGGTTCTGCCGGGCGGAGGCGAAAAAGCTGATCCAGTGTGGCCAGCTCAGCAGCCTGTAGCAGGCCCAAAAGGCGCACAAGCAGCACGCAGCCCGTCACTCCCGACGCTGTAAGCCATACCCGTCGGCCCTCTTTTGACTTCTTCAAGGATTGAACGTACCGAATAATCTGCTGACCGTGCCCCATCAAAGACTCTCTCTAACTAGGGTGATCCAGGGATATGGGTGGGGGATATGGGTCGAATGCAGCCCCAGTCTAGTCCCCACAGCCTTATTCAGGTAGGGAAGCTGATCACAGGATTCAGTGATTCTAAATTGAGAAAACGTGCCCCCTAGTGCAGATACCCCCTGCCGGTAACGACTTTTGCCTTCGCTTGGCTTTAACCCAATGCATGCGCCATTGTTTACAGACACTCAGTAAACACCTAGTATAGATTGCCCGCTAGCGGTACAGAAATAACAGCCGCTATGGCGTTACGCTTTCGCGTTAGTACACTTAAGAGGTGTAGAATCCGCGTGACGCGTAGGGTCCATACTCAAATCTTAGCCTGTAGGGCTATATAGGAGACTACGGGTGAATTTCAGTAGAACTACTGATAGTTAGGCGGGCGAAGCGGCTCCATCCCAGCATGCTAGATATGTCTAGCACGGTCTACCACTTGAGAGTGCCGCATCGCTAGAAGCTACAGCAACTTTGGGCAAAAGCAGTTGATCGAAAATTGACTTACTCAAATTTTCTACAAAGAAGAGCATAAATTTCCTGATTAGATGATGCGGTCGCTGCTAAGCTGGCCCGTAATACCGCGGCAAGGTAGTGGATTTACTTAAATTTCCGCCCTATTTTCTCCTAGCTTTATATTCCTTAGTCTACCAATAAAGTGATACCGAAGACCGCAGAAAAATCTTGAGTTCTGAAATAGATATGGGCATCCTGATCTTAAGGACGTTACGGCTGTGCCATAGGTTTGAGCACAATGTTAATAGCATTGATGGTTCCCGCTTCGATTATGATTTCTGCGATCGCCGAACAGCTTCAAGAGCGCATAAAGTCCCACAGAAATGTAGATACCTACAGAACTTCTAGACAACCGCAAACCACCCTGAATACGACTGGGTTTTCAACCGTTCGGTGGAAACCCCAGGTGACCCAATTCTTGCTGACATCGGTTTACATCGGCGCTGTTTTGGGTGGATTCTCGATGCCAACTCCAGTTCTAGTCGGGGTTGAGGTTGTACTGGTGAGTGCTGTTTGTCCTGAAGTCAGCCAGGCGATCGCCCGTCTCGTCCTGCTAGCGTTTGGCGTCACCGCTTTCAGCCTCATTTGGTGGAGTAGCACTGCCTTAGCGCACCTTCCGCTCTTACTCACCACAATGCTCCTGGCAGCGTTGATGGCCGTCGCGCTGCTGGCGGGCATCGCTTTAATAATCGGACTAGGGGCAGCTCTGGCTGCTGCCGACCCTAAAGCAACGTTCTTCAGATCTCCCTCGCTTCCCCTCTACCAATCGCGCTTCATTCTAGCTACTCTGGCTACAGTCGGCCTGGCGGCGGGATATTGGGGCCTCTCTGGGTTGCTCTAAGCTCCCACAGTGCAGGTGAAATTTATAGAGGCACGTTAGAGCCTCCGAGTAATGCTGAGTCCGTGGGTGTCCGTTCCGCAGGTTTGCAGCAGTTCGTGGGCTTGCGCTAGTCGGCCAACCATATAGGTTTGAGATGGAGAAGGTCGCCACGGCATGGGATTGTCGTAAGCATAGTAGGTTTCGACGCCATCGATCCCCAGCCTGGCGGCCTCAGCAATGAGTTCGGCGGGCGATCGCCGGTATCGGGACGGATGGGCCAATACGGTTAACCCCCCGGCTGCATGGGCTGCCTGAATCACTGCCTGAATGGAATAGCGATCGCCACTAACGCTCTGGCCCTGCAGGTAGGGCTGCATCGCTGCTGCGTGGGGATCAAACCCGTAGCACAACACATGCACGTCCGTATTCAGCAATCCGGCATTGATTTCAACCCCTGACCAGAGGATGGGTAAATCGGCTACCCCCGACTGACCGGTTAGGTATTGGGAAGCTCGCCAAAATCCATCAACGCAGTGATGATCGGTGATGGCTAAGCCCTTCAGGCCAAGCCGCATGGCTTGCTGAATCAAATCTTCGGGCCGGAGCTGACCATCTGAGCAGAGGGTGTGCAGGTGAAAATTGTAGTGAAACGGACAGCTATCGCTCCTAATGCCCTCAAAGACTTCTCGGAGAGTATGCGAATGAGTTGACACGGATTGACGGGTGGCAGGTGCGTGGGCAAGTTCGACAGCCATTGTTCACTTTGGACTTTATAGTATGGGCTCACGACAGTTCTACTATAGTCCGCAAAACTGCAGCCTGGAGCCAGTGAAGTTGACGATGGTGGCGCGGGGCTAACTGCAATAGGGCCAGTGAGGTGCGTCCCCGGCGGGGGTGCACCCCACCATAGCGTCGTTTATTTATGGCTACCTACTTAACTGATTAGGAGACTATAGTCCTGTAGCGGTTGCTAACACGGTCTCCAATGACTCATAGTAAAGTGGACTGAACGAGTTTTGTCGAGTGCATGATTGACCCAACAACCCTGGCAGCTATTGCTCCAACTATGTCCTCACTGTTGCTGCCGTTTCAATCTTCGACCGTTTTTACT
Organism: Elainellaceae cyanobacterium; assembly: GCA_050331615.1. Lineage (GTDB taxonomy): Bacteria > Cyanobacteriota > Cyanobacteriia > CAKZMO01 > CAKZMO01 > JAYKGU01. Next base: position 32,031 of record JBHJGR010000313.1, read on the forward strand.
CCAATTCTGGCATCGGCTCCAGACGCAGAGCAGGGTTCATTCGTGCTAGCAGGTGTGTTACTCAGCCTGATTGTGGTGTACCTCTCAGCCAAAATTTTTGGTGAACTTTGCTCGCGCATCAACCTCCCTCCCGTCCTGGGTGAGCTGGTCGGGGGAGTGATCGTGGGCGTATCGGTCCTCAGGCTCATCGTGTTTCCCCACAGCTTGGCAGAGGGTGATGAGTCACTCATCATTAATTTTCTTCAGATGACCGCTGGCCTCCAGCCCGAAGCGGCAGGTAGCGTGTTTGAGGCCCAGAGCGAGGTTATCTCCGTCCTCTCTGAGCTGGGCGTCATCTTGCTGCTGTTTGAAATCGGCCTAGAGTCAGACCTGAAGGAACTCATTCGGGTGGGGCCACAGGCAGCAATTGTCGCGGTCGTCGGCGTGGTTGCACCGTTTGCCCTAGGTACGGCGGGTTTGATTGCTCTGTTCAACGTGCCCACCGTTCCAGCAGTATTTGCCGGAGCGGCATTGACTGCAACCAGTATCGGCATTACGGCAAAGGTGCTGGCCGAGCTGCAGCAGCTTGGGTCGAGGGAAGGTCAGATCATCATTGGTGCAGCCGTTCTGGATGATGTCTTGGGCATCATTGTGCTGGCTGTGGTAGCGAGCCTGGCTAAAACTGGAGAAATCGACGTTTTCAATATCCTCTATCTAGTAATTGGGGCAGCGGCATTTCTCATTGGCGCAATCTTCATCGGGCGACTCCTCAGCCCTTACTTTGTAGCCCTCGTCGATCGCATGCAGACCCGGGGTGAACTCATCCTCTCGGCCCTGGTTTTTGCCTTTGCCCTCGCGTACATTGCGTCTGCAATTCAGCTTGAGGCTATTTTGGGCGCATTTGCGGCAGGGCTAATCCTGGCGGAAACCGAGAAGCGGGAAGAGCTAGAGGAAAAAGTGGTGCCCATTGCCGATATGCTGGTACCGGTGTTCTTTGTGGTTGTCGGAGCCGGAACGGACCTCAGCGTGCTGAATCCGGCGACGCCAGCCAATCGAGAAGGGTTAATTATGGCAACCTTTCTGATTGCGATCGCCATTATTGGTAAGGTCATCACTGGCTTCACGATTTTTGGACAGGGGCAGATCAACCGCCTAGCCATCGGCGTCGGCATGGTTCCCCGTGGAGAAGTTGGTCTGGTCTTCGCCGGAGTCGGCTCTGCCAGCGGCGTCCTTTCCGATTCTCTAGAGGCAGCCATCATTGTCATGGTGATTATGACCACCTTCCTGGCTCCGCCGTTTCTGCGGGTAGTGTTCCGCCCCGAGGCTGAGGGGCCACTGACGGGAGAAGCCCCCTCGCCAGCGCTGGAGGGAGCCAACGGCCAGGCATTCTCGCCGGATGAATCTAACTCGACGAACGTGGAAAGCCTAGAGTCCGTGCAAGACCGCTAGCTGGTGTATAATAGCTCACCAAAACTTAGGCAAAAGATTGGGCAGTTTCCTTGATGATTCGGGTTCTTCGGGTTAACCGCCCAGGTTTTCTTATATCTAGAAACTGCATGGCTCATATATTTGACCCCGTTCTTGCAAATGTCTTTCCAGATAATGCGACCGCACCGCTGCAGCAGCGTCCCATCGGCGTTTTTGACAGCGGCGTCGGTGGGCTGACGGTGCTCAGCGCCATTCGTCATCTGCTCCCCCACGAACCCATTCTCTACTTTGGCGACACGGCTCGACTGCCCTATGGCGATCGCTCCCCAGCAGAAATCCTGCAGTTCGTGCGCGATATCCTGCACTGGATGCTGACCCAGCAGGTCAAGCTCGTTGTGATGGCCTGCAACACCAGCTCAGCCCTAGCCCTGGACATCGTTCGCGCTGAGTTTGATCTGCCCATACTGGGGGTCATTCTGCCCGCTGCCCGTGCTGCCGTCTGCGCTGGTCAACGAATCGGGGTCATTGCCACTCCAGCAACGGCTGCTAGCCGTGCTTACACCTCAGCCATGGCCGAAATTGAACCATCCGTTAAGGTCTGGGAGGTTGGGTGCCCGGAATTTGTCCCCTTGATTGAGCAGAACCGCATCCGCGATCGCCAAACTGACCGAATCGCCCAGCGGTATCTGGCCCCCTTGCTAGAGCAGCAGATTGACGTACTGGTCTATGGCTGCACCCACTATCCCCACCTTGCTCCCGTACTTCAAAAAATTGTCCCGCCCACCATTCAGCGGATTAACCCGGCTGTTCACACCGCCGCTGCCGTCGTCCAAGAACTCGACCTGTTGGGGCTGCGAAGCACAGGGTCGGGCGGGTCTTGGTCTCAAACTCGTTTCTGCGTTAGCGATCGCCCCGAGCGCTTTGCCCAACTGGCATCCCAATGGCTGGGATATGAACCGTTGGTTGAGCAGATTGACCTGATTCCCCGACCTGACTCAGTCCGACCTGGCCAGTCGATCAATCTGACCTGAAAGAGGCTAGACTGAGAACCCAGTGTGTACATAAAAACATCAAACAAGTGCACAAATTTAAACGCACAAATTCCGCCGACAGGTAGACTATCGACGGAAGCGTGGTAAGATGCGATTTCGGCTTAAGCTCGACGAGAACGCTGAGCCAGCGATAGCAGCAAGTAGACAGCTAGTAAATAACCAGATGCCAATACGGGAATGATGAGGGGAATGTTGGTCTGTATCATGATGCGGATGGGTTGGGGTGTGCGAAGCGAGGGGAGCTAGTCCAGGAAAGGTTGCTACCAACAGTCGTATACCTAACGGAAAAACCCGAAAGCATAACGCAGCCGACAGCGATAAAAGAGCGCTTTGGTATCAGCAGGTGGGAAGGGACCGACAGTGCTTGCCCCTTTGCCCGTAGCTACATCCAGAAGCTCCAGGAGTCAGAGCGCCAATTCCGCTCGTCAGAAACGGCCAACCGCAATAAGCTCCCTATTCCAGCTTTCAGAGAGTTAAGCAGATCGCTTCCAAGTCGAACTTGGCCATACCAATCACAGAGCAAACCGTGACCTGCATCTGCACACCAATAAGCTACGCCAGCCTGCTGCAACTACCAGGGCTATTCAAATTCCTCTAGTGATATCCTATCATAGTTTTCCTAAGAATTTAGAGGGGTTAAAGCTTTTTTTTAAAGTTGAGTCCGGCAATTAGGCTCGTTTTCTCTCGCGGCGGCTGTTCTGTCAGCGATCGCTAAATATCCCCAAACTCCGCTCATGCTTTGCCAGCTGGGGGCTTAGAAGATTTTGCGATTATTCTTCCACCAACTCCAATACGGATCTCGCTACAAAATTTACGGTTCCAACATCTGATATTCTCCAGATGTAGAAGGCTTGGCTTAGAATAAAGACAAGATATGTAAAATTTCGTAACTCAATGCCTGAGTCCGTTTACCCATGACCTCAGCGACCTCTTTATTTTTTCCGGTTGAGGCAGACCTGCATCTGCTGACAGAGACCCTCAAGCAGCTAGTCGGTGCGCGCCATCCCATCCTCTACGCGGCGGCAGAGCATCTCTTTGGCGCAGGCGGGAAACGTCTGCGACCAGCGATTGTTCTGTTGGTTTCGCGGGCCACCATGCCAGGGCAAGACATTACCACCAAGCATCGGCGGCTAGCGGAAATTACGGAAATGATTCACACCGCGAGCCTGGTGCACGACGACGTGGTCGATGAAGCTGCGGTGAGGCGGGGTGTGCCGACAGTACACAGCAACTTTGGCAATCGAATTGCGGTGCTGGCAGGCGATTTCCTGTTTGCCCAGTCATCCTGGCACCTGGCAAATCTCGACAACCTGGCCGTGGTTAAGCTGCTGTCTGAGGTCATCATGGATTTAGCGGAGGGGGAAATTCAGCAGGGGCTCAACCGCTACGATACGAACCTGTCGATTGAGGCGTATTTAGAAAAGAGCTACTACAAGGCGGCGTCCCTAATCGCTAACAGTGCCAAAGCTGCAGGCGTCCTCAGCGACGTCTCGCCCGAGCTAGCAAACCACCTCTATAGCTATGGTCGGAGTTTGGGGCTGGCGTTCCAAATCATTGACGACATCCTGGACTTCACGGCATCGTCAGACGCCCTAGGCAAGCCTGCCTGCTCTGACCTGAAGAGCGGCAACCTGACAGCCCCCGCCCTGTACGCTCTAGAGGAAAAGCCCTATTTGGGCAGTTTGGTTGAGCGCGAGTTTTCCGAAGCGGGCGATCTGGAAGAGGCGATCGCCATTATCAAAGACAGTAACGGCATCCAGCGGGCGCGAGAGCTGGCCTACGAGCACAGCCGCACCGCCGTTCGGCATCTAGACGATCTGCCTCCCTCGGATTCTCGCCAGGCTTTGCTGAATCTGGCGGATTATGTGCTCAGTCGGGGATATTGAGCCCCGATAGATTGAGCTAGCGACGACGCTCCTGCAGCTTGCTGTAAACATCGCGGATGTCTACCCGATGGTAGGCCAGAGCCACCAGAGTGTGATAGAGCAGGTCAGCCGCTTCTCCGGCGATCGCGTCGGGGTCGTCATCCTTGCAGGCCATCACCACCTCGGCGGCTTCTTCGCCGATCTTTTTGAGGATCTTATTGTCACCGCCCTGCAGCAGCTTGCAGGTGTAGGAGTCGGGCTGGGGATGGTCGCGGCGATCGCAGATGATGCTAAAGACTTGTGAGAGGGTGTCCGCCGGAGGGGCCTGGATGCTGCCGTCGATCTGATGGAAGCAGCTCCGCTCTCCCGTATGGCAGGCCACATCGCCCACCTGCTCCACCGTCAGCAGCAGCGCATCGCTGTCGCAGTCGTAGCGCATTTCCCGCACCTTCTGGAAATGTCCGGAAGTGGCTCCCTTATGCCAGAGTTCAGCCCGAGAGCGACTCCAGTACCATGCCTCGCCGCTGTCGAGCGTCTTCTGCAGCGATTCGCGGTTCATCCACGCCATCATCAACACGGTGCCGTCCAGATAGTCCTGGGCGATCGCCGGCACCAGCCCCTGCTCGTTAAAGCGAATTGCATCTACCGGCACCGCAGATGCAGACTTACTGCTATGCAAATCCATCGTTTCTCCCCATCTCGTTTGAGCTACCTGACCCTGCCGCCGCGTTTTGATTAGGCCGATCTCAGCGTTCGGGCTTTCGAATATTATGCCCGCTTCTGCGGACCCGCTTGAGCAGCCAGAGCCCCAGAAAATAGGCAACAATGGCGCTGCCGCAGCCTACAACAAAGCTGCCCAAGAGCAGCGTCGCGGTGAAGCTGGCTCCCAGAGCCAAAAGCTCGGAAAAAGACTGCCAGTTAGCGTTGTTGATGATGGCCTGCAGGGCGCTCAAGTCGGGCATCTCAGACCGGACGCCGATGAGTTGGAGCAGCCACTGCCCGATGCGGAAGTTGAAGAAATAAATCGGCACGTAGGTGAGCGGGTTGCTGACCCAGGTGCCCGCAGCCGCCATGAGCTTGTTGCCCTGGATGACGGCGGCGATCGCGATACCGATGATTGTCTGGAGACCAAACAGGGGAAACCATCCGGCAAATACCCCCGCGGCCAGTCCACGGGCGATCGCCGCAGAGCTGCCCCGCAGGCGGATAAAGCGGAGGTAGAGGTAGCGGACTTGGCGACGCCAGGGAGAGCGGGGACGGTTACGGGTTGATGGCGCAGGATTAGGGGAAGGCACGGGCGGTGACCAGTCATCCTGGGATGGTGCGTTTACTGCAGACTGAGCGGAAGGTCCGCTGGACGGAGGGTCGGATGCTGATTTGAGCTGGGACAGGTCAGATTGAGGCTGGGACAAAGCGCTCCCCTCGTGTGATACAAATTACAAGCAGCGATATCAGATAAATGGGTGGACGTAATAAACACCGTCGTCGTGGTCAGGGCGATCGCGTCAAGCTTTTGACTGGTGGGCAATGCCCACCCTACGCCTATTCCATTGAATTAGCTGTGTCAAACCAGTGGGGTGCGTTGTGGCTTCAGCTCAACGCACCGCCAGAACGTCAGTGCATCACGCTAAGCGGTGACGCACCCTGCAAAAATTTTTGGCGGTCACCTAGTAGCGATGATTTTTTACTCTGCAGGCCCTAATGTTTTTATTTTACAGACACTTCGGGATGCCCGTCAGTCAGCCATCGATAAGTCCTGGGGAGCATCAGGTACCTCTGAACGTGCGCTAGAGTGATGCTAGCGCGGGGGGAATGGGACATGAGTATTTTTACGGTGCGATCGCTCAAAAAAGACTTCGGCGTCAAGGAGATTCTCCGGGATGCCAGCTTTAGCGTCGAACCCAACGATAAAATCGGCCTGATCGGCACCAACGGCTCGGGCAAGTCCACGCTGCTAAAAATTCTGGCGGGTCTGGAGCCGAGCGATGGCGGCGAGATTTTGATTAACACCAGTGTGCGGGTGGTGTACCTGCCCCAGCAGCCAGAGATGGAGGGCGATCGCACCGTGCTGGAACAGGTGTTTGCCGATGCTGGGGAGCAGATGGCCCTGGTGCGCCAGTATGAGGAGCTATCTCACCAGATGGCCCAGGCCCAGGGAGACAAGCTGGATAAACTGCTAACCCGCATGGCCCAGATCACCGAAACAATGGAGGCCGCCGGAGCCTGGGAGCTGGAAACTAACGCCAAGGTAATTCTCTCCAAGCTGGGCATTCAGGATTTTGAGGCGCGGGTGGGCGACCTGTCGGGGGGCTACCGCAAGCGCATTGCTCTGGCCGCTGCCCTGCTGGCCGACCCGGATGTGCTGCTGATGGACGAGCCCACTAACCACCTGGATGCCGAGACGGTGGAATGGCTGCAAACCTACCTCAACGGCTTTCGCGGAGCCCTGCTGCTCATCACCCACGATCGCTACTTTCTGGACCGGGTCACTGACCGCATCATTGAAATCGACCGGGGCGATCTCTACTCCTACAGCGGCAACTACTCCTACTATCTGGAAAAGAAAGCCGCCCAGGAAGAAGCGGTGGTGAGTCAGCAGCGCAAACACGCCGGGGTATTGCGGCGGGAATTGGAGTGGTTGAAGCGGGGACCCAAGGCCCGCAGCACCAAGCAAAAGGCCCGCATTGACCGGATTTCCGATATGCAGGAAACGGAGTTCAAGCAGGCCCAGGGCAAGGTGGACATGGCCACCCCTGGTCGGCGCATTGGCAAGAAGGTGATTGAGCTGGAGGGAGTCTCCAAGTCCTATGGCGATCGCACCCTGATTCAGGACTTCACCTATGAATTCAATCCCTTTGATCGGGTGGGCATCATTGGCGGCAATGGCGTGGGCAAGTCTACTTTGATGGACATCATCACCGAACGGGTGGAGCCCGATTCTGGCAAGGTGGACATTGGCGCAACGATTTACATCGGCTACTTTGATCAGCATTCCGATACTTTGCTAGACGCCCTCAGCGACAACCAGCGGGTGATTGACTACATCAAAGACGTGGCCGAGTACGTCACTACCGCCGATGGGGGGCAAATCACTGCCACCCAGATGCTGGAGCGCTTCCTGTTTACCCCCAACCAGCAATACATTCCCATTCACAAACTATCTGGCGGAGAGCGGCGGCGGCTGTTTCTGCTGCGGGTGCTGATGGGCACCCCCAACGTGCTGATTCTAGATGAGCCGACCAACGACCTGGATGTGCAGACCCTGGCAGTGCTGGAGGACTATCTGGAGGACTTTAGCGGCTGTGTGATCACCGTTTCCCATGATCGCTACTTCCTTGATCGGGTGTGCGATCGCATCTTTGCCTTTGAAGCCGCAGGACTCGTCAAACAGTATCCGGGCAACTACTCCATGTATCTGGACTTCAAACAGCGGCAGGAAGCCGACACCAAGCAGGCTGGACCTCCACCGCCAGCCCCTGAAGCAACCCAGACGGCTGCTGCACCCTCCCGCTCTAAATCTGGTAATGAAGGGCGATCGCGCAAGCTGTCCTACAAGGAGAAGCGCGAGCTGGAAATGCTGGAAACAAAGATCCCCGAACTGGAAGCCGAAAAGGAAGACCTGGAGAAAACCCTTTACCGCAATCCTCCATCGGGCTATACCCAGGTCCAGGAAATGTCGGAACGACTGGCCGCCATTGAAGCCGAAATTAATCACGCAACAGAACGCTGGCTAGAGCTAGCCGAGATTGCTTCCTAATCGATGGTTCTGGCTCGTTAGGCGATTTCTGGGAAAAATTCTACCCCCGGTTGCACGGTCGGTAGGGACAAATGGTCATTTAGCCCCTACGTCATCAGGTAGGATCATTTGCAAAAATCGCCTTAGAGCATGTCTGAAAAGTGGCTAACTGTAGTTTTAAGCACCTAGCGATCCCCCCCAGCCCTACTTTTCAAGGGGGGGACCGGAGCAAAAGTCCCCCTTTTTAAGGGGGATTTAGGGGGATTGAATGGTTTTGCTACTCAGGGCAAGACTTCTCAAACACCCTCTTAGCTCCTCCCCGGTCTTGGACTTGAACCCTTCCGGGTCTGCGGCTGGAAATCCTACTAAGCCTCTAGCTCCGGAGGGCCAGAGTCAGCAAGCTTGAAATGAATAGCCGTAGCGGACAAAATCTTCGCGATAAAGGTCGTTGACAATGCGGACGAGGGACGACGTGAAATAGTCGTTGAGCTCAGCAGTACCCGTCTGGTTATGCTTCTTGGATAGGTCAAGGTATAGCTCCTGCCCTAGATAGTCCATGTCCTGGGGGCTTTCCATCTTAAGCACGGAGGTAAACTTGATTTGTCCAAACGACAAACCTTGATGCCGGATGAAGCGAATCTGGTGCTGAGGGGTGAGGTGGCCATCAAGGGTATAGACGTTCGGCAGCGTCTGGATGAAGTGGTCAAAGCTGACGCTGAGTAGCTTGTCTTTGATCTCGGTAGCAGGGGTTTCACGGGTAATATTTAGGTAGGGGAAAAAGATCCGCTGACTATATTGCCACTTGCCGTAGGACCAGAGAGTGGTTGTTTTTAGGGGATTCGTTTGGAATTTGTTTTTGTAGAAGGAAATGAGCCGATGATATGGGTTGCGCACAATAAGGTAGTGCTTGGCCGAACAGAGCCGCATCCGTCGCGCATAGGTCATCCTCAATAGTTCCCGACCTGGACAGAGCCTCAGCCGCTCTTGACGGGTCATGGTGGAGTACATCACTTTATAATTGGTGGTGATCAGATAGTTGGTAGTGGTACTAATGAAGTGGGGCATAGGTTCGGCTTCAGATCAGGAGTTAAACAAAGTTACTTTCTTCGGTGTGTGCGCCCCAGCGGGGCACGCATACCCACAAGATGTCAGTCATTAGGCTTGAGCACCAGGGCAATCGTACCTAAATTGGGGCTTCCTAAAAGCGGTAGAAGTCAGCCGTAGGATGGGCTAGCGTCGGCATAACCCATCGAAACCATTGCTGGTGTTGGGTTTGGCGTTGCTCAACGCCAACCTACATCAGATCTTTTGTCAGTTGACCAGCAAAAGTAACTCACGCCCGAATGAAAGTAACTCACGCCCGAATGAAAGTAGTTCACGTCTAAATAAGAGTAACTCGCGCCCGATTAAGAGTAGCTCGCGCCTGCACAAAAGCAGCTCACGTCTGAGCAAAAGTAACTCACGCTCGAATAAAAGTAACTCGCGCCAGAATAAAATAACTCGCGCCCGAGCAAAAGCAACTCGCGCCCGAACAAAACTTAGCCATAAAGTCGTGTAGTGGTCTGAAAAGCCTAAGGTAGTGCATTGGGCGATCGCCTCAAACTTTTGACTGGTGGGCATTGCCCTTGGGATGGGCGATCGCACTTATCGCAGGGGGCGTCGCCTACCATGCTTGAGCCGCTGAAGGAAAACCACTTCCATGCTGATTAGTGGCCAGAAAGTTCTAGCTCACACCCGGATTGCGGATGTAGTAGTAGCGATCGCTCGCCCACCCCTTCTCCCACCGCCGCCCCAACCAGCCGACTAGCGGGGATGATAGTTCAATCAATATCTGTTCAAATTCTGAGCGAGATACAATGTTGGGATTTTTAAAATTGAAGGTATCATACAGCGCTCCAGCTTCGCAGTCTAACAACTGGGAAACGGATTGATACTCCTCAACATGATGGGTAATTTTAGATCGCAACTTCAACCGCTCCCAAGTCTGCTCAATGAATGCCCTTACTTTCCCATCGGCATCAATGCCGAAGACACCAGAGCGCAAGCATTCCTCTAGCTGCATCAAATCAATCGAACCGGGATGCTTGGCCTTAAGCTCCATCAGGCTTTGAAGGGTTTCGGGTCGAATAACGTTCATTTTGTGTGCCTTAGCTGCATCATCTGCGGGTTGGGTTAATCTGCCAGCAGCAAAGATAACTTTGACTGACCGCTCAAACTGAGCTTTACCTAAGTGTGTTGTACCAAGATTAATAAGCTGCGCAGCAACGCCATTGGGAACATGATCGAACTGACTAGCTTTGCATTCTCCTACTAGCGCAAAGGGAGCCTCGCAGTAGACATCAATACCGCCTGCGCCGCCAGTAGTTTCTGGATTCAGACTTGCTTTTGAAATTTTCTCTGAATTGGTAAAGCCAAGTTTGAGTAAGCTGCGGCGGACAAGTTTTTCAAAGGCGTCGCCATCGCTGGAGTTGCCGACACATTTAATTTGCTGAATCCAGGCTAAATCGGAATCCAGGGGCTGAATGGATTGGGGATTGACCCAGCCGAGGAAAGCTTGTAGGTCAGCGTCGAGCGATGCGTGCTCTGCACAGGCAAGCCAACGGCCTGTACCAGCCCAGTCTGGAGCAGTGACCACCTGGCTTTGCAGCATTTCTAACTCTGGATGGTCAGGTGGCGCGAGTTGGGCCAGTTGCTTGGATCGCCTGGTGAAGGTGAGATCGTCCAGAACTGGATGTGTGCCGCCTGCCGGAGCAGAATTGGCGAGTCGAATAAACTTGCCGATACTGGACTGATTGACTCGATTTGCCGGAATCTCAATTGGATTGGGTAGCTGGTAGACTCGCAGGCAGGCGAGGAACAGGCGATAGCGCTGTTTGACAATGTCCTGGAGCCACTGGGATTGCCAGATAGTGAGTTTGGCGATCGCCTCAATATCTTCTACATCGCTGTAGATTGTGCAGCTTTCCAGCTTTGCCCAGGTATGGACGGTAACGTGATCTGCTGAGACGCTTTTCAAATTAGCCTGAGCGGTTGCCAGGAACTCTTGCCGATAGGTTTGCTCTAGCGTGAGCAAATCAGCAGGCGGCGGCACGGGGCACAGGGCAAACTCACGTAAGCCATGAACAAAGTTCTTTGCCAGTGCGACGATCATGCGTCCATTGCTCAGCGCTACCACGTCTGCGAATGGTAGACACAGGGCGGTTGAAACAGATGCTATTTGGTTCATTGGTCACTCCGCTACACCAAAGCAGCATCCGTGAGAATTTCTAGCCCATCGGCTTCGCCGCTATCATCAGAAGCTGGATCTTCAGCGAGAAGGGCATCAAATTGGGCGTCTTCGTCCATCACCTCATTGGGGACATGACCAGCGGGATCGCTGAGGATTTCCCGGAGCAGCGGATTATCAATAATCAGTCGCTTCTCAGTGATGAACTGCTGAAAGTCTGCCTCGGTCAAGTCATTATTCTCAAGCTCTTGATGAACTTTACGCAGGGCTAGAAGGGGACGAAGCTCTTCGTCTTTGAAAGATACCCACTCACCACCAAGCTCGTCTAGCAGTACAGTCTTATACCTGCTTGCTATTTGCCAGTGGCTCGAAATTGCTTTGTTTCGTACCAAACAACCACGTGTTAAGTCAAACTGGTCATACCAAGTTAAGTACTTGATTGTAGTACCCACAACTGTTCCGTTAGAGTTTTGGACTACACAAACACCAATCTTGATTTCCTCACCATTTTCCTGCCCAAGAAGTCTAAAATTAATTCGCTCTTTGTGGTAAGAGCGTGGCTTAACTTCCCGATCAATCTCGCGAATAGTAACTCCATTGATAGTTTTTCCAATTAAATATTTGAAGCCAAAGGCAAGGGCATTACCAATGTGTTCGTTATCATCCTCATAGTCATGGACTGATGCTTGATGGGCAGCGTAAAGTTTCTCAATCTCCTCAACCGGATTAAGAACTTTTCCTGGCACAAAGTTTTCGATACACCACTGCAAAACTTCGCGAACATTTGGCCTCTGCTTGCCTAACTTGCGAAGTACTGCCTCATCAAATGGATAAACTGGATGCGGCGGAATTAAGTTATGCTGCTGATAGAACTTGGCTAACTGTTGCGAGACTAGCAGCACCACACTGTCTGGATTTAGTGGCACCAGTTCAATTTCACGGTTAATCCGATCGATAAGGGCTTGAGAAGTAATCACACTTTGGAACTGTTCTCTCCAAGTTGCTTCGTAGATTGTAAAAATCAGTATTCCTCGCTTTAGGTTGTTATAGATATCCATTGCGAGTGATCCTGCGACCTGTGCCCGTGTGAAACCGCAAAATGATGATTCTTCATCCTCGTCAATTTCAGCCCCATCTAGCTGGTCAAAACAAATGACGGGCGTGGTATGGTAGCCAATCAGATTCAATATTTGACGAATGCTGTTGAAGGCATCTGCCTCTTGGTCTTCATCACTTAGGTTAGGTAGTCCCAGCTTTTGGGCTTGGGCTTCGGTCAGTTCACGACCTGACAACCAATGAATTGCAAAAGGAGCATACGTAGTTGAGAGAGTCCACAATATGGCTCGAATCAAATATGGATTTTCTACATCCGGGCAAACTCTATGAACTTGCGCAGTCAGTTTATCTACAAACTCAGCATCTCTTTTCAGCGCTTTCGGAAATTGCTGAATTAGAACTTTCATCTCTAGCGGATTTCTAAGAACCCGATTCACCAGAGCTGTGGCAAGTTCCTGCCAGGGCATAATTCCCTCAGCATCCTCGTGCTTCAGGCTAGACGCTAGACCCTGGAGGAACTGAAAGCGAATGCGGCTGAGCTTGCCGTACTCGCAGATGTAGATGAAAAAGCCGCTGCGCTCCTGGAATAGCTTCTGGCGGATACGGCTGAGGACGTGGGTTTTGCCTGTGCCTTTAGGAGCTAGGATGCGGAAGCCGACGGTATTGCTAGCGATATGTCCAGCATTGATTTTGCGTACCGCTTCTAAAACGGCATCGGAGGCATGGGCATTAATGCTGGGCACGTCGAAAAAGTCATCATCCCAGACATGATGAGTCTTGATAATGAAGTTGCTTTCGAAAGGGTTGATTTCCTGAATGATTTGATCAATGCGGTCGAGGGAGGTTTGAGGAGCCATAGTCTAGTATCCAAAGTTATCAGGTGTAGCGAGAATCTATTCAGGCTAGTTCGTTAGGCGCTTTGCGTAGCAGCGCAGCTTACCAAAGGAGGTGGTCACCGAATCTTCTACTTTGTCAGGAGCGTTGTCCTCGATACCACTCTCCAGCAGTTGGAAGAAGTCCTCGGCCTGCATCTCGAACAGCCACTCGCTGAACTGTTGGCGGGAAACGCGATCGCCAATCTCCCGTCGAATTCGATAAATCGGCACCAGGTCATCCATGTTGTAATCCCGGTTCAGCATGTTGTAGACGTTGAGCGTCACATGCTTAAATTCTTCATAATCGGTAATAGATTCGCGTGCGTTGCCATTGCCGTTGCCGTTGAACGCTACTGGAGAAGCTGCACCGTTCAGAACAGGGACGCTGGCTTTGGCCATCTCGCGGATCAGGCGCAGCAGGCTATTGGCTTTGTTTTTGCCGATATGGGCACCGAACTCCAAATCCGAATCCTGCAAGCTAGCCACCAGCAGTGCGCGCAGGCTGTCAGGAGTGATGTGAACATACTGCGTACGCCCTTGCTTATAGATGGCGATCGCCTCCTTCTCCTGTAGCGCATCGAGAAAAAGCTGGTAATCACCGTTTCGCTCTCCCTTCCGAACGACCTTCTCCAGCATATCTGCCCGCTTCATCGCCTCACCGCTCGCGCCCAGCTCCCATAGGGCCAACAGCAGACGGGTTCTAGCTTCCGCTTCGCTTCCCTTAAACACCATAGCGATCGCTCCCGATAAATGGAAAAACTCAATGGACTCGTTCATTCAATAAGATTCCCGTAGAGCTTTCAGCAATATCAGGGATATCGTACAAAGTTTAGAGAAAGTTTGAATAAAGGGAGCGATCGCCCCTTCGTCAGATTGCGTTCTGAATGAGTGCTGATATTATCTGGGTGTAACGCCAGGACCCTAACCATGACGCAACCCATTGATTTGTACTTTTGGCCCACCCCCAACGGGCGGAAAATCAGCATCATGCTAGAAGAAACCGGGTTGCCCTACACAACGCATCCCGTCAACATCATGGCCGGAGATCAGTTTTCCCCCGAATTTCTCGCCATTAGCCCCAACAACAAAATGCCCGCCATTGTTGACCCCGAAGGCCCCGATGGTAAACCCATTTCCATCTTTGAATCCGGGGCAATTTTGATATATCTGGCCGACAAAAGCGGACAGTTGCTGCCCGAAGTGCCGCGCGATCGCTACACCGTTTTGCAGTGGCTGATGTTTCAAATGGGCGGCATCGGTCCTATGCTGGGACAGGCCCACCACTTCCGCCAATATGCCCGTGAGGAAATTCCCTACGCCATCGACCGCTACACCAACGAAGCAGCCAGGCTCTACTGCGTGCTAGATAAGCGGCTAGGGCAAGCGGAATACGTGGCTGGCGAATACTCCATTGCCGATATCGCCATCTTCCCCTGGCTGATCTCCTCCGAAGATCAGGGGCAAAACCTAGCCGACTATCCCAACCTTCAGCGGTGGTTCGACAGTATCCAGGCTCGGCCAGCGGTCCAGAAGGGGCTGGCGCTGCTGCGCGAGGAGCGGGAAAAGATCAAGATGGACGATGCCGCTCATGAAAATATGTTTGGCGGCAAGCAGTATGCAAAGCGGTAATCCCCGTTGGCTAGGGGGCCAGATCCAGGATTCAGAATACAGGAGGGGGGTGGCTTCTGGCTCCTGAATCCTATGGACCTTAGCTGCGGCTGTAAAGCTGGGTGAGGTTCGCAAGGCATTCCGTCAGTGCTGGGGTCAGTGCCTCAGAGGTGGTGTAGCGCCAGCGCCAGTTGCCTGCGTTTTTGCTGGGGTCATTCATGCGGGCCTGGTTGTCCAGTCCCAGGATGTCCTGGAGTTGGGCGATCGCCAAATCTGCAACCGACGCAAACGCCAGCCGCAGCAGCACCCAGTTGATCTCCTGAATGTCATTGGGAGACGAGAGGCCCAAATAGGTGGCTAAAAACTGTTTCTCGTGGTCGCTTGCCCGATTCCACCAGCCCACGGCAGTATCGTTATCGTGGGTGCCGACATACACGGCGCAGTTGCGCACAAACTGGTGTGGCAGGTAGGGATTGTTCGAGTCCTCAGCAAAGGCAAAGAGCAGGATGCGCATGCCGGGAAACTGGAAGCGATCGCGCAGTTCCTCCACCTCTGGGGTGATGATGCCCAAGTCCTCCGCCAGTACAGGGAGGCTGCCGAGGCGATCGCCCAGGGTTTGGAAAAACTCGGCTCCGGGGGCTTTGATCCACTCACCATTGATGGCGTTCTCTTCCTCGGCGGGAACCTGCCAGTAGGCTTCAAACCCCCGGAAATGGTCGATGCGCACAATATCCACATATTCCAAAGTGGCCTGAAACCGCTTAATCCACCAGTCAAACTCGGTTTTCTGCAGGTAATCCCAGTCGTAAACGGGATTGCCCCAAAGCTGCCCCGTGGCGCTGAAGTAGTCAGGCGGCACCCCGGCAATGTAGGTCGGCTCCAAAGTGTCGGGGTCGAGCTTGAAACACTCCGGGTTGGCCCAAACATCGGCACTGTTGTAGCAGACGTAAATGGAAATATCGCCCACAATCTGGATTTGCCGGTCGTTGGCATAGGTCCGTAGCGCTTTCCACTGTTCAAAAAACTTGAACTGAACAAATCGGTGGTACTGGACCCGGTCCCGCAGCTCCTCGGACTTTGCTGCTAACGCATCGGGCTGACGGCGGGCGATCGCTGGCTCCCAGTGGTTCCAGTCCTTACCATCATTGGCATCCAATAGGGCCATGAAGAGGACGTAGTCGTCTAACCAAAACGCCTGCTCGTGGCAAAACTGCTCAAAGTCGGAGTCGGGCTGAAATTGGTGAAAGGCTTGCTCTAAAAACTGGGTTTTGTGGGGAATGACTCGGTCAAAATTGACGCGATCGGGATGGGCTTCTTCAGGGAGGGGCGTGAGATCATCGGCGTCGAGTAATCCGTCTTCGGCCAGCCGTTCCAGGCTAATCAGTAGGGGATTTCCAGCGAACGCGCTGAAGTTCATCGTATAGGGCGAATGCTCGTATCCAGTGGGGCCGAGGGGCAATACTTGCCAGATGGCTTGGCCACTTTGCGCCAGAAAATCAACGAACTGATAGGCAGACTTTCCTAGATCGCCAATGCCAAAGGGACTGGGCAAACTGGTGGGATGGAGCACGATACCGCTGGAACGCTGGAAGGGCATGGTTTGTCGATGAGTAGGATCCGGATGGTTGATGGGTGGGAAAATCCGGGTGGTGGGGGATTGCGGGGCGTTGGTTGATTATTCAAATATGACGTTAATCCCAACCGATAGAAATCTCATCGGGCAAAGGGTAGAGAATGGGGGTTAGTCGCGCCGCTCATCTCTGATGAGGCGATTGGGCAGAAGGTCTACCCCCAGTTGAGCGGTCGGTGGGGGCAAACCTACGCCATCGGGTAGTGGTCTGACGAGCCTAAGATGGTGCGTTGGGCGATCGCGTCAAACTTTTGGCTGGTGGGCATTGCCCACCCTACGTGATGCTGGTGGGCAATGCCCACCCTACGCGTATTCCACCGAATTAGATAGAACGCTTCAGTAATGCTCTAGTATTTAAACGATGGAGCTAAGCGGATTCGAACCGCTGACTTCCTCAATGCCATTGAGGCGCTCTACCAACTGAGCTATAGCCCCGTTACCAGGTTTTGCACTTTACCTAGGGTAGCATAAGGACTGCGAATTTTGAGCAGACCTGGCTGAAAAGACCGCGCTGGAGCGTTTTGATGATGAGCTCAAGGGTTAAGGCTATACGGCTACCGAATTAAATCGTTCGAGTTCTGAGGTTGAGCGATCGCCTTCTGGTAAAATTTGGTTAATCCTGTTACCTTAGAATCCATACGTTACATTGTGTAACAGTTGTTGGAGCAATATTAGAACAATCCTCTTTCAGCTTTTCTTGCATTGAGCATTTGCTGTTAGTTGCTGTTACCAGTCGCCATCATTGAGCTGCCAAACCTATGAGTCCTGAGGCACCCGACGCTAACAACCTTGAGAGCACATCAACCGACGTGGCCGAGCCAACTCAACCCGAGGCACCGCCCGATCCGAAGCAGCTTGACCGCTACGAATGTCGCGCCTGCGGATACATCTACGAGCCCGTTAAGGGTGACGGAAATCGGATTCCGCCCGGCACTCCGTTTGAAGACCTGACCATCGCATGGCGCTGCCCCGTTTGCTCCGCTCCCAAGCGCCAGTTCAACAATGTTGGGCCGGTTGGTAATCCGTCCGGTTTTCGAGAAAATCTGGGCTACGGCTTTGGCGTTAATACCCTAACCCCCGGCCAGAAAAATATTTTGATTTTTGGCAGTCTCATTCTCGGTTTTCTCTTTTTCATCAGCCTGTATGGGCTGAAGTAGGCAGGCGAAACCAATAGCCTAAACCAGTTTCTAGGTCTTAAATTAGCGTTACTTTTATCGGCGAACGAGCGATGTCGGTTTCATTCAAGTCACTCCAGTCATTCCAGCAAATGCTCAAGCGGCTCCTCATCCTGGTAGCAGTCGTGCTTTTCTGCAGCGGCTGCTCCAAACTATATCTAGAGTCCCTGCCCAGCAACCCCTGGCAGACCTTGACCTTACCAACAGATACCACGGTCTTAGACATTGATTTTGCGGGCGATCGCCAGCATGGCTGGATGGTTGGTAAAAATTCGATGCTGCTAGAAACCAATGACGGCGGTGACACCTGGGCGGTTAGGCAAATCGACCTGGGAGACGACCGCATCCACAACTTCACCTCCGTAAGCTTCGCCGGAGATGAGGGTTGGGTCGTGGGAGAGCCCAGCGTTATGCTTCACACCGAGGATAGCGGGCAGTCTTGGGAGCAGATTCCCCTGAGTGAAAAGCTGCCCGGCACAACCCGGACCGTAACCGCCCTGGGGCCAAGTGCAGCGGAGATGACCACCGACGTTGGGGCAATCTACCAAACCCAGGACGGCGGCAGAAGCTGGCAGGCGATGGTCGAGGAAGCCGTGGGGATTTATCGCAATATTTCGCGATCGCCCGACGGTCAGTACGTCACGGTTTCAGCTCGGGGTAACTTCTACTCCACCTGGAAGCCGGGGCAGAGTGCCTGGGAACAGCACAATCGCAACAGCTCCCGCCGCCTGCAAAATATGGGCTTTGGCGCAAACGGAGAACTCTGGCTGCTGGCGCGGGGTGGGGTTGTGCAGTTTAGCGACCCAGAAGATTTTGATGCCTGGGAAGAGGAAGTCGCGCCCGAGTTTGCCACTAGCTGGGGGCTGCTAGACCTGGCTTACCGCACGCCGGATGAGATCTGGGTAGCGGGCGGCAGCGGCAACCTGCTGTGCAGTACCGATGGCGGCAAAACCTGGAAGAAAGACCGGGAAGTGGAGAACGTTCCGTCGAACCTCTACCGGATCGTGTTTTTCAGTCCTGACCAGGGCTTCATTCTCGGCCAGGGCAATACTATCCTGAAATACGTTGGGGATACGGAAGCGGCTTAGGCGAAATCAGCCACGGTTTAGTTGTAGGGATTTCCCCACTCTCGTATCATAGAAGATAGGCATTTTTGTTAACGCTATGGGAGGAGATTGAAATGGCTGGCACCACTGGTGAGCGTCCATTTGGAGATATCATTACCAGCATTCGTTACTGGGTAATTCACAGCATCACCATCCCGGCTCTGTTTATTGCAGGCTGGTTGTTCGTTAGCACGGGCTTGGCCTATGACGCATTTGGCACCCCGCGCCCCAACGAGTACTACACTCAAGACCGTCAAGAATTACCCATCGTTTCTGACCGGTACGACGCTACCCAGCAAATCAGAGAATTTTCTGGAAAGTAAGGCTTTTGCTCTTGTTTAGCTCACGTTGTTTTGAGACATATCTAATTCAGCTATGACCGGTAACACCCCTAACGAACCCATTTCCTATCCGATTTTTACCGTGCGATGGCTCGCCGTTCACACCCTGGCTGTGCCTACGGTGTTTTTCCTAGGGGCGATCGCAGCAATGCAGTTTATTCAGCGCTAAAGAATCATCATGGCACTCGACAGAAATCAAAACCCCAATAAGCAGCCCGTCGAGCTGAACAGAACTTCCCTCTATCTGGGACTGCTTCTGGTCTTCGTTCTGGGCATTCTCTTTTCCAGCTACTTCTTCAACTAAGTTCTTTAAGCTGGGCTGCTGAGGCTCAGCTTTCACCATTTAGCATTAGGAGGCAAAAAACGTGACTCAAAGCGGCAGAATTCCCCTCTGGATTGTGGCAACTATTGCTGGCCTAGGAGTGCTGGCAGTAGTCGGGCTGTTCTTCTACGGCGCATACGCCGGTCTAGGATCTTCCATCTAAATCGCAACCCCTCTGGAGAGCGGCGTTTTTTTGTGGAAAAGCTGCATTTCCCTACCTAAATGTTCGAGCGCAATTGGCTGCATTTTGTCGGGTTGTGCACCTCCGCCGGAGGCACACAGCCTTAGAAAATGATTTCGCTCAACTTCTCAATTCATACGGTTCCTCCTCGGGAGGGGCCGTATCTTCTTTCTGTTGGTTTGGCTGGCAGCGAGTTGACTGAAATGGGTCAGGGATTTGGACTAATGCAGCGTTCCTTGTTTTCGTATGCGGTGATGGCGCTTGTGGCGGGGGGGCTGGCTCTGCCGATGGGCAAAGGCAACGCCCAGGATGTTCAGGTCTTCCAGCAGCAGGTGCACTCGTTTCAGCAGGAGGTTGTCGAGCAATTGAGCGATGCCACGGCCACCCTAGAGCGGGAAGGCTATACCCAGGTCAACCAGTACATTGATCCAAGCGGGCTGGGAGAAGCCGAGTCGCACCGCTGGCCCATCGCGCTGGAGCCAGGGATTGAGCACGTGATTACAGCCGTCTGTGATCCAGGATGTGACAACCTGGATTTGGTGCTCTACGAAAATGGGGTCCCGGTTGACGAAGATACAGAGCTGGGGGCCTATCCCATTCTGGTGGGGGTCCCGGGGGATAATGCCTACGACATCGAAATTATTATGCACGGGTGCGATCGCGCCCCCTGCTCCTATGGCTACACCATCTTTCGAAGAGATTGAAATCCAGTTAGCCAAAACCGTCAGACCTGCGGCAGTTCCTGCAGAATTTGCCGTGATAGGAAGGGCAGAATCGCCATTTGGGCAGCGGGTCCTTCAGTGAACACCACCAGCAGGAAGGGAGGCTGGTCAGGGATTTCCACATAGGCGGCGTCGTGGCGCACCTTGCTGGTCCAGCCGGCCTTTGACCAGAGGCGAGCCGTGGGCGGCAGCCCCTCCCCCAGGAAGCCGCTGACCTGGTTTTCAGGACTTTGGGCCAGGACTGCCGGGTCGAGGCTGCGGCGCAGCAGGGCCATCATCGTCTGCGATCGCTCCCGACTCACCGCCACGCCACCAATAATGCTGTGGAGTAACCGAGCCATTGCCTCGGTGGTGAGCTGGTTGCGGTTATCCATCGTCTCTCCCAGGAAAGCCCGCTCACGACCGTAGGGACCATCACACCAGGTTTTTTGATTGACGTTAATGCTGACCATCTCCTCCCACTGGAGGGACTGGTAGTAGCGGTTGACGATATTGCGCTGGTGCTGCCAGGTGGCAAATGGTCCCGGCGGCAGCTCCGGACCGCTGGTGGTGCCGGAAAGGCTGTCTACCACCAGCCCGGTGGCGTCGTTGCTAGAGTCAATAATCATGTCCTGCACGGCCCGGTCTAGCTCCAGGGAGGGGTGGATCATTTCCCGCTCCAGCCACTCATGGACGGCTACCAGATAGAACAGCTTGACCAGGCTAGCGGGATAAATACACTCCACCCCCCGATACGAAAAGCCGCGCACCGATCGCCCCCAAAACTCCGCTGGACTGAGGGCTCCCCCGGTGTTTACAGGCACGGGCGCATCGTAGACAATCCAGGTCATAGCGATCTGATTGCGGACGAGGCGGGGAAATTCGGCCCAGGCGGTCTCTAGGACGCGATCGCCCGCCTGCTGCAAAGATTCATCTCGATGGAAGAACGGCATAGGAATTGAAGGATGGAGCCAACCGTAGTACAAAAATCGTCGGGCCTAATTGGGTCTGAGCCGGAGTATGTCTGCCAAACCACGCTGGACCTGTATGACTCTCCAGCACTGGAGCGGCTAGCGACCCAAGCGATCGCCGGACGACAACTGCGTATCTTAGCATCTTCCCCGCCAGCCCCTAGGGCGATCGCTCCTGCTGCGCTGAGGGTTTGCCTGTGCGAGGATGACTATCCGGGCTGGATTGCTGCTGCGATGAGGGCTCAGCTCACTGTTGCCGAGGCTTCTTACCGGGCGGTGGCGCTATCCCGCGAGGCGATCGCCGCTCGGCTACCCGAGGTGATCGCCTATACGCACCGGACGATGCAGCAGCCCAACCAGTACCTGTGGGGCGGCACCGTTGGCCCCAATTATGACTGCTCGGGCCTGATGCAGGCGGCGTTTCTATCAGCGGGGATCTGGCTGCCGCGGGACGCTTATCAGCAGGCGGCGTTTGTTCAGCCCGTGGTGCTGGAGGCGCTGCAGCCAGGAGATTTAATCTTTTTTGGCACCGCTGACCGCATTACCCACGTCGGCTTGTATTTGGGCGAGGGAAACTATATTCACAGCTCCGGTAAGGACATCGGGCGCAACGGCATTGGCGTGGATCGGTTGTCGGGGGAGGGCGATCGCGTCAGTCAAGCCTACTATCGGCAGCTACGGGGCGCTGGCCGCGTAATGGGCAGCTATCAGCCTGTTGCTAGATAGGGGCTACCCGAGCTTCTGCCAACCGGATGACGAATGCCTCGCTTGCGGCTAGAATTCTGATAATTTGCCATAATTTTTGTCGCTTATCTTGCTGGAGGTTAAGCTGCTTAAGCAATGCGGGTACGATGACCAGTGGACGACCGTCAAAGTTGTCTAACTCAGTCGGCTATCCCGCTGATCCCTGAGTACTTTGAACAAAGCTATATGGCGCTACGCTTTCGCGTTAGGACATTCAAGCGGTGCGGACCCCCCGCGCTGTAGGGGATTTGCTCATCAACCTCAGCTCTACTGGCTGATTATCTGCCTGACTATGCTGGCCATCGTCTGACCGTAGCTCGTATGCGTCAGAGACTTGGCCCCGAATCTTCTGATTACTGTGAGGAGTGTGTTATGTCAGCGACGCAATATCAGACGCAATATCAGACGCAATATCAGATGTCTCGGTCCGGTTTGATTGGTTCGTTTATTCAGCTCCAGATGATTCTGAAATTAGTGAAGGAAGCTGTGCCAGTGGGTTATCCCCATCGCTTCCGCTGGAAATCTGCCGTTTTGGGGCTGGTCACTTTTGTCGGTCTGCTGCTGCCCGCTGGGTCAGTCCGCGCCCTCGAACTGCGGGTTGCCATTGAGGAACAGACCCGCCAGGTCCAGCTCGGCAGCTCTACCCAGGCGGCTTTGAAGGACGGGTCGGGGCAGGTCGTGGCCCAAATCCCGGCAGGAGGAGGCTTTGTGGCGCAGGCAACCGGCGGGCAAGTGGCGATTAGCCAGTGGCAGGGCCAGCAATTTTGGATAGAACCCAGCGGCGGTGGCTACGTGTTTATTGACGACAAGTGGTATCGGGGCCGCACCCATTTAATCGCGACTGGGTCTGGGCTTACTGCCGTTAACCTAGTTGATCTAGAGCAATACCTCTACAGCGTGGTAGGCAGCGAGATGCCCACCAACTGGCCCCTCGAAGCACTGAAAGCGCAGGCCATAACGGCCCGTACCTACGTCCTCTACAAGCGTCAGCGGGGCACCAATCCCCTATTTGATGTTGGAGATACCACCACCTGGCAGGTCTATGGCGGCGTGGCTAAGGAAGCCTCTACCACCCAGGCTGCTGTTGAAGCTACGCGGGGGCAGGTGCTCACGCATAACGGTCAGCTCATTGAAGCGGTTTTCCACTCCTCCTCGGGCGGCCACACCGAGAACGTGGAAGACATCTGGTCCAGTGCCCGTCCCTATCTGCGGGGCGTGGTGGACTTTGACCAGGGGGCTCCTGTGTTTCAGTGGATGGAGCAGGTTTCAGCCGCCGATTTGCGCCAGAAGATTTCGGGCGTCGGAAATGTCCTGTCAATGACGCCAGAGCAAACCACTCCCCGGGGTCGGATTATCACCATGCGGGTCACCGGTGACCGGGGCAGCCGGGTGATGCGCGGCGACGAACTGCGGCGATCGCTAGGTCTACGAAGCACGTTGTTCAGCGTCACCCCCCAGCTCGGTCGGGTGGCCAGCGTCGGCAGTGTGGCTTCGGTGCCAACGGTCTTCTACATCAATGGCCGCGGCTTCGGTCACGGCGTCGGCATGAGCCAGTGGGGGGCCTTCGGCATGGCGGCCCACGGCTACAACTACCAGCAGATTTTGGGCCACTATTATCAGGGTGTCGGCCTATCCAGCATCCAGGCGCAGTAAAGATCGAGATTAGCTCGAAGCAAATTTTCGTAGTGGTCTGACACGGCTAATTTGATGGAATAGGCGTAGGGTGGGCATTGCCCACCAGTCAAAAGTTTGACGCGATCGCCTAGTGCACTATCTTAGACTTGTCTTACCAGTAGGGGGCGTCATCGCGTAGCGTGACGCACCAAAACTTGAATTCGCGGTGCGTTGTGGCATTAGCCCAACGCTCACTACAATTTTGATTGATTTGTGGCTAGCTACTTAACCGCAAAACTCCTGATGGCTTTGATGTTATCAGCGGATAGTTTTGGGATGTTGAGTTGTCAGCGTAAATATGAAACGTCTCATTGTGGGTGCTATTGGTGTATCCCTTCTTTCCGCCTTACCAGCATTGCCTGCGGTTGCTAGCCCTGAAGCCATCGAAATTTCTCAATCTCAAAATCTCATCTCGATTGAATTTCTGGATGTATACCCATGTGGGACTGGAGAATCCTGTGGTCGCTACATCACAGGACGTCTCACTAATAATACGGAACAAGTGCTTACCTATGGTGGGATTTTCTACGATACCTATAGGCGAGTTGATGGAAGAGAAAGAATCGTTGCATCCAACTCCGCATTCATCAAAAAACCTCCGAGATACCCCCACCTCGCGCAGCAGGTGGGGGAGGGATAGGAGCGTTAGGCGGCGGGGTTCGATGCCCCGCTGACTAACAATCTCTCCGGGCAAGTGACCAGAATGCCCGTTGCACGATAGAGAAGTTGAACCTTGGAAGCGGTGAACTGGCCAATTCGCTTCCAGGTGAAATCAGAAACCGATACTTGTCGAGCGGTATCCCCACTCACGTAACCAATCGAGACGCGCCCTGCCATCTCAGCCCGAACCAGATCACCCTTGCGAAAACCATGACGAGTTACGGTGCCGCCATACTTACGACGTTGCCCGTTTTTGGCAGGCACCATCAGGTGTAACTGACGCCGCGAGATTGGTGGTCGCTTAATCACGACAAACGGTGCCGATGTGACATTGACCTTCCCTGTCCATGTGTGGCCGTGATTGCGGCCTTGCTGGAAGAATCGGTACTGAACGAAGTAGCCACAGGCTAGGGCGATGCCATCAACCGCATGAGTTTGCGGCGTCTGTTCTGATTTGTCCTTGGACTTAATTAAGCCAAGTGCAGTGCGTACCTGAGATGTGCCGTTC
>JBHJGR010000314.1:0-16205 GCA_050331615.1 Elainellaceae cyanobacterium
ATCTTGAATCGGGTTTATAGGACGGTTGGACTGCCGTTCTCTGGCTGTGGAGGCTTAGGGGATACCCTGCCTGTGATGCAGCAACTCTCAATCGTGAGGTTGGGAAGCTCCCGCTATACCGCTTGCGGTTAGCGGGAGAGGATGTCACAGGGCTAAGGTTTGCGTGTGGAACCAGCGCGATGCGGGGTTCCACACCTCTTAAATGTCCTATTGTAAAAGCGTAGCGCCATAGCCACAAATAAATGACGCTATGGTGGGGTGCGCCCTTGGCGGGGTTTTCGGATAGGTCCACAGGAAACTGCATTTCTAGGACGACGCTAGAAGTAAAGTCAGGTACGCGGGTATGAGCCTCGAATGAGACTCAAATCCAGCGAGTTCCTTCCAAAGTCTGAGGGCGATCGCACCTTGTCGGGAAGCGATCGCCCTTTCCTGTCTGGCATCATCTACTCGCTGTAGCTAAACGGTATACATTTTGGTGGCTCTGACTGGTCAGCAACTCCAACCTTTTACCATGACACCCAAAACCTTCTCCCCCTCCCCCGTTGAGGACGCCCCCCCGCCCTGGGACGCTCCGACCCTGGACCTATCTGGTCTCAGCGAGACGAGCGAGGCCCCTGCTCAGCAGATGATTGTCAAGCTCAAGCCCGATGCCGATGCCAACGCGATCGCCGCCCTCAAAGCTAGCCTGGGGGCAGTGACCGTTGAAACGACCCAGACCCTTGGTTTTGAGCTGTGGGAGATGGCCGAGGCCGTCTCTGAGGAAACGCTGGGGGCGATCGCCGACGGTTCCCCGCTGGAAGCGATCGACTACCTCCAGCCCAACTATGCCCTTGCGGTTCAGAACACGACCTTCCAAGACCCAGGGCTATCGAGACTCTGGGGGTTGGAGAACTTGGGCCAGGGGGGCGGCCTTCCCGATGCCGATATTGATGCCCCCGAAGCCTGGAACATTTCTACCGGTGAGGGCTTTGTCGTTGCGGTCATTGATTCGGGAGTTGATTACACCCATCCAGACCTGGCAGCCAATATGTGGACCAACCCCGGTGAGGTCCCCAACAACGGCATAGACGATGACGGCAACGGCTACGTGGACGACGTTCACGGCTACGACTTTGCTAATAATGACGGCGACCCGATGGATGATAATGGCCACGGTACCCACGTCGCCGGTACCATCGCCGCCATCGGCAACAACCGCCAAGGCATTGTGGGGGTCGCGCCCGACGCTCAGATCATGGCCCTGAAATTTTTGAGCGCCGATGGCAGTGGCTCCACCTTTGACGCCATCCAGGCAGTGGAGTATGCCGTGCGCATGGGGGCCGATATTACCAACAATAGCTGGGGCGGGGGAACGTTCTCCCGGGCATTAAACGAGGCGATCGCCAGTGCAGGCGCGGCTGGGCAGCTTTTTGTCGCGGCGGCGGGCAATAGCGGGGTGAATATTGACACCTCCCCTAGCTTCCCGGCTAGCTATCCCCTCGATGCGGTCATCAGCGTTGCCGCCAGCACTTCTAGGGACCAGCTCGCCCTGTTTTCCAACTATGGTCAGGCGGCGGTTGACCTGGCCGCACCCGGCAGCGGCATCTACAGCACCTTGCCGGGCGGTCGATACGGAGCCCTGAGCGGCACCTCCATGGCGGCCCCCCACGTTGCCGGAGCGGCAGCACTCATCTGGGCGGCTGACCCATCCCTAACGGCACCGGAGGTGAAGCAGCGCATCCTCGATACCGTCGATCCGCTGCCGAGCTTGGCGACGACCACATTGACAGGGGGACGACTCAATGCCCATACTGCCCTGACCATCGCGCCTCCTACTGCCGACGAGCCGGTTATGCCACCTCCCCCCGCTCTGCCCCAGCGCCCCATCTGGTGGGGCAATTGGCCGTTTGGCAGGGGATTGCTATTCGGAGCCAGATCGGCCTCTGGCGCTGACGATTTATTGGGCGATCGCCCAGGCGTTCTGGCGGCAGCAGCGCATCACTTTTACAATCAATCCGCTCTCGGCCCAGCCAACGATGCTCTCAGCGATGGTTTGATCTACCAGCGGCAGGCGATCGCTCCCCAAGGCCAAGACGTGGCAGTAGGTTCGGCTCCGCTGCTGAGCGACGCTCTTCAGACGGCAGTATCCCGGCCAGCGGGCAGCTCTAACGGAAGTGACAATCCGGTGGTCCAGTCGCTGTTTACCCAGCCAGTATTCTCTTTGCAGGGAGGCAGTGATTCTGTCCGCGCTTTGGCAGCAGCAGCGGCGATCGCCGATTCGGTTTTTAGCCTCTAGTGCAGTACGGCAAACCGTACCCCCAGCAGCGTTGCTGATAAACAGCGCCGTCCGCTAGATTAGCACTCAGAAGTCGAGAGTGCTAAATTTGGAAGGCGTTGCTGGTTTTTGTTGACCAGACGCCAACCCTTCAGTGAATTTTCAGGAGGTTTTTGAAGCATGGCACCCGTTAGCTTATCAGTGACCACGGTCAAGCCCCTTGGCGATCGCATTTTGGTCAAAGTTGCGAAAGCCGAAGAGAAGACGACTGGCGGCATTATCCTGCCCGATGCGGCCCAGGAGAAGCCCCAGGTGGGGGAAGTCACCCAGGTCGGGGCCGGAAAGCGCAACGAGGATGGGTCATACCAGTCTCTGGATGTCAGCGTCGGTGACCAGGTCCTCTACTCAAAGTATGCCGGAACCGACCTCAAAATTGGCGGTGAGGACTACGTATTGCTGCGGGAGCAAGACATCTTAGCAACGGTGTCATAAGCGCCCATCCGAAAGCTCGCCTGAGTTTCGGCAATCAAGCACCCCACTAGCCTGGATTATTCATCAAGTAGGGTGGGCACCGCCCACCTAAACCCTACGGTTCTCAGGGACCTGAATTGACGTTTTAAGCAACCTTCTCAATCACATTTCTATTTCTCAGAAGAGAGAAACGGGAGAAACTTTCGAATGGCAAAGACAATTACCTACAACGAAGATGCTCGGCGCGCCCTTGAGCGCGGTTTCGATATTTTGGCAGAAGCAGTCGGCGTGACTCTGGGACCAAAGGGACGCAACGTCGTTCTGGAGAAGAAGTTTGGCGCTCCCCAGATTGTTAACGACGGCATCACTATTGCCAAAGAGATCGAGCTAGAAGACCACATCGAGAATACTGCCGTATCCCTGCTCCGCCAGGCAGCGTCTAAGACCAACGATACCGCCGGTGATGGCACTACCACGGCTACCGTTCTTGCCCACGCCATGGTGAAAGAGGGGCTGCGGAATTTGGCTGCTGGCGCTAACGCCATCGCCCTCAAGCGCGGTATCGACAAGGCGGCGACTCACCTAGTCGGCCTCATCGCTGACATGGCTCGCCCCGTAGAAGACAGTAACGCGATCGCCCAGGTTGGAGCCATCTCTGCCGGTAACGACGACGAAGTGGGTCAAATGATTGCCCAGGCGATGGACAGCGTCGGTCGAGAGGGGGTGATCTCCCTGGAAGAAGGCAAGTCTATGACCACCGAGCTGGAAATCACCGAGGGGATGCGCTTCGACAAGGGCTACATCTCCCCATACTTCGCGACGGATACGGAGCGCATGGAGGCGGTGTTCGACGAGCCCTACCTGCTGATCACCGATAAGAAAATTGCCCTGGTGCAGGAACTGGTGCCGGTTCTGGAGCAGGTCGCTCGTGACGGTAAGCCTCTGGTCATCATCGCTGAAGACATCGAGAAAGAAGCCCTAGCGACCCTGGTGGTCAACCGGCTCCGTGGCGTGCTCAACGTTGCCGCCATCAAGGCTCCTGGGTTTGGCGATCGCCGCAAAGCTATGCTGCAAGACATCGCGACCCTCACGGGCGGTCAGGTGATCACCGAAGACGCTGGCCTCAAGCTGGACAACGCTCGCATCGACATGATGGGCAAGGCCCGCCGCATCACCATCACCAAAGATGACACCACCATCGTGGCAGAGGGCAACGAGGAGGCGGTAAAAGCCCGCTGTGAGCAGATCCGGCGTCAGATCGAGGAAACCGATTCCTCTTACGACAAAGAGAAGCTGCAGGAGCGGCTGGCGAAGCTAGCGGGGGGCGTGGCCGTCATCAAAGTCGGTGCCGCC
Source organism: Elainellaceae cyanobacterium (assembly GCA_050331615.1). Taxonomy (GTDB): domain Bacteria; phylum Cyanobacteriota; class Cyanobacteriia; order CAKZMO01; family CAKZMO01; genus JAYKGU01. Next base: position 4,079 of record JBHJGR010000314.1, read on the forward strand.
ACCGAAACCGAGATGAAGGACCGCAAGCTGCGTCTGGAAGACGCCATCAACGCCACCAAAGCTGCTGTGGAAGAGGGGATTGTTCCCGGTGGTGGTACCACCCTGGCCCACCTGGCTCCCCAGCTCGAATCTTGGGCCACCAGCAACCTGAGCGGTGAAGAACTGACGGGGGCAATGATCGTCACCCGGGCGCTCACCTCTCCCCTGAAGCGCATTGCCGAAAACGCTGGCCAAAACGGTGCGGTAATCGCTGAGCGGGTCAAGGAAAAGGAAACTAACGTAGGCTACAACGCCGCCGATAACACCTTTGTCAACATGTTTGAGGCTGGTATCGTAGACCCTGCCAAGGTAACCCGCTCCGCTGTTCAGAATGCGGCCTCCATTGCCGGCATGGTGCTCACCACCGAGTGCATCGTGGCCGACAAGCCCGAGAAGCAAGGCGCGGCTGGAGCCGGCGCAGGCATGGGCGGCGGCGACTTTGACTATTAAAATCTAGAGGTCTAAGCTCCGTAGGGTGGGCAGTGCCTACCCTACCCGCTATTCTGTACCACTCAATGGGCTAACTCGACTACGGGCAACTGCTCCGAGTCGTCCACAATAAACTCCACCGTCTGCGGACTCACTTTCGTGGACGGTGGCCGATCGCCTCCAGTTGCGCCCTGACCGGTGCTGGGGGCGTTGCTTTGATTGACTTGGCGATCGCCAGCTTGTCCGACTCTTCGACCAAGGCGCTTCCTGAGATAAAAGAGTCTTCTGGCTGGTCCGTGGGCGCCTCCGGCCCCAGGGAGGGAGGTATAAAGGGAAACTCCCGCTGAGCGGGATGGACTTTCAAAGTAGCTGGCGAGGTCAAAGGCGTGGGCAGTTCGGTCGCAGCGGCTGTGACGGTCTGCAGAATAGACCGGGCCGATTCTCCCGAGGCGATCGCCGCTTTACCCTGCCGCACCTGAATCGGCACAAACTCCACCCGCATTTCGGTCTCCTGCAGATCGACTCTGAGGATGGCGGTGTCTAGATCGGCTGATGAGACATCGGTTCCCCTGAGCGGCTCAATTTGCCCGAGGGAATAGGCGATCGCCCGCCCTTTGTAAATCTCCGCGCCCTGCATCACAGTGGGATGGTGCCCTACCACCAGATCGGCTCCCTGATCGATGGCGTATCGGGCCAAATCCATTTGACTCTGGTCGGGGTTGGGGGCGATCGCCCGCTGCCACTGATAATTCACAATCACCCAATCCACCTGATCGCGAATGGCCCGAATGTCCGTCGCCAGGTGCTGCCGGGTTCCCATATTGACGCCATTAGCGCCTCCATCCGCCAGGGCCGGACTTGATGGCTCGGCATAGCCTAGGTAGGCGATGCGCTGGCCCCGCACCTCTAAGACCTGGGGACGGCGCTTTTGCTGCGGGTCGTCCCCAATGCCAGCGGTGCGGATAGTCTGCTGATGTAGGGCGCGCAGCGTATCGTCCAGAACATCAGGATTGACCCCCAGTAGGGGCGAATGGGCGGCATTCACCACGTCCACGCCCTGCCGCCGGAGGGTGGCGATCGCGTCCGCATCGGGGGCCGTTTGGCGATCTTCCAGGTGGAGGGCGGCATCTAGGGCCGTCATCGTCACCTCTGCCTGACGCAGCAGATCTCGCTGGAACGGAACGGTGGTGCGCCGTCCGGGCCGATGGAGGCCGCCGCCAGACCGAGTGGCGATCGCCGCTGGATGGCTAAACAGCAGAGTAATGGCCCCGTCCTGTCCTGCCGATGGGGGCGGATATAGGGGCGTCACGGGAATCGTGCCTGCTGACGTTTGCACCCAGTCCCCAATAGGAAGCGGTCCGCCATAGATTTCCGTCAGCTCTTCCATATCCGTTGCGGTACTGGAGCGGGAAGGACCGGCCTCATTGCGACTCCAGTGATGAATGAGCATCTCTAGCCCGCTGCCGATGACTAGAACGGCGATCGCCGCCCCGCCAATGGGCAGCAGCCTGGGACGCTGGACGGTGCGGTCGAGCCTGGGCGTCACCGGGGTGGGCAAAGCGATGGGTAGCGGTGGCGATGGAGTGGCTCTTTGAGGACGCTTGAGCTGAAACGAATGCCCGTCCCGCAGCCCCTGGAGCTGCTGCAGCACGGATTCGCGGGTAAGGTGAAAGGTGGTGCGGACAGAGTTCACCACAGGCAGCGCCGCCTTCGGCACAACGGGCAGAGGTTTCGCAGGTTCTGCAGTGGGCAACTGGATGAGCTGCTGCCAGAGGATGAATGACGTATTCGCCAGGCGCACCGCCAGATGCGCCCCCCGGATGACTTCAGAGTCGAGCTGGCAGAGCTGGTGGCAGATGAAGCGAATGAGGCGATCGCGATGAGGTGGGCGGCGCACCGTTACCGTAACTTGCAAATAGGCGGGGCAGGCTTCACCGACCCAGGCCGAAATCCCCTGGGGCAGAAGATAAACGTTGAGCCAGCAGGCGATCGCGCGAAAAACACCCGTCTTGGCTTGGGCCAGCAGCGCGTCGGGCAGCGCATCGGGCGGGTTCACTATCGGCTCACTGACCTGTACCGACCTCGGATGGCTCAGTTGCCGAATGAAATCAGCCGTTGCCAGATGGGCCGGAGGATGGACAGCCGGTGGAGATCCATCTTGGGGTAAGCGAGCATCAATGAGGTAGCTGACTGAAGATTTCATGGCAAAGTCAATGCAAGGGTGGTGATGTAGCGTTTCTCACGTCGGGGGAGTATGGGAGGAGTTGGTGCACCGCGCCAGCTACCTCCTAAATCCTGACCTCACGCGACTGGAAACCACTATAGCTTTGAGTTCAGAGCTTAGTACAATTTGGCATCGATTAGGGCAAATCAAAACTGGTTTTTCACAGCTAATTTTTGACAGCTATAAGTAGAACTGCGTTGAAAACCGAAGGTTAGAAAACCGGGGGAGCGCCCCGGTTTTCTAACATGAATTTAATTGTGCCGACCTACTTAGCACTAGGCATTGGCGTTAGGACATTACTACGAGCGAATCTGAGCCCGTGGGGCTATATGATTAAGGACATGCCACAAATAAAGCTAGTGGGGCGCGCCCCCCGGCGGGAGACGTATCCCACCACAGCGTCGCTTACTTATGGCTACCTAATTACAGCTATGCACGGTTTATAGCCCATTTGCTTCATGTCCCCCACCCCTAGCTGGCCACCAGCAGACTCTTCTCAAACCGACGCCGCCAACGGACATCCTGCTGCGGGCGATGCCATCGCCGGTAACGAAGCTCCTCCAACCAGTCCAGTTTCCCCAGCCCCCTCGGTTGCGCTCCCCCAGCCTTCCCCAGATGGGGACAATGGGCAGTCATCGGGGCCATCTGCCGCCGGACTTCCCGAATCGCCCACGGCCAGCCCTCCCCCGCCGCCGCCCAAACCGTCGCCCGCTCCAGTTCAGCGCTCAGCATCCTCCGGTCTCAGTCAGCCCCCGGGTGCGCTCATCATTGCGATCGCCCTGGGAGTGATGGTGGTTGGATTTGTGGCGGCTAGCGACTGGCTAATCATTGCCGGAGCGGTGGTGGCGCTGCTGGTGTCCCTGCGTATCTCCTGGGCATCGGTGGGGCCGGTGCTGGCAGAGCTAATTTCTCCCCGGCAGCGATCGCTCACTGTGGCCATCATTGGCGCGATCGCCGCCATCGTCGGGCTGCTGCAGGTCACTCGCGTCAATCAGCGCATCCGCGACTGGTTTTATGCCCTTGACTGGGACGCCGTGGGGGCACTGGGGGAGGTGATCGGTGCTCTGGGGCAAATTCTGATTGCAGTCCTGGCAGTTTACGTGGCCTGGCGGCAGTACGTGATTTCCAAAGACTTAACGATTCAGCAAAACCTGATCACCCAGCAGCAGACCATCGATTCCTACTTCCAGGGCATTTCTGAACTGGTGCTGGACGCCGAGGGGCTGCTGGAAGACTGGCCCCAGGAGCGAGCGATCGCCGAGGGTCGCACCGCCGCCATTCTCAGCAGCGTGGATGCCACGGGTAAAGCCAAGATTATTCGGTTTCTGTCGCGATCGCGCCTATTGACGCCGCTGAAGCGCGATCGCCACCTGGGTCGGGCCATGCTGGACGGTATGGGCGGCTACCAGGAGGATCGGGACTTTGGCATTCGGGTGATCGATCTGGGGGTCATGCTGGCCGTTGCCAACCTGGCGGGTACTGATTTGCGCTGGACGGACCTCAGCGATGCCAACCTTGTCCGCGCTAACCTGAGCCGCTGTGACCTGGTCAAAGCTAACTTTGCCCGCACCATCCTTTATGGGACCAACCTCCGGGGAGCCGACATGATGGGGGTGAGGCTGTTCTACGGCACGGTGGAGACGGCCACCCCCCGCACCCGCGCTGATATTCCTGACTATAAAACCGGCGCGTTTACTGGAGCCGTAATCGAAGACGCAGATTTTACGGGGGTGCAGCGGCTCTCAGAAGTGCAGCGGACCTATCTCTGCTCCTGGGGCGGCCCCAGGACGAGGGCCACCATTCCCGGCGGCTGTGATGGCATTCCCGATCGGCTGGGGACGCAGGGCTGAATCAGCGCCAATCAGGTAGAGATGGACCGGGCAAACCGTGTAAGTTTACGTAAAATCGTAATGCTCCCCGCTAAAAATTCCGGTTTACTACTCATGCCATTTGCCGATGTCCCTTGATTCGATTGAGGTATGGTCTGCTGCCGTATCGCTCGTTCTTCTATGGCATTTGGTGATGTGATATTGGGTAACGCGATTTTTGGGGATGCTGCCCATCTAACGCCGCTGGCGCTATGGATTTCTGTCCACGCTCTGCGGTCTCCCTGGCTTGGGGCCGAGCTGCTTGCCCTGACGGGGCTGGGGGGTCTAGCGGCGATCGCTACCCGCTACCGTTCGCCTTCCCAGGCTCCACCGACGACTGCCGTATCGGTTGAAGCGCCGCACCAGCGTTTTGCCTGGTATATCCAGCAGTCGCCCCTAGCTGTAATCGAGTGGGACTGGCAGTTTTGCGTAAAGGAATGGAATCCGGCTGCGGAAGCCCTATTCGGCTACACCCGCGATGAAATCGTCGGGCAGTGCGCGGCGGATTTGATCATGCCGCCTACGGCCCTGCCGCAAATCGCTCAAATCTGGGGACTCCTGTCCGACTGTGCGCCTCACATGGGGCAAAATGCCCAGCACGCCATTGAGAACACCACCAAGTCCGGACAGTTGCTCACATGCGAGTGGCACCATACCCTGATGGTGGATGATACCAATCGAGCCGTTGGCGTAATTTCGCTAGTGCAGGACATCACTGAGCGCCAGGCCATCGAGAAGCGCCTCATCCACAATGCCTATCACGATGCGCTGACGGGGCTGCCCAATCGGGCGCTGTTTATGAAGCACCTGGAGCGGGCGATCGCCATTCATTGCCGAACAGCCTCGGCTACCTGCGCAGTTTTTTTCATCGATGTCGATCGCTTCAAGTTCATCAACGACAGCCTGGGGCATTCCATCGGCGACTCGCTGCTGATTGAGCTGGCAAACCGCCTGAAAGCCTGTCTCCGCTCTAGCGACCTGATTGCGCGGCTAGCGGGGGATGAATTTGCTGTGCTGATGCAGAATCTGCCTTCTCCCACAAGCGCCATCCAGGTGGCCGAACGCATGCAGCAGGCCCTATGCCAACCTTTCTTTCTGCTGGGGCATGACGTATTTACCAGCGTCAGCATTGGCATTGCGTCTCCTCAGTCTAAGGGCGATCGCGCCGAGGTCCTGCTCCGCAATGCCGATGCGGCCATGTATAGCGCCAAGGAAGCAGGCGGCGCATCCTACAGCGTCTTTACGCCAGAGCTTCACGCCCGCGCCCTCACCCGGCTGGAAATGGAAACCGACCTGCGGCGGGCGGTCGAGCGGCAAGAGTTTTTGCTTCACTACCAGCCCATCGTTTCCCTTCGCAGCAAGACAATTGTAGGGTTTGAGGCGCTCATTCGCTGGCAGCATCCCAAACACGGACTTGTGTCTCCAGGAGACTTCATCTCCATCGCGGAGGAAATGGGGCTGATTACGTCCATTGGGCTGTGGGTGCTTCGGGAAGCCTGCTGCCAGGTTCGCCAGTGGCAGCGGCAGTTCCCCACTAGACGGCCCTTCTTCATCAGCGTCAATTTGTCAGCCGTGCAGTTTCTCCAGCCTGGACTGATTGACCAGATTCAGTCGGCGCTATTGGAGAGTGGTGCGCCCCCAGACTGCCTCAGGCTAGAAATCACTGAAAGCGTCATCATGAGCAGCACCGAGCAAGCCACCCGGGTACTTGACGACCTCAAGCGTCTCGGAGTCAAGTTTGCCATCGATGATTTTGGCACGGGCTACTCATCCTTGAGCTATCTGCACCAATTTCCGGTGGATACCCTCAAAATCGATCGCTCCTTTATCAGCCAGCTGGATACAGATGTAGAGAAAGTCGAGCTGGTGCGCACCATCCTCTCCCTGGCCTGGAATCTAGGTATGGATGTAATAGCCGAAGGGATAGAAACTCAAAAACACCTGGCCCAGCTGCGTCTGCTCAAGTGTGACTACGGGCAGGGCTATTTGTTTGCTAAGCCCCTGGTCGGTGAGGAAATCACGGCCCTGCTCAACCAACAGGGGCCAATGGTGAGCTAAAGCATTTTCTGGGAAAAATTGACCCCGGTTATACCGTTTTTCTGTGAAGCTGCACACAACAAGGGGCTTAAGCCCCTTGTCTAACCGGACTTTTCCTATGCGTCTTCATGCAAAATTGGTATCAAACAACAAATTTCCTGATTTAACTAGACAAGTGGCGTGGGGCAGGAATGCCTAATCGCGAGGTTAGGAGGCCCGCGCTGTACCCGTAGGGTCAGCGTCGGGAGGATGTCACGCAGCACCCTTCCCGCTTCAACCCAGGCTCGTCGCATGACAAACAAAAACGTCCCCGATTTTCCCAGGGACGTTCCGTTACGGATAACCTCGGGGCAAATGGTATTTTGCTCCTGGCCAAACCGGGTTAACTCATCTGCACCGCAGCCCCCAGGCCCAGGGCCATTTCTTCGGGGCTGATTTTGCCGTCGTGGTCCTTATCCAGGGCGTCGAAGACAAGATCGGTGCCCATCCACTCTTCGCGGGTGATGAAGCCATCCCCGTCCAGGTCATACACCACAAATACGTCATGGGCGGCGTTGCTCAGGGTTTGGGCACCCTCTAGACGGGCGAGGCGATCGCGCAGCAGCGTTTCCAGGGTAAGGATGGCCTTGGAGAAGCCCTGAATCCCCTCGTCTAGCTTGTCGTTCGCCATGCGATCGGCGACGTGCATTTTGTCGAAGGTGTCCTTATCCATCGCAATCTTTTCGATATCCATGGACTCGGCTTTGCTGGGGTCGAGCTTGCGGGGCAGCTCCGCCTCGGTTTCATCCAGCACCTTCAGCAGCTTGGGGGAAATGGTGAGCAGGTCGCAGCCCGCCAGTTCACAGATTTCGCCGACGTTGCGGAAGCTGGCCCCCATAATTTCCGTCTTGTAGCCAAACTTACGGAAGTAGTTGTAGATGCGGGTGACGGAATGCACCCCGGGATCTTCCTGGGGGGGAATGTCGTCCCGACCGGACTCTTTTTTGAACCAGTCGAGGATGCGGCCCACAAAGGGAGAAATCAGGGTAACGCCCGCTTCGGCGCAGGCGACGGCCTGGTGCATGCCAAACAGCAGGGTAAGGTTGCAGTGGATGCCTTCCTTCTCCAGCACTTCGGCGGCACGAATGCCCTCCCAGGTAGAGGCAATCTTAATCAGCACCCGGTTGGGATCAGCGCCAGCGGCCTTGTACTGGTCAATGATGTAGCGAGCTTTGCTGAGGGTAGCTTCGGTGTCGTAGGACAGCCGCGCATCCACCTCGGTGGATACGCGCCCTGGAATGATGTTGAGGATTTTCAGCCCAAAGGCCACGGCAAGCTGGTCGATCGCCCGATTGACCACATCGGTGGCGCTGGCGCTGGCCCCCACTTCTTCTCGCGCCCGCTTCAGGGTATCGTCTACGATGTCTTGATACTGCTCCATCTGGGCGGCTGCCGTAATCAACGAAGGATTAGTGGTGGCATCCTGGGGCTTAAAGGTTTCAATCGCTTGAATGTCTCCCGTATCGGCGACCACGACGGTCATTTTACGGAGTTGTTCCAGCAGGCTTTGAGTCATTGAGTCGCTCCTTTGACTGTCTTTCGAGCGTGAAGGTCTGTCGAGCATTTTTGTCGATGCCCCTAGGATAGACTATGCCAACTCTGCCTCTGGGTGTCGGTGTCCGTGACGACGCGACAGGTCTGGGTCGCCGGTCGCCCCCGCGGCTGAAACGCCCAAAGCCCCAATGGGCTGAGCAAAGCCGATTTCGGTGCCTTCGCAGAACGGATGGGGGGATAAATTATCCGCGCGATCCCGCCGCACCGTCGCCCAGATCCCGTACTTCAGGAGGCCAAAAGGGGCGATCGCACATTCAGAATCTTTTAACGAATGGGACTGTCTTGGCGTTTGTGCCGCCGGAGAGGAAGATAGGGATAAGTGCCCGAGCACAATTAATTGCATTTTTAGTGGTGGCGTGTGCCCCGCCAGGACACACACCAACCAGACAATCATTCTTGGGAAGGCGTCGCCTATGGTGGACTCACTGGAATATGGGGTGCCCGCATCAGAGGAGGACATTCAGTTCCTCAAAGCAGTGGAGATGCAGTGTTTCCTGGGAACGCCGGAGATGGGCGATCGCTACTTTCAGCAGATCGGCATCGACAACTTTCGCCTGGTGCGTCGGGGCAGCCGCCGCATTGGGGGCCTGTCCGTGCTCAACATGGGCCAGTGGTTTGGCGGCAAACGGGTCTCCACCGCTGGCATTGCCTCCGTCGGCATCGCGCCAGAACATCGGGGATCGGGGGCGGCCCTGGGGATGATGGAGCGGGTGATCCAGGAGAGCTACGAGCAGGGCATGGCTCTGTCTACCCTCTACCCGGCGGCTCAGCGGCTCTATCGGCGGGCGGGCTACGAGCAGGGGGGCTGCCAGTGCGGCTGGGAGCTTGACCCAGAGCGAATTCGTCTGACGGAGCAGGACCTGCCTATAGGGGCGATCGCCCCCGCTCGGGAAACCCTGGAACCCATCTATGCCCAGGTGGCCCAGCATCATAACGGCAACCTCGATCGCCACGACAGTATCTGGCAGCAAATCCTGTTTGCCACCGCTGAGGAACCCGTCTATGCCTATCTGGTAGGCACGACGCCCCAGGGTTACATCGTCTTGCGCCAGAAGTCAGGCGATGAGGCCCGCCTGGTGATTGCCGACTGGGTCGCCCTCACCGCCGCCGCCGGACGTCGCCTCTGGTCGTTTCTGGCCAGCCACCGCTCCCAAGTCGATAAGATTCGCTGGCAGGGGTCGCCCGTGGACGGCATGACCTTCCTGCTGCCGGAGCAAATCGCCACGCTGCGATACATCGAGCGGTGGATGGTGCGCATCGTCAATGCCCCCCTGGCCCTGGAGTCGCGGGGCTACCCGCCCCATCTCGACACCGAACTCCACCTCCACCTCACCGATCCCCTCCTGGAGGTCAATAACGGTCCCCTGATTTTGGCGGTGGCTGATGGCCAGGGAGCAGTCAAGCCAGGAGGCCGAGGCGAGCTAAGCCTGGACATTATGGGACTGGCGTCCCTCTACACCGGACTGTTCACTCCCTGGCATCTGCAGCGGCTGGGACAGGTAGAAGGCACCGAAGGGGCGATCGCCACCGCCACCGCCCTCTTTGCTGGCCCCACCCCCTGGATGCCCGATTTCTTCTAGTGCTGCGTTTAAGTCTGCAAAAACAGCTCCACCAGTTCACGGGTTGTGACCAAACGCTCATCCCCCTGCTGGGAGTACAGATCCGCCGTGCGATAGCCCTGGGCCAGCAGCGTTTCCTGAACCGCCATCAGATGCTGGGCCGCCGGGACTTCGCCCCACTGCTGGAGCATGAGCACCACCCCTGCCAATGTTCCCAGCGGGTTGGCGATGCCTTTGCCCGCGATGTCTGGAGCCGTGCCGTGAATCGCTTCATACAGGCCAAAGCCGTGGGCGTTGAGGCTGGCGGAACCCAGGAGGCCAATGGAACCGGCGATCGCCCCCCCCAAATCGCTCAAAATGTCCCCAAACAAATTCCCAGCCAGCACCACATCAAAGTCCTGGGGCCGCATCACCAACTGCATCGCCAGGTTATCCACCAGCATCGGCTCCACGGTAACGCCTGGAAAGGCTTGAGCCTCTTCCCACACCAACCGCCTCCAGGGCAGCTGAGGCAGGGCGTTTTCCTTGTGGGCCACCGTGAGATGCCGCCGCCGCTGCTGGGCCTGCCGGAGGGCGACCCGCGCAATGCGGCGAATCTGCCAGTCCCCGTAGTGCATGGTGTGGTAGCCGTAGTCTCCCTGGAGGTTGGTCCCCCTTCCCGCCGGACCAAAGTAAACGCCGCTCACCAGTTCCCGCACAAACAGAATATCCACCCCTTGCAGGCGCTCGGCCTTAATAGGGGCAGCGGTGAGCAGATGGGGCGACGGACGCACCGGACGCAGATTGGCAAACAGATCAAAGTGCTGGCGCAGCTCCAGCAAGCCCCCCTGGGTGACGGCTCCAAACAAAATACCGTCTGCGCCCTGGCATCGCTGCAAAGTCTCCTGGGGCAAAGGCGTGCCAAACCGCTGTTGGGCGGGAGCGCCCAGCCAGCCCTGTTCCACCATTACCGTGAAGCCGTATTTCTCAGCGATGGGATGCAGGATAGTTAAACAAGCATCCACCACTTCGGGGCCAATGCCTTCACCGGGAATCGCCACCAGGCGGTAGGAGCGGGATGGGGTCATGGATTGGCGCTGGTCGGCCCGTGCATTGGCATCGCCTCATGGGGGGCTGAAGCGCACATCGCTTCGAGCATTGTCAGTTCTTCCGCGATGGTATCCACCGTCCAGCGAATCTGCGCCTCCGTGTGGGTTGAGGTGACAAAAAACCGTAGTCGCGACGCATGGTAAGGCACAGACGGATAGATCATCGGCTGCACATTGATGCCCCGCTGAAGCAGTGCTTGACACAACTGCACCGCTTTATACGGCTCGCCCACAATAATTGGAACAATAGGGGATTGGTGGCTGGCTCCGGTATTCAAACCTTTGCTCTGGGCCAGGGAAAGAAACAGGTGCGATCGCGCCTGAACCTGAGCCACCCGCTGCGGCTCCGCTTCGATTACCCGCAGGGCTGCCAGGGCTGCCGCCGCACTGGCGGGAGCCATGCCCACGCTAAACACAAAGCCAGGGGCCGTGTACTTCAAATACTCCACCAAAGCATGGCAGCCAGCAATATAGCCACCGCAACTGGCAAAGGACTTGCTGAGGGTACCCATCCATAGATCCACGTCCGCAGGCGCGACCCCAAAGTGCTCCCCAATGCCCCGCCCATGCGGTCCCAGCACACCAATGGAGTGGGCTTCATCCACCAGCAGAAAAGTATAGTAACGGGCTTTGAGCCGCACGAAGTCGGGTAGCGGAGCCAGATCGCCATCGGTGCTGTAGATGCCCTCGATCGCTACCAGGACTTTCTCAAAGTGGGGGCGATGTGCCTGTAAAAGCTGTTCCAGAGCCTGCACATCATTGTGGGGAAACTCCATCAGCGTCGCTCCCGACAGCTTGCATCCCTCGCGGATGCTGTTGTGGCTGAGGGCGTCGTACAGAATCAAATCCTTCTCGCCAAAGAGATGGCCAATGGTGGTGACGTTGGTGGCATGGCCGCCGATGTAAACAATGCAGGCTTCCGTGCCCAGAAACTGGGCGATCGCCCCTTCCAACTGCTGGTGAATGGGCCTTTCGCCGGATACCACCCGACTGGCGGAAACGGAGGTGCCATATTGAGCGATCGCATCCTGGGCCGCCTGGGTGACCCGCCTATCACCGGATAGCCCCAAGTAGTTGTAGTTGGAGTAGTTGACGAGCGATCGCCCGTGGATTTGGGTGGTATCCCTGGCGATGCCGTCGTGGAGGGTAAAGAAGGGATTGCCCATCGTCTCGACTCGGTTCAGGTCGTGCTGGAGGTCGAGGTATTCGGGGGTTTGGGAGTATTGGTAGTGGGTTTTGGGGGGAGGGGGGAGGTTTGGTTTTGTTTTTTGGGTTGTTTGTTTGGGGTGG
>JBHJGR010000315.1:0-18870 GCA_050331615.1 Elainellaceae cyanobacterium
ACCCTAGACGAGGTTTCAATCAATTTAATTGGCCTTGGTTGAGTTGGCTTCATGAACGCTTCCGATAACATTGTTCCTCCTGAAAATTCGCCCAGACCCCGCTTTCGGTTCAACAAACAGCTCTGGGACCGATTTGTCGAAATCGCCCAGCCCTACTTTTACCCGGTAGAAGCACGCGGTACGGCGACCTTCCTCGGTCTGCTGGTGCTGGTGCTGGTGCTGGTCGTAGCGGCAACGTTTTTTCTGACGGCGGGCCTCACCAAAGCCGGACAGGTGATTTTCCCCGAATTCTTCACCACCCTGGCTGGTCCGCTGGTGCAGCGTATCGACGCGCTGCTGAATTCTATCGCGGTGCCCATCGCGGCTGGAACCATCATCAGCGGCGGCGTGATTTTCTTTCTGCTGCGGGACAAGCTCCAGCGCCGCTGGCGGCAGTGGTCCATCCTCAGTTTTCTGCTGTTCCTGTCGTTTGTGGTGAGCGGCATGAACGTCACCATCAGCTATGCCTTCCGCTTCATCGACAACGCCCTCAACCAGCGAGAGGAGCCACTATTCTGGCAGTTCCTCTTCATCTATGCCGGTATCATCGTGCTGGCAGTGCCGATTATCGTGCTGTACCGCTACACCCGCCTGAAGCTAGGGCTGTTCTGGCGAGAATGGCTCACCGATCTCTTCTTCAATCGCTACTTTGCCAATCGCGCCTACTATGAACTGGACTCTAACGCCGCCAATACCGAGATCGACAACCCCGACCAGCGGATTACTGAAGACATCAAAGCCTTTACTGAGGTGACGCTGACGTTTCTGCTGGATATTCTGGACTCCATCCTCACCCTGCTGGCCTTTACGGCGGTGCTTTACAGCATTTCCCGCATCCTCACCCTGGGGCTGATCGTCTACGCCGTGCTGGGTACTGCCTTTGCCATCATTGTGGGGCAGCGGCTCATCCGCATTAATTACGACCAGCTGCGGCTGGAGGCCAACTTCCGCTACGGCATGGTGCATGTGCGGGACAACGCCGAATCCATCGCCTTCTACCGAGGGGAGCGGCTGGAGCAGCAGCAGGTGGGGGAGCGGTTCTTCGCTGCCGTGCGCAACTTTGACCTGTTGATCATCTGGCAGTCGCTGATTGACCTGTTCCAGTACGGCTACAACTACTTCACCCGCATCGTGCCCTACGCCATCGTCGCGCCCCTTTACTTCGCCGGACAAACCGACTTTGGTACGATCGGCCAGGCCGCGCTGGCGTTCTCCCAGGTGCTGGGGGCGCTGTCTTTGATTACCAACCGCATCGACTCCATCGCCGCCTTTGCTGCCAGCATCAACCGTTTGGGAACCTTCTATGAGCGGCTAGACGATCCGGCAAAGGCGGCCAGCGCCAATGGCAAGGTCCACCACATCGAAACCCAAATTGCTCCAAACCTGGCCATTCGCGACCTCACCCTGCTCACCCCCAACTCCGAGCAAACCCTGATTCGCGACCTCTCCCTGGAAGTTGATCCCGCCGATCGCCTCCTGGTCGTGGGAGCCAGCGGCTGCGGCAAGAGTTCCCTGATGCGGGCGATCGCCGGACTCTGGACCAACGGCGACGGAGTAATCAAGCGCCCTGACGTCACCAACATTCTGTTCTTACCCCAGCGCCCCTACATGCTGCTGGGCACCCTGCGGGAGCAGATCGTCTACCCCAACAGCCACGCCAAGGTATCAGACGAAGAGCTGAAGCAGGTGCTGGAGCAAGTGAACCTGGAGGGACTGGCTGAACGGGTCGGCGGGCTGCACGTCGAGCGAGACTGGCCCGCCGTGCTCTCCCAGGGAGAGCAGCAGCGGCTGGCCTTTGCCCGCATTTTGCTGTCCCAGCCCCGCTACGCCATCCTCGATGAGGCCACCAGCGCCCTGGATGCGCGGAACGAGCGATCGCTCTACGACCTGCTGAAGGACCTGGATATTGTCTACATCAGCGTGGGCCACCGCGCCAGCCTGGTGGAGTATCACGATAAAGTGCTGGAGCTGGGAGCCCAGGGAAGCGGCTGGCGGGTCGCCAATGCCCGCGAGTACGAAATGGCCTAACCCCCACTGGAGCAACTGAATTAAACCTCGTCTGGGTTATGGCGTTACGCTTTCGCGTTAGGACATTCAAGAGGTGTAGAACCCCCGCGTCGCGGGGGTTCTACACTCAAAACTCAGCCCGTAGGGCTATAAGCAGTGACGTTTCCCCCGTGGAGAAACGTCACTGCTCAAAATGGTTTTCATGTATTTTCAAGGATGGGATGAGCCCATGATTTATCCTGCCGGATCTGGATGCCCGCCCGGTGACTTTACAAAATGCATACATAGTTCGATTTAGCTTATACGGAAATGGGCACACTAATAACGGATTTAATCGTTTGAGGATGGACCGTTCAACCATTTACAGGGATTTTTGGGCTGTGAAAATTGAGCACATATCATCTAAGTGTTTATACTGACGGCAAATCACCCATTCCCTCGGTGCGAGACCCCATATCTCCTCAAATATCCATTTCAGTCATGCCCCACCGTCGGCGAAGGAAGCCGCAGGCAGCGGCGATCGCCCCAACGAAGACTGACCGCATGACAGGCTGCATCAGCAGATTCCCCCAAATCTCCCAATTTCTCTAATTGCCCCCACCCATCATCTCCTGGATGAGGCGATCGCTGCCCTCATCCGGGAACTTCGAATCGATCTCCTGCTTGACCTGATCGGGTCTTAGCCTGTGTCCTCTAAATTTGTTGATGGCTGTCTATGGCAACTCAAACCACTGACATTCGGGGCAATATTCTGCTCGTCGATGATGATCCCACCAATTTGCGCCTGCTCTCAGACATCCTGAAGCTGGCTGGTCACCATATTCGGCATATTGCCAGCAGCAAGCTGGCGATTCAAGCAGTGGAGACCCAGCCACCTGATTTAATTTTGCTGGATGTGGATATGCCGGAGATGAATGGCTACCAGATTTGCCAAATCCTGAAAGCCGACGTGGTGACGCAGCCTATCCCGATCATCTTTATCAGCGCCCTGAATCAGCCTGCGGACAAAGTCCGGGCGTTTGAAGTAGGCGGCTCAGACTACATCATGAAACCATTTCACGCTGCCGAGGTGATCGCGCGGGTGCGGAACCAGCTCCTGCTACAAAGCCAGCAGCGCCACCTAATTGCCCAGAACAACCGCCTCCAGCATGAAATTAACCTGCGGCACCAGGCCGAGTCCCAGCTCCAGCGGCTCAACATGAGCTTAGAGCGGCAGGTAAAGGCTCGTACGGCTGAACTCCAGCTTGCCTTCGAGTTTGAGGCGACCCTCAAGCGCATTACCGACCAGGTGCGAGACACGTTAGATGAGGGCCAAATTCTAGAAACCGCCGTGCGGGAACTGGCGCTGGCCATCGGCGTGAATGGCTGCAACGCCTCCCTCTACAGCCTGGAAAAGCACACCGCCACGGTCTTTCAGGAATACACCACCCTGCCCCAGAGTTACATTGGGCGGGTCCTGCGGCTGGATGAATTTCCCGAGCTATACCGGCCCCTGCTGAGCGGCGACCCCATTCAGTTTTGCTCCCTGCTGGAAAACGCCGACCGGGGGCCGGTGGTGACGCTGGCCTGCCCCATCTTCGACGATCGCGGCATTATCGGCGACCTCTGGCTCAACAACCATACCTACTACGCCTTTCATGAGCAGGACATCCGCCTGGTGCAGCAGGTGGCTAACCAGTGTGCGATCGCCCTACGCCAGGCCCATCTCTACAAGGCTTCCCAGGCGCAGATTACCGAACTGGAGCGGCTCAATCGCCTGAAGGACGATTTCCTGAGCACCGTTTCCCACGAACTGCGGACGCCCATGTCTAACATTAAGGCCCTTTCCCAGGTGCTGGACGATATGCTCCACCGGCAGCTCATCGGCGGCGAACAATCCAATGAAGAAGCGTCTTACAAGCTGGAGCGCTATCTGGACGTGCTAAAGGATGAGTGCGATCGCGAAATCAAGCTCATCAACGATTTGCTTTACCTTTCAGGCATAGACGCCGAGGTCAATCCTCCCAGCTATATTGGCATTGCCCCCGATGCCTGGATTCCCTACGTGGTGGAACCGTTTAAGGAACGTATCCAGACCCAGCAGCAAAACCTGGTGATTGAGGTTCCCGACCATCTGCCCGAACTCCGAACGGATTTGAAATACATGGAGCGGATTTTATCGGAGCTGCTTCACAACGCCTACAAGTACACGCCGCCCCACGAAACGATTACCATCTCGGCAGCGGCGACGGATTACCAGTTAAGCATCCAGGTGATTAATTCGGGCATCGAAATTCCGGCTGGGGAGCGCGATCGCATCTTTGACAAGTTCTACCGCATCCCCAGCAACGATCCCTGGAAGCATGGCGGCACTGGGCTAGGACTCGCCCTGGTGAAAAAGCTAGCAAACCACTTGGGGGTAGACATCCGCGTGGACAGTCACTTTAATCGGACAATTTTCACCATCGACATCCCTCTATTGCAGCCGGTCGCGGCTTAGGAAAGTAGGTGGTCATCAGTAAACGTAGCTATTGGGGTAGCCTGTCCCAGAGGTTCCATCTCCCAGATATGATAGACCCACCAAAGATCGGGGTTGGTAAGGGGTGGTCGGGGAGCCGCTGGCTTCAGACATGGGGAGGAACGACCACCCCTTACCTAAACAGTCGAGCGCAGCAGCGAGTCATTTGTTAGCTGCAACCCATCAGTACCCCAGAATCGTTGTGGTGCATAGCTCTCGGCTGTTTTCCGTGGTAGAGTAGGGTTTATCGGAAGGTTCGTCGAGCGGCTGCGGCAAAGAGCTGAAAATGCTGGCGGCAGCGTCAACGAATTTCCAACCCAAACGACGAAACTGTCCCAGCGCTGTATATGCGGACGCATCAACAAACAGCCCCTCTCTCAACGGGTACATGCCCGTGAGTATGGGGTGATATCTCAGCGAGATTTGTCGATGCAGATGGCTGCTACCAAGCGGAAGCCGCTCGAAGCGGATTCCTGGGTGTGGACTCGCTCCTATGGTCGGCTTGGCAGCAAGCGGGAAACCCATATAGACAATCTTCGATTGGCAGTCCTCGGATTGTTAACGCTGCAGCAGTGCCAGCGTCAGAGAAGAACGACCGAGAAGCATGGATGAACCCTGATAAGAGGCTGGATGATGTAGGTCTATCCGAGAGCCAGTCAGAGTCAGGCGGATTTCATGAACCCCCGCCCTTGAAGGGCTGGGGAGATGTCAGATAAACCCTACAGTTTAGACAGAACCAGTGGTGGGCAGTGCCCACCCTACGGATCTGCGGCTACAGTCCTCGCTTGTTGTGAAGCTCTTGTTCTCGCTCCAGATCACTCTGCTTGACTACAGGTGGAATATTGGGTTCAGGGGCAGACTTGCGACCGGCCATCTTCTTGTCGAGGGCCTTTTGTGCCGATGTTTTAGCACTGTCCGACAGTTCTTGAACGTTCTTAGAAGTCCGGTCGGCGGCGTGCTTGATAGCGGGTTTCACGTCTTCAGTCGTTCTCTTAACGGAGTCGGTGACGCCCCGCACATCAGCCTCATCGATCTTGCGCCGTACTGAACTTGAGACGCCCTGTACATCCGCTTCGTCGATTTTCCGTTGGGCGGACTGGCTCACGCCTCGTACGTCCGCTTCATCGATTTTGTGCTGTATGGACTGGCTTACACCATGCACATCCGCTTCATCGATTTTCCGCTGGGCAGATTGGCTCACGCCCCGTACATCGGCTTCATCGATTTTGTGCTGCACGGATTGACTCACGCCTTGTACATCGGTTTCATCGATTTTGTGCTGTACGGACTGGCTTACACCACGCACATCCGCTTCATCGACTTTCTCTCGTACAGAATCAATCGTGCCTTCAACTTGATGGGCGATGTTTTTAGCCTCTTCCTTAACCGATCCGACTGCGCTATCTACCTTTTGATCAAGGTTTTTGGCAGCCTGGTTGCCTGCCGCCGCGCCAGCGATCGCTCCACCAACGGCACCAACGGCTGCACCTACTTTGCCACCGACCATGCGGCCTACCGTTGCGCCGGTAACGCTACCGCCAGCCGCACCCACTGCTTTTGCGACCGTATGGCTGTTCTGATCGGGCTGATCGCCAGTGTTTGCGTCAGATGTAGGGGCTTGATCCAGTGGTTGAATGTGCTCAAAATTTTCGTCGGAACTGCCCTTGGGAAATGGATTATTAGTTGGGTTTGCCATAAAGAAACCTCCTCGTGCAATTGCTTTGTTTTGTTTATGGGTTCACCCTTAATCTATCGATTACTAGGGCAAAGGCACATCCACTGTAAGTTTAAGCCCCTTTATTCAAAAAGATAGATCACCTGCTCTAAGTGCTTGAGCAAATTTAATTACATTTTTTTGGGTGCGCCCCCCGCGAGGAACGCACCCAAAAAATATTAATAAGGCTATGGGAAGTTTCGCCCGCTAAAGCTGCTTAACTTCGGCTACGAGTTGGGACACCATATCCTTAGCGCTACCGAACAGCATCATGGTCTTGGACTTGTAAAACAGCTCATTGTCAATGCCCGCAAACCCGGTGCTGAGGCTGCGTTTAATCACAATTGTGTGCTGGGCCTTGTCTACCTCCAAAATGGGCATGCCATAGATGGGGCTAGACTCGCTGTCTCGCGCTGCTGGATTAACTACGTCGTTTGCGCCAATCACCAGGGCGACATCGGTATGTTCAAACTCCGAGTTGATGTCATCCATGTCGCAGAGTTGGGTGTAAGGCACATTGGCCTCGGCCAGCAGCACGTTCATATGTCCCGGCATCCGACCGGCCACTGGATGAATGGCATACTTGACATCGACGCCCAGCCGCTCGAGCTGGTCAGCCAGTTCCCGTACAGAATGCTGCGCCTGAGCTACGGCCATGCCGTACCCAGGTACGACCACGACCGACTTGGCGTAGCCCAAGACCATGGCGCTCTCTTCGGCTTCGATCGCCCGTACCACTTTTTCAGTCGTGCTGGTGGTGCTGCCTGCAGTGGTGCCGCTGCCGCCCGTACCGAAGGCGCTAAACAGCACATTGGCCAGGGAGCGATTCATCGCCTTACACATAATCTGGGTGAGGATCAGACCAGATGCCCCGACCAGTGCCCCGGCGACAATCAGCATGTTGTTCATCAGGATAAAGCCCGCTGCACTTGCTGCCAGACCTGAGAACGAGTTGAGCAGCGAAATGACCACGGGCATGTCCGCGCCACCGATGGGGATAACGAACAGCACACCCAAAACGAGAGAAACAGCCACCAGACCCCAGAAGACCGGCAAATTGGCAGGCGCAAGCAACAGATAGCCGCTGCCGACGAGAAAGCCAATGAGCAGGGTCAGATTGAAGGGCTGCTGCAGGGGGAAGGTGATGGGGGAGCCGGTCATGATTCCCTGGAGCTTGGCAAAGGCCACCAGACTGCCCGTGAGGGTAATGCCGCCGATAAGCACGCCCAGGATCGCAGTCACGCTAGCTTCTAGCGGTACTGCATCAGGGTCGATTCGGAGGAGCCGCAGAAACTCGCCAACGGCAATCAGGGCGGAGGCCGCACCTCCTAGGCCGTTGAAAATACCGACCATTTGGGGCATAGCGGTCATAGCGACTTTTTGGGCGGCGATCGCCCCAACCAGCGACCCAGCCACTACCGCCAGCAAAACCATCTGGTAGTTCAGCACCGACTGGTTCAGCAGAGTGGCAACCACCGCAATCAGCATCCCCACCGATGCCAGCACATTGCCGCGCCGAGCTGTGGCTGGGGAACCCAACTGCTTTAGCCCCAGGATGAATAAGGACGCCGCCAATAGATATGACAGCTCAATACTGTTTACCAATGCAGTGCTCATGCCTTCACCTCCTTCTTCTTAAACATTTGCAGCATCCGATCGGTGACCAAAAACCCGCCCACGACGTTGACCGTGGCTAGCACCACGGCGATGAGGCCGAGAATCACGGTGATGCTCCAGTCTTGCGGACCCGCAATCAGCAGGGCACCAACGACTGCGATTCCGGAAATTGCGTTGGCCCCTGACATCAGGGGGGTGTGTAGGGTGGGCGGCACCTTATTGATCACCTCAAATCCAACGAACGAGGCCAAGACGAAGACGACCAGACCCGTCAGCAGTCCTGTAGCCATAAGCGGAACTCTCCTTATTGTTTTCAGACAGTTTGTGGCAAATTATGATTTTTGTGCTTAACCGAAAACTCGCCATTTTGGCATCCAAAGCCCCTAACGGGGTCTTGAGATCAGTTCTTAGCCCACAGCAGTGGCGGCGATCGCCTCCCGCACGCGCTGCTGGCGAATTTCCCCGGCATGGGTGACGCAGGCCCCGCTGGTGATATCGTCCTCAAAGTTGAGCTGCAGTGCCCCGTCTTTCACTAGATGCTGCACCAGGGTTTGCAGGTTCTTGGAATATAGCTGGCTAGCATGTACCGGCATGGAGGCGGGCAGATTGATAGGGCCGAGGATGGTGACGCCATACTTGACCACGTCGCGCCCAGCCTCAGTGCAGGCACAGTTACCGCCCTGCTCCGCTGCCAGGTCGACGATGACGGAACCAGGCTGCATCTGGGCCACCATTTCCTCCGAAACCAGCTCAGGGGCTTTACGACCGGGTACTTGGGCGGTCGTAATCACCACGTCAGCCTGGCTGATGCGCTCAGTGAGCACCTCGCGGGTGCGCTGCTTGGCAGCCTCAGAAATTTCGCGGGCATAGCCGCCAGCGGCTACCGTCTCTTCATCTAGGGATACATCGATGAACCTGGCCCCCAGACTCTGCACCTCTTCCTTAACGGCGGGGCGAATATCGAAGGCTTCCACGACGGATCCTAGACGGCGGGCGGTGGCGATCGCCTGTAGTCCCGCCACGCCAGCGCCCATGACCAGCACCTTGGCCGGACGAATGGTGCCTGCTGCGGTCGTGAGCATGGGGAAAAACTTGGGCAGCGTTGCCGCCGCAATCAAAGTCGCCTTGTAGCCCGCCAGGGAAGCCTGGGAGGATAGGGCATCCATGCTCTGGGCACGGGTAGTGCGGGGGATCATCTCAACGCTGAAGGCCGTTATCTGGCGATCGGCGAGCTGCTGCATCAGCTGGGGCTTGCCCAGAGGATTAAGGAATCCAATCAAAACGGCCCCCGGCTTCATCAAATCCAGCTCAGACTGGCCATCCTCACGAGTTTGGGGAGGCTTTACCTTGAGCAACAGGTCAGCTTCGCGATAAAGCTCACCGACATCATGGACAATCTCTGCCCCGACAGCAGCGTAGGCATCGTCGGAGAAAAAGGCGTTTTCTCCTGCTCCAGCTTCCACTCGAACTTCTAGCCCCTGCTTTACCAAACGCGCAACCGTATCGGGGATAAGGGCGACCCGACGTTCGCCAAATTCGACTTCTTTCGCTACAGTTAGCTTCATAGTTTTTCCTCAGTGTTGAATTGCTTCAGCGCTAAATTCTTGAGCCTTTGACAGTTCTTTGGCACTATTTTTGCCACTCGGAACCCGCCGAATTTGTCTCGATTTTTACAGCATCAGTATGTCTCAGAACCTCTCCCAAAAAACGCCAAAGCCATTGGAATCCACATCCGATTCAAATTCTTGGGATAGGCCCTGGGTAGATCGGCTGGTAGACCAATTAATTTAATCAATCATTCATTCATCAATAGATGGTAGCGGGCGATCGCGTAATACCAATTTCGGGTGAAGACGCATAGGAAAAGTCCAGGCAGACAAGAGGCTTAAGCCCCTTGCTGTGTGCGGCTTCACAGAAAAACGGTATAAGACTAAAACCTCTAGACCGGCCTCATCTCAATAACTTCGATAAAAGTTATCCAAAAGTTTAGAAAATCCATTTCAGAACAGGCGTCAATAACATTGAGTGCTTAGCTCGTCCTCTCAGGTCCGATGCAGTCCCTACACGTAATACCAATTTCGGGTGAAGACGCATAGGAGAAGTTCGGTCAGACAAGAGGCTTAAGCCCCTTGTTGTGTGCAGCTTCACAGAAAAGCGGTATAAGTATCTAGTCCTAGTAAAGCAGTCGGGATGTTCCCTTCGCCGGGGGTGCCCCCACCATAGCGTCGGTTTACTTGTAGCTATCTACTTAGTTCATTACCCAGAAGTGATGTCTAACGGGAGCGATCGCGCACCCTACCATAAGCTTCTTGTTACAGATGAGCGGATGGGGGTGACCTTACCGGTATGCTAAAGCGCTATCTGCCCGATAAAGCTAGTTCTTCAGCTTATTTTCCTATTCAACCCCCGCCGCCATTGCATCAAGAAATCCTAAAAGACTCCGCACGGCTCCCTACTGACCGAATGGATGGTTTGGGTTTTGTCCGGATGCAGGATCAGAAACCGTGCTAATCGATCACGGATAGTTCTACTGCCCTAGGCTTGGGGCGATGCCCGGAGACAGTCAGCTAATTGTCCTCTAATCTCCGACTCGCCCACAGAGTCTGCTAAAGTCATTACAGCTTCAGACCTATGACAGTTCTGGACTATGAGCCTCTAGAGTTGTCCAACCGGCTGAGTTGCTCTAAATTAATCAAAATTTCTCTACGTCGTGTTCAAGCCTGGTTTTTACGCTATGTCTCCTAAGCTATCTGGTCGATTATCCAAGTCGTCAGCCGCCCGTCGTCTCTTTGCCGCGCTTGCTGCTACCGGATGCTTGATGTCCGGATGGGCGCTTCCCTCCCTAGCCAGTGGGTTGCCTGGCATCACTATCTTTAGCGGCGTCGATCGCGAGTTTCAGCTCGGCTTTCACCTCCAGAACGATGGTCGGATCAACCGCTTCGATCGCTACTATCTTCGCATTCCCGCCGAAAAACTCGCCCTAGCCACTGACCTATTTGTGGTCACCTACCCCGACACCTACAACGGCACGTTTGACCCAGAAGACGTCGAGATTCGCATCAGCGGTGATGCGGTTCCTCTAGAGGAAGTAATCTGGGACGAAGAGAATCGTTTCGTTGAGATTACCCCCGTTCAGCCGGTGCCTGCCCGCAGTCGGGTCGAGCTGGTGTTCTCCAACGTGCGTAACCCCCGCAATACTGGCACCCACTACTTCAATGCCTTGGTGCGCGCCCCCGGTGACGTGCTGCCGCCCCAATATGTGGGCACCTGGATTCTGAGCTTCGGGCGCGTCCAGTAAGTTAGCTACGGGCTGAACACCTCTAGCCGCCTACCAGTGCTACACTAATAGACTGTTTGCTTTTTCAAGGGGAAGGTTCATTATGACAAAGCGCACACTGGGGGGAACATCCCGCAAGCGGAAACGGGTGTCTGGGTTTCGAGTCCGGATGCGGACTAAAACGGGGCAGCGCGTAATTAAAGCTCGGCGGCGCAAAGGTCGCGTCAGGCTTGCTGTCTAGCTTGTAAAAGTTCAGGTGTCTCTGCCCAAGGTCCATCGACTAACCCATCGACGAGATTTTGCCCGGGTTTATCAGGTCGGCTCGCGACTTTCCAGTCGCCACCTCGTGCTTAGATTCTTGAAAAACCCGTCCTCCCATTCCAAGGCTGATAATTCCAAGTCTGACGGTCAGTCTAGCGATGCGGCGATCGCCCCCTCGCTGGTGCCCACTCGCGTTGGCATCTCAATTAGCCAGAAGGTCAGTAAGCGAGCAACCGTCCGCAATCGAATCAAGCGACAGATTAAAGCTGCGATGCGGGCGCTATTGCCCCGGATGGCGGCTGGTTGGCTGTTAGTGGTCATTGTCCGCCCGCCAGCAGTTCAGTGCGATTATTGGCAATTTCTGAGAGAATTAGAGCAGATGCTAATCCGTGCTGAGGTCATTAATGGGCATTCGAGAAGAGGTGTACTTTGAGGGCGGTCCCCACATTGGGGATCTGATCATCAACATTCTGTTGGGCTTTACAATCATCTGCCTGCCCCTTACCGTGGGGGCGATTGTGCGGGCGCTCTGGTTGCGATACCGCATTACTAGCCGTCGGATTACGGTCGAAGGTGGCTGGATGGGGCGCGATCGCTCCGATATCATCTATTCAGAAGTCGCTAAGGTGGTGACGGTTCCCCGCGGTTTAGGAGCCTGGGGCGATATGGTAGTGACCCTCAAGGACGGCAGTCGCCTGGAGCTCCGGGCAATACCTAAGTTTCGTGAGGTTTACGACTATATCAGCAGCAAACTCTCCGATCGCGCCAAGCAGGTCAGCGGTGCCCTTGGCGAGCGCGGCCAATAGGTTAGGTATTGGCGGCATATTCTCGGCATATTCTCAATTAATCCTGCTAACGGTTGGTCTGAGCGATAGCCCCAAGCTCCCAATTCGTCGATTGCTCCTGAATTTCTGTTTCAGACGTTAGCATTGAGGCAGGCAAGCAGAGCTAGGCGAGCGGAAGGCTAAAGGGTCGATGTGGAAGGCTCCGGAACGGTCAAAGCCTATCCAAGCAGACGATTTTGGTGCTCATTCGATCGCCAGCGGTCTAGGCCAACTTAAGGGTGGTAGCCCATGCCGTTGGTGTAGATTAGTAAATGTTTGGGCTTAACCCCGCACCGTAAACAGACGAAACAGCTAGAGCGCATGGATTTTGGTATTGGTTTTCTCTCTAACAACGTGATGCTGCCGATCCTGGATTTCTTCTACGGGATCGTGCCGAGCTACGGTTTGGCAATTATTGCATTAACGCTGGTGATTCGATTTGCGCTCTACCCTCTGAGCGCTGGGTCTATCCGCAACATGCGTCGAATGCGGGTGGCTCAGCCCGTCATGCAGAAGCGGGTCAAGGAAGTACAGGAGCGCTATAAGGAAGATCCGACAAAGCAGCAGGAGGAAATGTCGAAAATCTACAAAGAATTCGGCAATCCCCTCTCCGGCTGTTTCCCTGTCCTGTTGCAGATGCCCATCCTCTTTGCGCTGTTTGCGACGCTGCGGGGATCGCCGTTTGCCGACGTGAGCTACACCGTCAACCTGCAGGTGCTGCCCCAGCAGCAAATTGAGCAGATTCAGCCCCAGGCATTCGTTACCAAGCCCAAAAATATCTACATTACGGACGGCGTCCATGCTCCCGTTTCGGCGGTCATTCCAGGGGGCGATCGCCTCGCGGTGGGTGAGAAAACTCGCCTGGAATTCCGTACTGCCGACGGTACGTCGCTGTCGGACCTGATTGCTGAATATCCCAATGCCGAAGTTTTGCCCACCTGGACCGTTACGGAGGGTGAAGGCCGCATTCAGTTCAACGATGATGGCACCCTGGAAGCCCTGCAGCCGGGTGACGTGACGCTCCAGGGAACTGTTCCTGGTCTAGCAGCCAATAAGGGCTTCCTGTTTATTAAAGCTTTAGGACGGGTTGGGGCTGTCAACGAAGACGGGAGCATCAACTTCGATATCGTGGGCATGGTGCTGTTCTTTGGCCTCAGCCTCTACGTGAACCAGCTTTTGTCGGGGCAGAAGGCCAGCTCCGGTGCCAATCCCCAGCAGGACACCATCAACAAAATTACGCCCGTGCTGTTTTCTGGGATGTTCCTCTTCTTCCCGCTGCCCGCTGGTGTCCTGATGTATATGGTGATTGCCAACGTTTTTCAAACGGCACAGACCTTCATCCTGTCGCGGGAACCACTGCCCGAAAACCTCCAAAAGATTGTGGACCAGGAGGAGAAGTCTGGCGATGGTGAGCGGGCTGCCCTGCCGTTTGAGCCGGGTGGTCGGGCAAAGAAAGACGCAGAGGCTGAGGAGACCCGGAAGCCGGGGAGTCCCAATAATAAAGGAACCAGCAAAGGTTCTAAGGGGGGTTCGAAAGGGTCCAAAGGAAAGACCTCCAAAACGGCTAAGCAGTAGTCCGTGTTGCAGGGTAGTGTCCGGAGTGAGTAGCTATGGGTGAGGGTGAGGGACAGCGTGGTCGGGTGTGGCTAGAGAAGCTGCTGCTGCTGCTGGGGATGCCATCAACGGTGGAGGTGGATCTCTCAAAGCTAGAGGCAGAGGGCAGTTGCTGGCTGATTATTGATGCCAACCCGCTCTCCCCGGGGCAGGTTCAGCACCTGTTGGGCGAGCGGGGAACGGTGTTGGACGCCATCCAGTACCTCGCTAACACTACCCTCAACCTAGACTGCCCGGAAGAAGAGCAGCGCGCCTACACCATTGAGCTAAACGGGTATCGCGCTCAGCGCAAGGTTGAACTGCAGGCGATCGCTGACCAGGCGGTGCAGCAGGTACGCGAGTCAGGGGAGGAATTTGAAATTGAGTCGCTGTCTGCCGCTGAACGTCGCCAGGTGCACACTTTTTTGAAGTCGTTCGAAGATATTGAAACCCAGAGCCGGGGACGGGAACCCGATCGCCGATTGGTGGTGCGTCTGCGGCAAACTTGAGGGGAGGCAATCATGGATACGGTTTACATTCCCAGGCTGCTAAAGCTGACCAACCAGACCGAGACGATTGACTTTCAGGAGTATCTGCCCGAATTAGAAACCCTAACTCCCGTCCAGGGCTCGCTCCGCGTCACTCACCACGGTAACTATCTAGAGGTGGTGGGTCGGGCCGAGACGATTGTCACGCTGGCCTGCGATCGCTGCCTGCAAAACTATAATCATCGGCTCCAGATGGACGCTGCCGAACTCATCTGGCTGGAAGAGTCTGCTGAGCTGCCGGAGGGGGAACCCCCGGAGAAGGAGCTATCGGTAGATGAACTGGTGGAAACGCTGCCCCCCAGTGGCTACTTCGCCCCTGATGTGTGGGTTTACGAGCAGCTCTGTCTCCAGCTTCCTCAGCGCCAGCTCTGCGACTCTGCTTGTCCGGGCATTTCTCTAGAAAACGCCAATGCCAAGATGCTCAACCCCGTAGACCAGCGGTGGGCCTCCCTGGCAGCGCTTCGAGAAAACCTGCCCAACTAAAAGCCCTGACCCAGAAGCCTATGGAGTTTGGCCCATGAATTTTCAGGAGGAGTTCGCCCTACTGCTACGTGCTCGCTACCCAGTGATCTACGTGCCGACGCTGGAGGAAGAGCGGGTTGAAGCGGCGATCGCCCACTGCGCCAAACAGCAGGGCAACTGGGGCATATATACCTGGGATTTTGTGGACGGCTACCAGGGAAACCCGACAGATGAGGGCTTTGGCCGCCGCAATCCTCTCCAGGCACTGGAGATGGCCGAGCGGCTGTCGGCCTCAGCCCCCGGTATTCTTATCCTGCGGGACTTTCACCGCTTTTTGGACGATGTGGCGATCGCCCGTAAGCTCCGCAATGTCTCTCGACTGCTGAAGTCGCAGCCTAAAAATCTGGTCATCCTCGCGCCTCGGGTAGAGATTCCCAATGACCTGACTGATGTCATCACCGTTCTGGAATTTCCGCTGCCTAGTACCGAGGACATCCGCCACGAGCTGGTGCGGCTGCTCTCGGGCATGGGTAGAACCCTGGACGATCGCCACCTGGATGAGCTGGTGCGCTCCTGCCAAGGGCTTTCCATTGAGCGCATTCGGCGGGTGATTGCTCGAGCGATCGCCACCCACGGCGAAATTCGCCCCGAAGATGTGGACCTGGTTCTGCAGGAAAAGCGACAAACCATCCAGCAAACCCAAATTCTCGACTTCTACCCCGCCCATGAGGAAATATCTGACATCGGCGGTCTGGATAACCTGAAGGACTGGCTGCTGCGGCGGGGCAGCGCCTTTTCTGAACGGGCCAGACAGTATGGCCTGCCTCATCCCAGGGGACTCCTGCTGGTCGGCATTCAGGGAACGGGCAAGTCTCTCACGGCAAAGGCGATCGCCCATCACTGGCATTTGCCGCTGCTGCGGCTAGACGTGGGGCGGCTGTTTGCAGGACTCGTGGGGGAGTCAGAGTCCCGCACCCGGCAGATGATTCAGCTTTCGGAAGCACTGGCCCCTTGCGTTCTGTGGATTGACGAAATCGACAAAGCCTTTGCCGGTGTTGATGGCCGGGGTGACTCCGGTACCACCAGTCGGGTCTTCGGTACCTTCATTACCTGGCTGGCGGAGAAAACTTCGGCGGTTTTTGTCGTTGCCACTGCCAACAATATCCAGGCCCTCCCGCCAGAAATGCTGCGCCGGGGGCGCTTTGACGAGATCTTCTTTGTAGGGCTGCCAACCCAGGACGAGCGCAAGGCCATTTTTTCCGTCCACCTCTCCCGGTTGCGGCCCCACAACCTCAAGCACTACGACTTGGAGCGGCTGGCCTACGAAACCCCGGAATTTTCCGGTGCTGAAATCGAGCAGATGATCATCGAAGCCATGCACACGGCGTTTAGCCAGAACCGCGATTTCACCACAGACGATATATTGGAGGCGGCTAGCCAACTGGTGCCGCTGGCGAGGACGGCGCAGGAGCAAATCCAGTCTCTGCAAAACTGGGCCGCCTCTGGCCGTGCCCGCATGGCATCGCGGCAAACTGGCCTGAGTTCCCGCATTCAATCCCAATCAACCTGATGAACGTGTTTGGTTTCTTCACATTTCTCACGGGGGTGATTCTGGCGATCGCCATCCTCTTTCTCGCAGGCACGGTTTCTGCTCGCTACTTTATGACCCGCCTCACCGAGACGCCCCCCAAGCCCGTTTTCTCTGAAGAGCGTCAGGCCGCGCCCCCAGCCTCCGACCCTGAAACTGAACCGGTGGAGCTACCTACGGATGAGGCCGCGTCGGTTAGCGAACCCCCCACGGAGGAGGCTGCGGTTCCGGAGCTTGAAGCGGGTGCCTACGAAGCGCGCGTCGTCCAGCCCATTGGCTTGGTGCTGCGGGAAGGGCCTAGCCGGGAGACGACCCGCATCGGTGGGGTTGACTACGACGATCGCCTGATTATTCTTAGCGAGAGTACGGACGGCGAGTGGCTCAACGTGCGCCTGCTGGGCAGTGGTGTGGAGGGCTGGGTCAAGGCGGGCAACACCGAGGCAATTGATGATGCACCAAACGCCGCCGTTTCTGAATAGGATTGGCAGCCATAAGTGTTAAGAAATTTCGCCAGTTTTCGAACTTTGGTTACAGAATAGCGCTCTGAATTCGAGTGGCCGCGGATGGGGTGATAGTTTAGTTCAAGTTAAGTTTCAGTTAACTCCATCTTATAGGCTTGATTCACTCGAAATGTATAACAAAAACACACGAAAAGATTGGTTAGGCACGATCGTCACTGCCGGATTGGGAGCAGGAATTGTTACATCTTTTGCGGTGGGCCAGGGGCAGGATCCTTTGATAGCTGGCAGTATTACGGTGTTTGCGATCGCCGCCGCTATTGTTTTTGATCGCTATCTCTAATCCCATTTTCTGCTTCCTGAGGGAAATAGCCGTAGTTCGACGGGTTGTCAAATTCATCAAGTCATTAGGGGCGCAAATCATGCGCCCTTAGTGATTTTAAAAGTTAGCGGTGCTGCTTAATCATTGGCTGAGCACCCTGAGAAAATTGATGGAACGATAGAAAAACCGTCTGCTTTGCCCAACTTTTCGTGGGGTATGATGGCCATAACTATTTCATGCTGCTGTCATCGTAAAGGACACCGACACCGATGAAATTTGCTCGATGGATCGCGCCAGTCCTGCTGTTCCTGTTGGCTTGGCTGGGTCAGCCTGCTGAAGCCTGGGCTCACCAGGTTGAAACTGATTTCTCGTTTGACCTCATTAGCGCCCAGCTAGAGTTTGTGTCCACCTTCAGCACCGGAGAGCCGATGGCAAGTGCTGATGTGACCGTCTACGCGCCAGGGAACCGAGAAGAGCCCTGGTTTGAAGGCAAAACCGATGAAGCGGGCCGTTTTGCCTTTTTGCCCGACGCTTCGCAGACGGGCGAATGGCGCATCGAGTTTCGCCAGGAAGGCCACGCCGATATTTGGACGGTTCCCGTTGGCGAGGCTGGCATTCAGTTCGATGAGATTACCGATGGCCTCAATGTGGACCGCCACTACGCCGCATTTCCCAGTGCATCGCTGGCAGCAGGGCTGGCTGGTGGGGCAATTGGGGGCAGCCTGCTGTTCGCCCGGCGCAAATTTGCCAACCCCACTTTTTAGCCGCTTACTTCTGCTAAGCGGGGTATGCAGCAATTGTGAATACCGCCTATGCTAGATCAGCAGCCCATCACTGATTGAGGAGGATTGGATTTCATGACAGTCGCAAAACCCTCTGCACAAGACCTGTTTCGCTCTGCCTACGAAAACCGTTACACCTGGGACAAATCATTTCCTGGCTATACGGCTGATGTCACCTATAAACGCGGGGAAGAGGTCTTCCAGGGAAAGGTTCGGGTCAATCCAGACCTGAAAGCTGAGGTGTTCGACATTGAAGACGAGTCGGCAAAGAAAGCCGTCCAGGAGCAGCTATTTGAAATTGCCATTCACCGCGTACGGCGCAGTTTTGAAGAGACCCACGGGAAAAACACCTTTTCCTATGGCAAGACTGACAAAAATGGAGCGGTGGAAATTTTGATGGGCGGCAAGGCCGAGGGCGATCGCTACGAAGTACGGGATAACGAAGTTTCGATGGTGCATCGCCATATTCACGGCATTGTGGTCACGATTCACACCTACAGCAGCCATAACACGGGCGAGGGCTACCTGTCCCACCGCTATGACTCGGTCTACCACGACCCCAAAACTGGCGAGCAGAAGGGCGGTCTTAGCGACTTTGAGGACGAGTACGAAAAGGTTGGTAATTATTGGATTCTCAACCGCCGCTTTATCGAAACCGAGGAGGCGGACCCTGCAACCCAGGAGTTCATCTTCTCCAATATCGATCTTCTAAAAAGTTAAGCAAAACTGTTTTCTTAAGGAGTGTGCGCCCCCGCCGGGGGCGGCCCCACCCATAAAAGCAAATAAACAGCGACCGGGGCACGGACGGCCAAAGCACCCGGCCCCGCATCGCCCAGCGAACCGACCCCCGGGCCCCACCCCCAAACCACGCCGGCGGCCCA
>JBHJGR010000316.1:0-8734 GCA_050331615.1 Elainellaceae cyanobacterium
AACAACGCTAGTCAGGAGGTCGAATGGTCTATGTGTAGCCTAAGAGATGGTGAGTCTCATCCCCATCGAGGGGAATCGACTCACCCGCTTTCCTCCCCCACCTGTTCCGAGGTGGGGGAGTCCCACGGATTTTGTGTTGAAGTTTGAGTTTTGAGCTATGGCTGAACCGACATCTGACTATCCGTCTGATTCTGCGGAGGCGCAGCAGTCTCAGTCTGCTGGGGAAGGGCAAGCTGCAGGGGGAGAAGAAAAAAACTTTGCGGTGGGCGATCGCGTCCGCGTGATTGCCCTGCCCCCCTATGTCAAAACTGCCGAGCGCATGCCCATGCTCCGGCCCCCCAGCGTCATCAGCCTGGGTGAGGAAGGCACCGTGATGAACCGCCATCCAGGGCAGTACTGGAGCGTGCGGTTTGACCGGGGAGCCTTTCTGCTGGAAGGGCAATATCTGGAGTGGGCATCGGGAGATACATCTGCGGATGCCTGATGGGGACACCACCTAGCAGGGAAACCAGTACAGCCCCAGCGGATCGGCGGTGGGTTCCTGGGAGAGGCGGCGCAGGTGATGGGCGAGATGATGCCCGGCGAGGGGGGCGAGAATATAGTCTTCCAGCGGGTTGGAGTGCTGCACCTGGGCCAGCCGCGACAGGCAAAGGGAGCCAAAGGCCATAATGGGAACTTCCTGGAGCTGATAGAAGCAGCGGAGCTGGCGGGCTAGCAGTTCCCCATCCTGTCGGGAGAGCTGATCGCGCAGGATAATTAGCTCGATGGAGCGACGCAGAACCTCGCTGTCAAGCCGTTCAGGAGCGGCGACAAAGCAAACTTGAATGCCGTTGCGGGCGAAGGTATCTTGCTGCTCCCGATCTTGGTTGGTTGGCTGCCCCACGATGAGAAAGTAGGGCGGCTGGTTATCGCTGTCGGCCTCTTGCTCGGCGGTGAGGGACGGGGCTTGAGTAGGGGGGGCGATCGCCAGTGCATCGAGCGGTGATGAGTGATCATCGCCGTTCCTTTCACAGAGGCCACAGCCTCCCAGATGGGGCATACCCAGTTCCTTAATGGGCACCAGTTGGCGACAGTGAGAGCATTGCTGCACCGTACAGCTCTTGCTGAGAAACTGACCAAAAGAGTAGATATCCTTCTCCAGACATAGCTGATTAAAATCAGGACGCTGCTGCAGCCGCTGCCAGAACTGCAAAAAGTCGGGGTGTAGGCCCCAATATTGGTAGACCTTGCCCGTGAAAGAGAAGCGATCGCCCCGGCTTTCAATCGCTTTGCCCAGACTCAGGTAATAGGCGACGTAATTCATCAACAGGTCATTCCCGTCGATGGTGGCAGAGGTATGCTCGCAGGGCAGGCTCAGGGTGAACTGATTGTTGGCCTCAACCCGCTCCAGCCAGACGACGCCATCGAGATGTCGGGCCAGGCGCTGGGCCAGGGTCAACCCGATGCCAATGCCGCCCCGCTTCCAGGGATCGGCTCCGGGGATGCGGCGAAACTTGTCAAAAATATGGGGAGTATCCTCCGGCGGAATTGGGTCACCGGGGTTCTGAATGATTACCTCTAGCTGATTGGGGGGAGTCCGCACGGCGAGGACAATCGTCGCGTCTGCAGGGGTGAATTTGCAGGCGTTGGTGATCAGCTCGGTGATGATGCGTCCCACCAGGGCCGGGTCCGTCACCACGCAGCCGGGCTGATGCGGTAGCTCGATCTCGAGGCGCTGGTGGTGGTGGTCGGCGATCGCCCGCAGGGTGGGCATCAGGTCCATGAACCAGTCCTCTAGAGAGAGGCGCACGGGCAGGGAGCGGGGCGGATCGCTCTCTAGCTGCTGGATCATCAGCAGATCGTCCACTAGGTCAATCTCGCGCTTGCATTCGTCTCGAACCGTGTGCAGGCATGCAAGAATCTGGGTTAAATCATTGGATGAGAATTGCCCGCTAATGGCAGTGATCCCCAAACGCTGCAGCAAAATTTCAAGTAGTTGAACCGAGAGATAGATATTGGAAAGAGGCGTCCGCAGCTCGTGGGAAATAGTATTTAGGAAATCGTTTTTTAATGCTTCGAGCTTTGATAGCTTAATCGCAAGCGACGCCGCTTCAGACGTGTTTTGGGGTGGGCCTGATAAGGAAGCCAGGCATTGACTTACTAGGATAGAGCATGTATCGCCAATTACCAGCCCCCCAATCGCCTGCGTATTTTCTTCGGATATTTTCTCGGTTGCCTTATGTGCGATTTGTGCAGAGCTATTTGAGTGGTAATCCGGATCTAGGGCGGTAGTGGGTTGCGGCTGATCCCCAGCAGTACTGCTTGGAGAAGAATGGAATGTATGCATAGCCATACTACAAAAATAAATGGAATGAGCGATAACGATGGTTCAGCCAAAGAGCTTTCAGGGCAGACCTGAATCGAAACCTGAATCGAAACGAACAACCGCTTACTGACAGTTAATAGTCGTCGCGTCTAAGTGTATGATGCCCATCCGTCAAAAAAAGCACTGGTATTCGGAGCTGCAAAATCAAACAAAAGATTAAACGCAGTTGAGATTGATTAATTTTCGTAACGGCGATCGCTTTTACTGCGCTGTGGGCTTAATGTTTCGTTTCCTCGGCTAGATGTTTTCTTCTGGTTTATGCGCAAAAATGGAGCCTAATGCTCAACTGATGAT
This sequence comes from Elainellaceae cyanobacterium, assembly GCA_050331615.1. Taxonomy (GTDB): domain Bacteria; phylum Cyanobacteriota; class Cyanobacteriia; order CAKZMO01; family CAKZMO01; genus JAYKGU01. The sequence goes on from JBHJGR010000316.1 coordinate 2,660, forward strand.
TGAATTTATTTTTTATGCCATCACACGTTTTAATATTGGGAGGACGAGGCAGAATTGGGACCCAGGTTGCCCGCGATGTGTTAGAAAATCTTGCCGCGAAGGTAACGGTAACGGGCCATCAAAAAACGCCCAACAGCAATTTACAAGAATCACTGACAGCCCATGGGGCCACCTTTCTCCAGCTCGATTTAGCCGACACCCAGGCCCTGGAGACGGCGATCGCCCAGGCCGACTTGGTGATCCACTGCGCTGGCCCATTCCTCTACCGCGACGGACGAGTTTTGCAGCAGTGTATCGCCCAAAGAGTCCCCTACCTGGACGTGAGCGATAGCGTGGAGTTCACCCGCAAGGCGCTGAGCTATCACGAGGCCGCCCAGCGAGCGGGCGTGACCGCCATCGTCAACTCCGGCGTGTTTCCGGGGATTTCCAACAGCATGGTGCGGCAGTGCGTCGAGCAGTTTGACCAGCCGGAGGAGATTTTTCTGGGATACGTAGTAGGCGGCTCCGGCGGGGCTGGGGTCACCGTGATGCGCACGACTTTCTTGGGTTTGCAGCACCCCTTCAAAGCCTGGATCGACGGTCAGTGGCAGGAAAAACGGCCCTATAGCGATCGCCAGCCCGTTCAGTTCCCCTCGCCCTTCGGCAAGGTAGGCGTTTACTGGTACGAAGTGCCAGAAACCTATACCCTGGTGCAGTCCTTCCCGGTGAAGACCGTGACCACCAAGTTTGGCTCAGTGCCCGATTTCTACAACTACCTCACCTGGATCGTGGCTCGCTGGTTCCCCAAATCCTGGCTGCATCGTCCTCAGAATATCGAGTTTCTGGCCCACGTGAGCCACCGCATGACGCGGGTGAGCGATCGCTTCAGCGGCATCGGTATCAGCATTGAGGTCAGCGTCAAGGGCTACCAGAATGGCCAGCTCCGCCACTACGGGGCATCGATGCTGCATGAGGATACGGCGATCGCGGCGGGGGCGGGCACCGGCAGCCTAGCCCAAATGATCCTAGACGGAAAAGTTCGCCAGCCGGGGGTTCATCCCGTGGAGCAGGCTTTATCCACACCCCTGTTTGAGCAGGCCATGGCCAGCCGCCATCTCCAGATTCAGCACGGATGGCGATCGCCCTGAGAATTTCCGGTGGGAGGACTCGCGCAAGACTGTTTTCGGATGAAAAGATCTGGTAAAGTTTTGCCAATTTGTTGAAGATTTGATAAACAGCAAATTGGTCCTCTACCCCTTCCCGTTTCAATGCGAACCCAAACGCATGCTCCAACCGCCATCCGCCCTGTCGCTCATTGGCAGCCGTGGGTCCGGTTCATTCCTGTCGTCGTGCTGATGGCCCTAGTCAGTATCGCCCTTGTTCGGACGGCCTGGATTGCTGACGACGCCATGATTACCTTTCGTACCGTCCTCAATCTGCACCACGGGGACGGCCTCACCTGGAACATTGGCGAGCGGGTGCAGGTGTACACCCATCCGCTGTGGATGGGGCTCCTGAGTCTGGTCTATGGCGTGACGCGGGAGTTATTCTTCACCACGGTCGGCGTTGCCATCGTCCTGACCCTGCTGGCGGTGGGGCTGATTCCCCTCAGCTTTGGGGGCGGCTGGGGGGTTGGGTTAGCCCTCACGGGGCTGCTGTTTTCTAAGCCATTTATCGACTACGGCACCTCTGGACTGGAGAATCCCCTATCCTATCTGCTGCTGGGGCTAGGGGCGATCGCCACCCAGCGACAGCGCCCCGGCGACGGCAGAAACTTTGGGCGGGTCGTGCTTCTGAGCAGTTTGGTGTTCCTCAACCGCATGGATCTGGCCTTGGTGGTGTTTCCCCTGGTGCTGCTGGCGATCGCCCGACTGGGTATCCGTCCTCGCCGCATCCTTGCCTGGGGAACCCTTGGCTGCCTGCCCGCCCTAGGCTGGCTGCTCTTCTCCCTGATTTACTACGGCTTTCCCTTTCCCAATACTTACTACGCCAAGCTGGGCGCAGACATTCCCAAGCTGGAGTATCTGGGTCAGGGGATCTACTACTACCAAGATCTGCTGCGGCGAGACCCGGTGTCTGCCATCCTGATTGTTACGGCGCTGGTGAGCCTGCCGTTTATTCGCAAACCCCTTGCCTATGCCCTGGCGAGCGGTAGCGGTCTTTACCTGCTCTACGTCCTCTACATCGGTGGCGATTTCATGTCAGGGCGGTTTTTTGCGGTGCCGGTGTATCTCTCGGCCCTGATTCTGGCCCAACTGCCCGCTGGTCGGGGACGTTTGGGGGCGATCGCCCTCACCAGCCTCGTGCTCATCGGCGGACTGACTCAGCCACCGCTGCTGTCAGGCCGGGACTACGAGAACCGCACCTGGTATCACGACATTGCTGACGAGCGGGGCTACTACTATCAGCTCTATGGTCTGATGGCCTCCAATCGGCGGTTTCCGGATGTAAGTCGGTGGGGCGATCGCCCGGACGAGTGGCGGGTAGAGATCGGTCGGGTGCTGGGGCAGCAGGGGCTCAACGCTGGACCCAATGCCCACATCCTGGACGAATACGCGCTATCGGATGCACTGATGGCTAGACTGCCCGGTATTCGCGAGGGCTGGCGGGTCGGCCACATCCTCCGCTACATCCCTACGGGCTATATCGAAACCCTGGAGACGGGGGAGGATCGGTTTGTCGATCGCAGCGTGGCTGAGCTGTATGGCTACCTCCAAACCATCACCCGGGGTGACCTGTTTTCGAGCGAGCGGCTGGGGGCGATCGCTGCCCTTAACCTGGGCTGGTTCCAGTCCACGATTGACGTGGAGCGGTATCAGTCCGCCGCATCCAACATTCCGCCCCTGCTGCCCCATCCCAGCATTGCTGCTGCTGCTGTCGCCCAAACGCCCAAGCCCGCCCAAACTCCCTGGAATGCTCCCGGCAACCGGCTCATCCGCGTCCAGCAGGCGATCGCCTTCCCGCCCACGACCGCAGCAGCAATCGATATTTCCCTGGATAGTAATGACCTGTACCAGCTCCAGTTCCTTAGGCAAGGCCAGCCCCTAGGCGAGGTCCAGCTTGGTCCCAAGCCGGGTGGCGGACTGGCCCGCTATCGCGTTCCGCTGCCGCCGGAAGTGGCCAACCGTCCGTTTGATGAGATGCTGATTCGCCCCCTGGAGGGTGATGGCTTTTACTCCTTAGGCCATTTGCAGGTAGGAGATTTGACCACCCTTCCGCCAATCCAGAGCCGCCGCACTACCCTGCGCTTGGCAGCGCCCACCGCCAGCGAGGCCGTCAGCCTCACCTTGAGCAGCGCCCATAGCTACCGCATCACCTTCCTGCTGGAGAAAGAGCGGGTAGGCCGACTCCTGGTACCTGCCCAGACCGGCACCCCTGCTCGACTGGTGACTCATCAGCTGCAAACCCCCAGGCGATCGCAGCGAACTGGGTTTGACCGGGTTAGAATTGCTCCCCTGGAGGAAGGACCCGCCGCCTCGGTTGGGGCATTCAAGCTGGTGGACGCCCCCGATTCCAGCCAATAGCTCCCAGGAACGGGTGGAAGCCTGCCACAATGGAAGAGTGTTGTTGTTTGGGGCTCGACGATGGGGTGGCGATCGCTTTTGGCCTGCTTCCTGGTATTTTGCTGCTGGTGGGGAAGTCTGCCCGCTCGGGCGGATTTGATTATTCCCTATTCCTTTAGCAACGCAGAGCTGAAGAACCAGGACTTTTCAGGGCAGGACCTGCGGGCGTCTGAATTTTCTAACGCCAATTTGGAACTGACGGACTTTAGTAACGCTAACCTGCAGGGGGCTATCTTCAGCGCCTCCGTCCTGACGCTGGCCAACTTTCATGGAGCGGATCTGTCCAACTCCATGATCGACCAGTCCAAGTTTCTCAAGACCGATCTGAGTGACGCCAACCTCACAAATGCCATCCTGCTCCAGTCCACCTTCGAAGATACGGACATTACTGGAGCGGACTTTAGCGACGCAATTCTCGACCGAATTCAGGCGCGGCAACTGTGTCGCCAGGCCAGCGGCGTGAACTCCTTGACCGGCATCGCCACCCGCGATTCCCTAGGCTGCCGGTAAACCGGCTAGAAAACCCATCGCAGTGGTCCGGCACAGCTAATTTGATGGGATAGATTGCATCGCGTAGGGTGGGCAATGCCCACCCGTCAAAAGTTCAAAGCCGAGTTCACCGAGGAGAATTCCATTCATGCGGGTTGGGGTAATTGGCGGCGGACAGCTTGCCTGGATGATGGGACTAGCCGCTCAAGAGCTGGGGATTTCCCTCGTGGTGCAAACCCCCCATGCCACCGATCCCGCCGTTGCCGTGGCTGCTGATGTGGTGTACGGAGCGATCGCCGATGCCTCTGTCACCGCTACCCTGGCAACCCGCTGCGATGTCATTACCTTTGAAAACGAGTTCATCAATCCGGTAGCCCTTTCCCGTCTGGCGGCTCAAGGTGTCGTCTTCTACCCCAGCTTGGCTAGCCTCACCCCTCTGCTCGATAAGTACGACCAGCGCTGCTGTCTGCGATCGCTAGGGCTGCCCACGCCCCAATTCATCACCGCTCGGGGCGATCGCCTCCCGTCACTTTGGGCCACGGAGGACTGGGAAGTGGCGTTTCCAGTCGTGCTTAAGGCGCGGCGGTTGGGCTATGACGGTCAGGGTACTCACATTGTGCGGAGTGAGGCGGAGCTGGCGGCGATCGCGATCGCCCATCCCCAGGTGGAGTGGCTGCTGGAGGAGTTTATTCCCTTCGAGCGAGAGCTGGCAGTAATGGTGGCCCGCTCGACGTCAGGAGAAGTCGCTGTTTATCCAATTGTGGAAACCCAGCAGGTCGATCAGGTGTGTCGGCGGGTGCTGATGCTGCCGGATTGGGAGCCGCAGGTCATGCAAACGGTAAACGACATCGCCCAAACGGTGGTCACTCAGCTCGATCTCGTGGGTATCGTCGGCATTGAGCTATTCCTTACTCAAGCGGGGCAGGTGTTTATCAACGAATTAGCACCGCGCACCCACAATTCTGGCCACTACACCATCGACGCCTGCCCCACTTCCCAGTTTGAGCAGCACCTCCGGGCCGTTTGCAGCTATCCCCTAGGGCAGACTGCGCCAGTCTCTGATGGTGCGGTGATGGCCAATCTGCTGGGTTTTGAAGCGAGCGATCGCGACTATCCCGACCTGCGCCAGCGGCTGGCCACTTTACCCCAGACAAAAGTGTACTGGTACGGCAAAACTGCGCGACCAGGACGCAAGCTGGGCCACGTTACCAGTCTGCTCCAGACCCGACCGGATAAGTCGCTGCGGGAACAGGCAGAAGCGATCGCCCAAACGATTGAGTCAATCTGGTATCCTGACTAGCCCTTTGCTGAAGCCGAAATAGGCTACCGAACAGTTCGGCCAAATTCCTACCTAAACAGCCCAGATATTGGTGACTGTTCAGGCAGCGATGGGAACAACCTCTGAAGCCTCCCCCGAATAAAATTCGGGGGGTTCCCAAACTTGAGCTGGCTTTTCGGGCGATCATCCCTATCTGGCCAACTGGTCGTTATTCCTGCAACGGTTTCGTGGGGAGGCATTTCACTCAATCCCGTATCGACGTTTACCGCCATCGACAATATCTTCGATGAGGGCGCTGCCGAAATCGTGGATTTCGATCCGCGCACCAAACGGATGTTCATCGTCAATGGTGCGGCCGATGAATTCGATCCCCCGAAGCCCGGAGGAATCGATGTTGTCGACATCTCCGACATCAACAACCCGACTTTTCTCTTCTCCATCGATATCAGCCCTTACGGTTCGCCCAACAGCGTGGCCGTTAATCCGAACTGGTTCCGCGACGAGATCGCTGTCGCCGTCGAAGCGCCTACCAAGACAGATAACGGATCGGTTGTCTTTTTCGATACCGACGGTAACTTCATCAAGCAGGTGGAAGCCGGTGCTCTCCCGGACATGGTTACCTACGACGCACTGGGTTTTCGCGTCCTCACCGCCAATGAAGGCGAACCCAACGACGATTACTCAATTGATCCCGAAGGTTCCATTACCCTCATCTACAATTTCTTTGGCGCCAAATACATCAGGCCCTGGCATGTAAAGCAGATC
>JBHJGR010000317.1:0-3258 GCA_050331615.1 Elainellaceae cyanobacterium
AAGCACGCTATTCCCGACGCGATCGCCTTCCCCGACTCCACTCGCTTACAGAAAGTCCAGACCTGCTCCTGCGATGCCGAAAGGTATCCGAAAATCAAACAGGTCAGGTAGCTTGGTAAGCACTGCTGAAGAGTTGCCTGACCTCTACCCCGTCTTCTACTGTGTCAAACCTCATCATCCGTCGGGAAAACAAGCAAATCCAAGCCTTTACCGAAGACTTGGGTAATAACGTTGGGATGGATATGGTACTCATCCCAGGGGGAACCTTCCAGATGGGTTCTCCAGACGATGAACCTGAGCGACATGAGCGGGAAGGTCCACAGCATTCAGTGACGGTTCCTACGTTCTTAATGGGTCAGTGTCCTGTGACTCAGGAACAGTGGGGGGCGATCGCTTCCCTTCCAAAAATTAACCGGGAGCTTAAACCTGACCCCTCTAGATTCAAAGGTGGCGATCGCCCAGTTGAGCAAGTGAATTGGTATGATGCGGTTGAGTTTTGCAATCGGCTCTCCCGTAAAACTAACCGCACCTACCGTCTTCCCAGCGAAGCAGAATGGGAATATGCCTGCCGCGCCGAAACCATAACCCCATTCCATTTTGGTGAGACTATCACCACAGATATCGCTAACTACGATGGGGATTACACCTATGGTCGTGGCTCCAAAGGCACCTATAGAGAAGAAACAACCCTCGTGAAACACTTCGGTGTAACCAATGCCTTTGGTCTGTATGACATGCATGGAAATGTCTGGGAGTGGTGCCTAGATCATTGGCATAACAATTATAAGAATGCTCCGACTGATGGAAGCGCCTGGTTAACGGACGAAGAATCAACTAGCCGTGTAATACGCGGCGGGTCTTGGGGCGACGTTCCGAGGGATTGTCGGTCGGCGTACCGCGACGTTTACAATCCCGTCAACACGTACCTCATTGTTGGTTTTCGTGTGGTGTGTGCCGTGCCGAGGTCTTCCTAGCCCTTTGCTCTTTTGCTCTTTTGCCCTCTGCAAAAGATTCAAAAACAGCCTCCATGGTACTAATGTACTAATTTATAGTACTATCCCATTACTATTGAAGTCAGTATCGCTAACCGAGAACAGGTAGTTTATCAATTCTAACTCAGAAGATAGCCAACCCACCCCCAATACTTTCAGACTCTCAGCTAAGCCACCTATGTTTGATGAAGTGAAAGATTAGATCTCCAGGCTTGCATCCAGAAAGGTAGAGGCAAATGGCCGTTTGCCCCGACGAGCGGTATTGGCAGCATCGTCGTTCATACCGTTATTCAGCAACGCCGAATTCCGCAACGGGCAGCAGCAGATGTTGTACCAGATCTGGGCGCGATGCGAAGAAGGCGATCGCCTGGACATCAGGATGGAGCCACCAAACACGCCATGATTGTGAATTTGTAAACAGTTCGCGATCGCCTTCTTTATGCTGTTGGCGAGAAGCGATCGCCTCGTCAGCGTGCCATCAGCACATTACTGGTGTTGCATCTCCGCTGTGCTGATGTCAGAGTTAGGGTACCCAGGACGGAGATGAGAATGACGGTCAGGCATTTGGGGCGATATTTGACGCTGGAGGAGTTTTGCACCTGCTCCCAGACCTATCGCCGCTATGCCGACCAGATCGACCCGCTTCCCCAGAACCCGGAAGAGACGATTCCAGCCCTGGAGGCGTTGTGTCAGCACATCCTCGATCCGGTAATGGATGCCTTTGGCCGGGAGCGGTTTCAGCTCACCTACGGATTCTGCTCGGCAGATTTGAAGCGATTCCTGGCGAAGAAAGACCCGGTGACGGGTCTCAAGCATGGGAAGGTGTCGCCCGATCGCGACCAGCACATGGCCCACGAGAAAAATCGCCACGGTCGCTACTACTGCCCACGGCCAGGGGCAGCCTGTGATTTTCGGATTCTGGAATTGCCTAGTGATGCACTGGTGGATTGGCTGATGGAGGGGCGATCGCCCTTCGACTCCCTCTATTTCTACGGGGCGGAGCGACCCATCCACATTAGCTACGGCCCCCAGCACAACCGAGATATCTGGACGTTTACGCCCACCGGCACCCCAACTCGGAAAGGAACTGAGCGCTGGCGCGATCGCCATTCTGGGTAATTCCTGGGGGGCATAACCTAGGCTTGATAATGATATCGACAGGCTACAATCACGATGCTGTCGTCTTTGATTTCATAAACTAAGCGATGCTCCGAATTAATCCGCCGCGACCAGTAGCCAGAGAGATTTGCTTTCAAAGGTTCTGGTTTACCAAGACCATCGAAGGGACTGCGTTGGATGTCTTTGATCAGTGCACTGATCTTCTTGAGTAACTTCTTGTCTGTTGTTTGAAACCACAAATAGTCCGCCCACCCAGACTCCGTAAAAGTGAGCTTCATTCTTCAATCAAGTCATGTTCTACGACATTCCCTGCTTTAGCTTCTTGAATCGATCCCAGGAGACGACTTGCATTAGCAGGATTGGAGAGGAGATAGAGAGTTTCCTGCCAGGCGTTGAATTCATCTAATGGCATGACGACAACGCGATCGCCCTTATCATTGCAAAGAATGGTAGGTTGCGTATTCGCGATGATCCGTTCAATCAATCCATCTAAATCTTGCTGTGCCTGTTTTGTTGTTATTGCATCCATACGGCTCCCCTCCAGAGAAATTTTTAATTAGTCCAGTTCCTCTTCTGCTCTGATTGTACGATTTGCGATCGCTGCTTAGCAGACCGGATAACCTTTATCTGATAAGGATCAGCATCCTTGCGCCACACCACCCGATGCCCCCGCAACTCCGCACCGTGCTCCTCCAGGCACTTCTCCCAGCCGCGACGGTCGTAAATCGCCTTCAGGTCGTCCAATAGGCCCCAGTTGCGCTCCTGCTGGCTGAGCTTGGCGAACTTGGCGTATTGGGGATAATCGGGCATCACCACCTGCTCCTTCTGGTGCAGCAGGGGTGGGTTGTCCTCCGGGTCGTAGTCGCGGTAGCGCACCTGCAAGTCGCGCAGGTCAATCTGCATGCTCAGGCGCAGCGCTGGGTGGGGGTCGGTGTCGAAGTCGGGGAAGCTCAGGTAGGTGACCTTGGGCGTGGTGAAGTGGAGCTTGACCAGGTTGGCTTCGTCGGGGCGTCCGATGGTGCGGGAGGCGCAGCCTTCGTAGAGGCGCAGCAGGGGGTCGAGCTGTTCCAGGGCGGAGACATGTATCCAGAGGGAGTTGGGGCGCTGTTGGCCGATGGGACTTTCGCGGCAGCGTTGGGCGATCGCC
>JBHJGR010000318.1:0-6060 GCA_050331615.1 Elainellaceae cyanobacterium
GAATGCGGGCTTTTCAAGGTTTGTAGAGGTTATCTTTAGCGTTCTATTTTTTGATATTGGGGGTTTAAAAAACTCTAATATTTTCATTCCGGCAGTAAAAAAAAAACCCCCCCGGGGGGGGCCGCCCGGGGGGGGGGGCCCCCCCCCGCCCCGCCATAGCGTCGTTTACTTGTGGTTACCTACTTATCATCAGCTTCTGCAAGTATCAGCATGCTCAGACACGCATAGGGGTGCTGAGGACAACTAGGCAGCGTCTGCCTAGCTAATAATCGTCTCATTGATAACAGTATCCGGCTTCAATTTTGGCTAAATTGTGTGGGTCGAGATCGCAGTTAATTCAAGCAAATGATAAAGAAAATAGGTCTTTTCGTCTTGTTCTTTCTGGCTGTTCCAACGGTGGCGATCGCCCAGGAAGAAGCCCAGGGGGGCGGCGTAATCAGCAGCCTGAATGCGGGCTTTTCAAGGTTTGTAGAGGTTATCTTTAGCGTTCTATTTTTTGATATTGCCGGGTTTCCCCTCATTGTTCTATGGCTCATTGTTGGGGCGGTTTTCTTCACTCTGCGCATGCGGTTTATCAATATCCGCGCCTTTCGCCACGCCATTGACGTGGTGCGGGGCAAGTATGACAATCCCAACGAAGAGGGAGAGGTTTCTCACTTCCAGGCCCTGGCAGCAGCGCTGTCGGCCACCGTGGGATTGGGGAATATTGCCGGGGTGGCGATCGCCATTACCCTGGGAGGTCCCGGTGCCGCCCTGTGGATGACCCTGGGGGGCTTTTTTGGCATGAGCAGTAAGTTTGTGGAGTGCACTCTGGGGCAAAAATATCGGATCACGAATCCCGACGGTACGATTTCCGGCGGCCCCATGCACTACCTGTCCAAAGGTCTGGCAAATCTGGGATACGGGGCCTTTGGCCGGGTGCTGGCCATCCTGTTTTCCTTCCTGGCCATCTGCGGCGCGATGGGTGGGGCCAGCATGTTCCAGTCAAATCAGTCCTACGGAGCCGTTTCGACCGTAATTCCCATTCCAGGCTGGCTGTATGGCCTCATTTTGGTGACCCTGGTGGCGCTGGTGATTATTGGCGGCATCCAGCGCATCGGCATGGTAGCGGGGACCATCGTCCCGGTGATGTGCGTGATTTACGTAGCGGCAGCCCTGTGGATTTTGCTGGTGAACTTCACTGAAATTCCCGGTGCGATCGCCACCATTGTTTCCCAAGCGTTCTCGGCCCAGGCCGTGGGCGGCGGTCTCATCGGCGTGATTGTGCAGGGGTTGCGGCGCTCGGCTTTCTCTAACGAGGCAGGGATTGGATCAGCGGCGATCGCCCACTCCGCTGCCCGCACCGAAGAGCCGGTTCGAGAAGGCATCGTTGCCCTGCTGGAGCCATTCATCGACACGATTGTGGTCTGCAACATGACGGCCCTCGTCATTGTAATTACGGGTGTCTATGCCGATGCCCAGTTTGCCGAGCTGGGGGGTGCCGAGCTGACCTCAGCCGCCTTCGGCACGGTAATTGGCTGGTTTCCTGCCATCCTGGCTCTGTCCGTCTTTTTCTTCGCCTTCTCCACCATGATTTCCTGGGGCTACTACGGCGAGCGCTCCTGGAGCTACCTGTTTGGCGAGCGCAGCCTGCTGATCTACAAAGTGCTGTTTCTGCTGGCCATCTTCATCGGTTCCGTGGCCAGCCCGACGGCGGTTATCGATTTCAGTGACGGCATGCTGCTGGCTATGGCCTTCCCTAACCTGCTGGGGGCTTACCTGCTCTCTAATGAGGTGTCCCTCGACCTGAAAAACTACATGCGGCGGCTCCACCGGGGCGAGATGGTCCCCGTCAAAGACCGGGAGATGCAGCAGGTGTGACGGCTGACAATTTGCCAGCACCTATCCGGTAGGGCGTTAGGAGATTCCAGGAAAAAATTTATGGCTGGTGGATGAACCAAGAATCCCCTAGCTTTTAGCTATGGGGAGTGTCAACCTCGGTTGAACGGTTGGTAGGGGCAAATGGCTATTTGCCCCTACGTCGCCCGGTAGGATCATTCTCAAAAATTTCCTTAGAAGATTGAGGGGCCACAGGTGCTGGGGCGGTATGTCACACTATGAGATTGTGAGCGTCGCGTTCTGTTGTCTGTAACCTGAATCCCTATGCTAAGAGCCGGAATCGTCGGACTGCCCAATGTGGGTAAATCCACCCTGTTTAATGCTGTGGTCGCCAATGCCAAAGCCACGGCGGCTAATTTCCCCTTCTGCACCATTGAACCCAATGTGGGCGTGGTGGCAGTGCCCGACGAGCGGCTGGCCGTTTTGACCGAGCTATCCGACTCTGCTGAAACCGTGCCCGCTCGGGTCGAGTTTGTTGACATTGCTGGGCTGGTGAAGGGGGCCAGCCAAGGAGAGGGGCTGGGTAACCAGTTCCTGGCCAACATTCGGGAAGTGGACGCCATCGTGCATGTGGTGCGCTGCTTCGAAAATGACGACATTATCCACGTCTCTGGCTCCATCGACCCGCTGCGAGACATTGAGGTGATTAATCTGGAGCTGGCCCTGGCGGATCTGGCCCAGCTGGAGAAACGCAGCGATCGCGTCCGCAAACAGGCCCGCACTAGCAAAGAGGCCCAGGCCGAGCTAGAAGTTCTGGAGAAAATCCTGCCGGTACTCAATGAGGGCAGGTCCGCTCGCCAGGTGGAGCTGAGCGAGGAGGAGGAGCTGATTGTCAAACCGCTGGGGCTGCTCACCCGCAAGCCGATTATCTATGCCGCCAACGTATCGGAAGACGACCTGGCCACGGGCAACGAGTGGGTGGAGCAGGTGCGGGGCATCGCCGCCCAGGATAAAGCCCAGGTGGTGGTGATCTCGGCCCAGGTAGAGGCGGAACTGATTGAGCTACCGGAGGACGAGCGCAAAGATTTTCTAGAATCCCTCGGGGTGGAAGAGGGGGGGCTGCGATCGCTCATCCGCGCCACTTACGCACTTTTAGGGCTACGCACCTACTTCACCACTGGCCCCAAGGAAACTCGCGCCTGGACCATTCGGGCCGGGATGGTGGCTCCCCAGGCCGCCGGGGTGATTCACTCCGACTTCGAGCGGGGCTTCATTCGCGCCGAAACCGTCGCCTACGAAGATTTGGTGAAAACTGGCTCCATGAATGCCGCCAAGGATCAGGGGCTGGTGCGCAGCGAAGGCAAAGAATACGTGGTGCAGGAAGGGGACGTGATGCTGTTCCGCTTCAACGTCTGATGTGATTACAAACAACCTGCAGCCAGGGTGCACTCCTGCCGGGGAGCGCACCCTACTGATTTTGCTCAGGGCTAGTAATAGCGATCGCGCGGTCCTCTAGAAGGCGGCGGGGTAAACAGGCCAAACAGCGGGCCGAGCAGGGCACCAAAGACGAAGCCCCCCGCGTGCGCCCAGTAGGCGATGCCGCCCTGCTCCATGCCGACGGTGGTAGTAACGCTGAGGCTGGCAATGCCGTAAAACGCCTGCTGCAAAAACCAGATGCCCAGAAACACGAATGCCGGGATACGAATCGTGGTCAGGAAGAAAAAGATGGGAATCAGGGTGAGGATGCGGGCCTGGGGAAACTTGAGAATATAGGCTCCCATCACGCCGGCGATCGCCCCACTGGCCCCTAAGGAAGGAATCTCGGAGTTGGTGGAGAAGAACCACTGGGCCAGGGAAGCCAGCACCCCGCAAAGGAGATAAAACCCGATGAAGCGGCTGTGGCCCATCTGCTCTTCCACGTTGTTGCCGAAAACCCAGAGGTAGAGCATGTTGCCCGCAATATGGAAAAGCCCCCCATGCATGAATTGAGAGGTAATCAGGGTAATCCAAACGAGGGGGCTGGCTTCGCCCTGGAAGCTGGCGGTAATGCGGGCGGGCACTACGGCCCAGGTGAAGAAAAATTCCTGGAGTCCCTGCTGGGACAGCCCAATCTGGTACAAAAAGACAAAAATATTGATGCCAATTAGGACATAAGTGACATAAGGCTTGATCCGCGTGGGATTGTCGTCATGTAAAGGGACCAAATTGACCTCGCTGAACCCGGTTTTGCAGTGGCGTCGGGGGCGATCGCCATACATGATGAAGCCTACCGTATTTCGGCGGTTTGCGCCTGACCCGATGAACCGATCTGTCCAACTCTCTCGCTTGCATAGCCTTAAGGGCCTCAGTTTGTGAGGGAATTTCCGCGGCGGAGGATTCCGCCATGACTAACGCCCTAATGTCAAGACGTAAGCTATACAATAGGGTGAAATGGCAGTAATAGAGCTGCACCCCGTGGGAACCGACGCCCCCTGCAATGGGCAAAGCTGGCGTCTCGACAGGATCTTGTCTCAGAAATCCTGCTTCGGACGGGTGGGAGCAGGCTCGCTTTAGAGTTTTTGCAGGTTTTGCATGGCAATTCTTCACGGCAACTGGCTGGTTCAGCCTCAGACATCCTCCCAGTCCTCTGACGCGAATCAGTCCGGTGGCGATTCTCCCGCCCCGTTGGGCTGCTTTTTCGTCTGGGGAGAGGTCTGGCGCAGGGTTGATCCGGTGTCGCGTCCCGATGGAACTGTTCCTCCCCATCCCTTCGCCATGACGCCGGAGGAGCTGGGGGAGTTTGGGCGATCGCTCCAGGAACACCACGGCCTCCAGTGGCCGACCCAGTCCCAGTCCCAGTGCTCCCTGCCCGTGGGGCTGCCCACCTATGCCCTCCGCCACCCTGACCAGTCGGACGTTGTGGCCCACCTGCCCCAGCATTCAGCCGCCGCCCTGGGGGAAGACCTCCGGTTCAATTCTGGAAAAGAATCCGAAGAGAGTTCTGGACAAGACAACCAAGGCTCAGCGCTGGACTGCCGTCTCTGGGAGATTTCGGGATGGGTGCTGATGCCGGAAGAGGCGATCGCCTTCCTCCACTCTTTGCCGCTCAATATCTCAGACACCCAGGATTCTTTCCTGGGGGGCGATCTGCGCTTCTGGTGCCATGTCGCCCGCTGGAATTTGGACTTGCTGGCACGGGCCAAGTTCCTCCCCCTGCTGGAGCGCCAGTCCGAAGGTCAGGCCCAGACCCGCTGGCAGGCCCTGGTGGACAGCAGTGCTGACCAGGCCCGCTTGGCCCAGTTCACCAACCAGATGCCCGTCCTCTGCCAGACCAGCCAGCCGGGAGTTTCCGAGCAAACTCTGACCCCGCTGGACTCGCGGCAAATCCTCACGGATTTTCTCAACCAAACCTTAGATGCCCAGGTGCGCACGGTGGCGGCAGCCAATCCCCTCCCGGCGACCTCGTTGCCTCGCGATATCCCTTTGCGGGAGTGGCTCCAGGCGTTGGGCCAGCCGCCCGAAGTGACCGCCGACGCCGAGCCGCTGGATCGGTTGGAGTCCGTCCTTGCTACCTGGCTGGCTCCGCTCCAGCGGCAGCTCTCCCAGGAGCTTTCCCCCTATCGCACCTGCTTCACCCTGGAGCCGCCTCCCGCCGGGGAAAAGTCCTGGGCGCTGCGCTACGGCCTCCAGGCGTTGGACGACCCCGACTATGTGGTGAGTGCCGAAACCGTCTGGGCGCACCCCGTGGAGCAGTTGGTGGACGGGCGGCGCACCATTCCCCAACCCCAGGAAACCCTGCTGGCGGGGCTGGGGCTGGCCTCCCGCCTCTACCCGGTGCTGGACGAGAGCTTGCAGGAGCAGCAGCCGACCCGCTGTTCCCTGCACCCCCTCCAGACCTACGAGTTCATCAAGTCCACCGCGTGGCAGCTCCAGGACAACGGGTTTGGGGTGATTCTGCCCCCCAGTCTCTCCAGTCGGGATGGTTGGGCCAGTCGCCTCGGTCTGGCCGTCCGTGCCCAAACTCCCCGTCAGAAAAAGAACCAATCCCTGGGGCTGCAAAGCCTGCTCAACTTTAAGTGGGAGTTGACTATCGGCGGACAGCGCATTTCCAAGGAGGAGTTCGACCAGCTCGTGGCCCAGGATACGCCCCTGGTGGAGATTAACGGCGAGTGGGTGGAGCTGCGATCGCAGGATATCAAAGCCGCCCAAAACTTCTTCGCCAGCCGCAAAGACCAGCTCTCGCTCTCCCTGGAAGACGCCCTG
>JBHJGR010000319.1:0-17579 GCA_050331615.1 Elainellaceae cyanobacterium
GCCAATAGCGTTCTGGCTCGGTTCTATGTCAACGCGAACATCTACGCTGACGCAGAATTGAGCATAGTAACCATCAGCCCGTCTAACCAGTCGTACTCGCTTAATCTGGTCAACTGAGTAAAAAGCTAGATCCCAAGTGCCAATGAGCTTGACCTTACCAATTCCCTTTTTGTCGGTGAATTGAATGTGCTTGGGGTCAAGCAACTTCCATCCAGAGGTTTTGTACTCTACTGATGGTTGACAATGGTTGACTCCACACCCCTCGACCTGACTTCGCTTCCGTCCATCCCGCTGAGTGATCGCCAGTAGCTACCGGAGACACCTGCCATTTACTTCGCTCTCAACTCGCACGGGGTGGTGCAGTACTTCCTTCGCCAGCGCCACCTCTGCTAAAAAGCCTGCTGCTCGTGCCTGCCGTAGCGGTTTCTCCTGTTCCTGATGCAGGGCAACGGCTTTGGTGGCGATCGCCTCCAACTCAGGCCAGCGCTCCAAGCGGTGCAGTGCTTCGGCCAGAAAATTAATATAGCCGGCGGCCAGGTCGGGGCGCTGAATCTGTTCAAATGTGCTCACGGCAGCTTCAAAGTATGCGCGAGCCTGTTCGCAGGCGCTTTCGCTCTCGCGACGGTGTCGCACGGCATGGTTTCGCCACCACAGCCCCAGGTAAAACTGCACATGGCCGATATTCTCTCGATAGGTTGTGTCAGCCTGACCGTTTTGCTCCGTGAGCGGTCGCCACTGGGCCAGACTCTGTTCATAGTGCTCACGGGCAACTGGAGTATTGTTATCGGCGATGCGTCCCCGCACGAATTCTAGAGCAGCGGCTTGTGCCGAGGTCAGTGCAATACTCTGAGCCTCTAACCTGCTGAGGGCGATTTGCAGTTCTCGGCAGCGGGGCGAGTTCGGCGTCAGCCCTAGCTCCTCATTGCTGAGAAAGCGATTCTCGCGGGACTGCACCACCTGATGCCAGACATCGCGAATCAGCTCATCGAGGAACGTCAAAAAAAATTCGGCGGGCGTTTCAAAGGCAATCGGATTGGCCCAGGTGTAGAAGTCAGGGGCAGTGCGGATGAGCTGCTTCAGGCTGTTGTCGGAAAGCCGCAGCACCAGAGGGAAGGGAAACTGGCGGAACTCTTCGCGAATCTGATTGGTGGCAGTGAGGACATGCTCTAGATCCTCAACCGCTTCCAGGCCGAATACCATCAGGGCGTTAGGCGGTGACTCACTGAGCTGATGCTGGATGGTGGTGTATAGCGTCGTGGTTTCTGCGTCCAGAGTCAGCGTCTGAAATCCAATTGAGCACTGCTGCTGAAGCTGTTCCACCAACACCTGGCGATGCTGGGACGAGTTACAAACCGCTAAAATCAGCTCGAACTCCCCCTGGGAAAACCGCAGCAACCGGCACAGTTCTGCCAGCGCCTCCTGATTGTGCCGATCGATATCGGCTGACTGCACCTCAGACATCGCCCTGTATCTCCTTTGCCGCTAGTAATACTGGGTTGAGGTCAAACCAGGTTTGCTCCGCATCCCGATACTCAAACACGAATAGACTGCGTAGCAGCGTTTGGTATTCCCCCTCGCCCCGAACCGCTTTGGTGCGATGCACCTCCCGCAGCAGTTCCCACTCGTCATCCTCGATCCCTTTGACCAAATCGTGCAGCCGCAAACTGATGACCTGGTCGAGCAGGCCCTGGGTAAATGGCGGGTCCGCCTTTTTCAGGCAGTAGTTCACCAGCACGAGTAGATTTCTCACATGGCCACCACTGGCCCGACAGAGGCGATCTAGCGTTTCCAGGGAGTCGAACACCTCGTGAAGTTGGGCGAGTTGATCCTGGGGCGATAGACCTGGAAAGGCTCGTGCCAGAATCATTTCCCGCAGCGCTGCCAACCCGGCATCACAACTACTACCGTCTCGATTCTGCGTTCGCACCATCGGCAGCACCTGGGGGCTACTGCCAAAGCGGTTAGTCAGATTCTCATTCTCGTTGGAAAACGACAGCACCAGGGGAATGGTGTAAACCAGATGGCAGCGCAGCCTTCTGAGCTGATCCCCCCGGTCTACAAACAGATACTCCGGCTGGCGGCGGTCCTGCACCCGCAGCTTATTATCGATGCGATCCAGGTTATCCACAATTACTACCAGACCCGATTTCCCTTGGCTGATGAGCTGCTGGTTAGCCGTCTCAATTAACTCACCATTAATAATTTTCAGGATGGTGTTGATGCGGGGTTCTAAATGCTGACGCAGAAGCGATCGCACGTCCTTACTATTCTTTGCCTTCGTCATAATTTGCCCAATCCCAAGAGACAGGGAATAGGTGCCGTCCTCCGCAGTGAAGCCCACATCCTCGGTCAACTTCAGCCCTGTCCCTGCCACCTGAACCTCTGGCACTTTCACCTTCAGTCCGGTCACCTCCGAATTCAGCAGCTCTGCCGTGCCTTTGAGTAACTGCTGAAACCGATTGGGGGTGAACTGCACCTTCGCGTCTTCCAGGCTTTTGCTTACCTGTTTGGCGATCGCCAGCAAAATATCGCTGATGTCCACATCTCACATATCCAGGTCGTCAGTGGACTCAAAATAGACGACGTGGTAACCATCAGCTTCCAGATCCCGCTGAAGCCGAGACAGTTCCGTCGATTTGCCACAGCCAATATGACCTGTGAAAAGCTGGCAGGTGGGTTCATCCCCCGACAGAGTGATCGTCCGCTTCAGCTCGCGCACCAAGTCACTGCCCCGCACCTCGGAGAAGTCAATGTAATACAGCTGATCATCCGTAGATGTCAAGTTGAGCGTTTTGCTGGGGTTACAGGCCCGAAAAAATCGTCCTACATTCAGCGTCACCGCACTCTTCCCCCTGGATTTGTTTGGGCTTCTGCTTAATCAATATGCCGCACCTGGTTTGAAATCGGTAGATCTGACAAAAAATATTGTTACAACTGAGGGCGAAAGTTGCGTGTGGGTATCCTGTGTCTTACGGTCATTTGTTCTAGTTACGATGGGTCAAGACAATTGGAAGTAAGGTTCTTCGGATTTGTCAGAAGCTCTGCACAAGACAGCAGGAATTTTGATATTGAGCGATCGCCTGGCAGCTTCTGAAAGCTAGATGCTGTTGTGATTAGATATGCTGCTCGGGAAGCAAACTAGCTCAGCTAAGCATTCTAAGTTGCAGCCCTTAGCGGATTCGAGAGAAATCGTCGTGTATAGCTTGATCAGGGATTAAAATTAATCCAGAGATTAACGCTCCCTGACGATTTAGTGCTTTGTCAGCCGTTTGACGGCATTCTCTATCTGTAAAGCTCCTGTAAACAAACCCTCCTGCTTACCTTTAGCTGTATGAGCCTATGAGCATCCTTAATTTTCTCAGGCCACATCTTCTAGGGACGAGTAAATTCGGGCCAGTTAAGTTGGTTGTGATTCAACCGACGTCGCTATGCAATCTAGATTGTGACTATTGCTACTTGCCAGATCGTCATCTCAAGTTGGACTTCTCGCTGGAATTACTTGAGCCGATTTTCCGTCACCTGCATAGCAGTAGATTTGTCGAAGCGGAGTTTACGGTCGTATGGCACGCAGGCGAACCGCTTACCTTGCCTGTTTCATTTTATGAAGCAGCACATCAAACTATCGAACATCTAAATCAGCGCTTTTCTAAGGGGCTGCAACAAATCAATTACGCCTTACAAACTAATGCAACCCTAATTAATCAAGCCTGGTGTAATCTGTTTAGAGCTTACAATGTCAGAGTTGGTGTTAGTTTAGATGGTCCCGCTTTCCTACACGATGCTCACCGAAAGACTCGTCAAGGAAAAGGTACACACGATGCCACAATGCGAGGGATTGAGCTATTACGAGCCAATGAAATACCGTTTAGTACAATTGCTGTTCTAACCAGAGGTTCACTTGAGCATCCCGATGAAATTTTTCATTTTTTTGCGGATCATCGTATTCGCGCTATTGGATTTAATGTTGATGAAATTGAAGGTGAAAATAAGGCTTCTTCGCTAACTGGAGAACAAGCTGAAGAATGCTATCGCCAGTTTATGAAACGATTGCTCTTTTTGAATAAGGAACATGGCTATCCCTTGGAGATACGAGAATTTGAAGAAACTCGTAATGCCATCCTCGGTAGGATGGATGTAGATAAGGGACAGTTCGCGCCTTTTACCATCATCAATATTGCTTACAATGGGGACTTCACAACCTTTTCACCAGAACTTCTGTCTCTCCCCAGTGAAACATACGGTGACTTCGCTTTAGGGAACGTCAAGAATACCTCATTTGAAGCGGCATGCCGCACTGAGAAATTTAAGCGCCTTAATGAAGATATCCAAGCTGGCGTTAAATTATGCAAACAAACCTGTCAGTACTTTAACGTGTGTGGCGGTGGTGCCCCATCTAATAAGTATTTCGAAAACGGGACATTTCGCTCGGCTGAGACACTCTACTGTAGATACACAAAACAAATTTTGACAGATATTGTGCTCGATGATCTAGAAATGACTTTGGGTCTGGAAACATTAAAGAGCCCCCAATCATAACAATTGGCTAGGGCAAATTTCCTTCACGAATTTTACTTTCCCGAAACTCTTCTGAGTTTCGGGAAAGTATCTATTTCGACGATGAATCCTACTGAGGGAATTATCTTTGATAATCAAATTCAGGAATTGGCGAATGCAGCATCTACTTCACAGCGTTCGGCTCTACCTTCATAGCTCATTAGGCTCAGTGCCTCACAGAGTGCAGCTCAGTGCCGGAGTCAGAAAAGCCACTCAATTAGAACCATGTAACAACTGCTACGCGCCAGATGCATTTCTTCCCGAGGAGCCTTGGCGATCGCCCTCTGCTATTGATGAATTGACGTTGATTCAGCGCAGTTATCCCCACGACTACAGTCGTACAGTTTGCATTACCTCGATTCCTGAAGACATTGTCCTCCCGCTCCAGAATTTTGGTGAAGAAGTTGTTTTGGGCTGGCACAATGATCGTAATTTAACCTCGAGGACAGATGTTCTTGACATAGAAAAAAACGAAGTTGTGACCAGGCTCCGGGATTATCTAATCTCATTTTCCTGCGGCAGCCGTCCAATTTTCTCCGGCATCGGCGTTAGCTCTCCTGATCTAGCCACAGTTACCTTTGATACTCAGAACAACCATTATATTGGCCTCCACCTGGATAGTTGGGATGGTCTGCCACTGAGTAAGCGCTGTCAGTCCACGAATCGAATTTGTGTCAATTTGGGACGAAGCGATCGCTACTTCCTCTTCATTAATCTAACTTTAATGGACATGCTCTACGCAGTTGATCATGAGACAGAAATCAATGCTGAGCAGAGAAGGCAGTGGCACTGGCAGTTTAGACACCAGCTATGGTTCCAATCACGTTGGAGAGCACGAACAGTCTCACCAAAAAAGCTATGTCATGCTTTTCTACAGCGCTACTCGTCTTATCCTGTTGTACGGGTAAGGCTCACACCGGGTGATGCTTATATTGCCCCCACCGAGAACATCATCCACGATGGCAGTAGCTCGGGAAGTACGCAGCCTGACCTGCAGGTTACGCTCAGAGGGCACTTCAGGCTACCAAATTAGGGTTCTTCTTAGTTGGTACGAAAAGCACCATGAGTCCTAGCCACGCTATTCATAACTTGTAAACATTTGCTAGCTTCAATAATTTTCTCTGTGATAATCTTAGCCCAGAGGTTTCCTGTTCTCTCATGCTTTCAAAATGGTCATTTTGTTGTTTAGCCCTCGCATCTAGCTATGAAAGCCTCAAGGTTTATTCGAAGACTTATCATTGCCCTCTTGACGGCATTCAGTACAAGCGCGTTAGCTGCTGATTCATCGGTATTTGCTTCGCAGCTTGTCGACTCAAGCCCAACCTCCCATTCGAGCATTAACCTACGCATCAACCGAGTGCGCAAGCAGATGCAAACTGCAGATGCTACTCGTTCACATAGTACATTAGCGCTTAGCGATCGCGCTGATATTCAGCGCGAGGTCATTAAGGGAAATACTTGGAATAACTGGTCCAATTATTGGAGTAACTGGAGCAACATTCCCCCTATGAGCAGCAGAAATACTGCGTTGGCCAGGCCCATTCAAAATCCAAGGATACTACGATAGAATATCGTTAACTAAAGATTAATACTAGTAATGTTCAGCTAGTCGCAACCCGCCTCTCTGAGTAGAGCAGCGAAGTCGCGACTAGCTGCTTGGTTCAAATGCACTATAAAATGAGCAGGTTATGTGCAAATTAAGAACTGTCTACTGCATAAGTAAATAGGATGTCAGAGACATAAGATTGAGTAGCTCGACGGGAGCGGTTACATTCGGCGAATAGTCTGACACAAATTTGCGCAGAGTGCCGGAAAGAGTTTTACTAAATATGTAGTAGACTAATAGCCGTGAAATCGAGTTCTGCGTGTAGAAATGTGAAGAGATTCACAGAATGAACTTATCAACTGTTTATTTTTTCTGAACTGCTGTCTATTTTACCGGACAGGCTTAAATGATTATAGAAGAAAGTGTAGTAAGAATTCAGTGTATCACTTAGTCTAATTCATCATGGCACACAGTAACCACTTTTTGAAAGCTCTCACCGCGATCGTCATGCTTGCGATCGCCCCCATTATTGATGGTAACTTTCTCAAGGCCTTCTGCGCAAATTCGAAGCCATCTCAGACTGAAGGAATATTCGAGACTGAGATACCGCAGCGAATCTTGAGAATTAGAGAAGAATTCAGTCGAGGCAGCAGTATAGTTTCGACTGATGTAAGCGCTGAAGCTATGGCCAATACTCAAAACCTCATTAAACGAGAATTCTTTGTTAGCCAGTGGAATAATTGGAATAACTATTGGTCTAACTGGAGTAACTGGGGAAATTATCGTTAGCTCTTAAGACAATCAAAAGTAAAAGCTTTTTGTGATCGATCCACTGTCAGAGCAGAGCTGATCATCTTTCGCAACCTGCGGATTTGCTATATAGAACTTTAGCCAATCGCAACTAGCATTCATCAGGTCTTCTAAACTTTTATGAACCCGTTCAAGCCTGATTTCGCCATCCTCTGAAACAGTTAAGAGTGCATCTTCGCCGAAACTAAATTCAGCACTTCGAACAGCTTGATTATGCTGAGCAAACTCTGCCAAGAGGTTACCGTTCAGAGACCAAATTCGAGATCTACCATCATCCGACGCTGTCGCAACACTCAGCCCATCTTGGCTGAAGCGAATATCAAAAATTGCCTTCTCATGAGCTGTAAATTCGTAAAGAAGATCACCTGTAGTTTTCCAGATTTTGACATGCCCATCCACGGAAGCTGAAGCTAATACGCTCCTATTTGGGTGGAAATCTATGCTCAATATCGGGGTATCGTGCTCAAGTATAAGTTGCGATTTGGTATGTACCTTGGGGCCATTGGGCTTGAGCAGAGACGAATTCATTTCTCTCAAAGACCACAAGCGAACAGTGTTATCCTCGCTAGAGGTTGCTAAGTAGCCGCCGTCCGAACTGAAGCTCAATCCCCACAGAGGAGCTTGATGGCCTAAAAATCTAGCGATTTCCTCTCCTTCTAAATTCCACAATCTCGCCGTTTGGTCTGCTGAAGCAGTTACAAGCAAGTCTTTGGAAGGATGAAATATTACCTTGTGGACTTGACCCTCATGCCCATAAAGTTCTTGCAGCATTTCACCTTCATAGTTCCAAAGTTTTGCTGTCCTATCTTCAGAGGCAGTAGCAATGTACTGATGGTTTGGGCTGAAGGCAAGACTGTAGAGTAACTGACCGTGATGGGCATCAAAGCTCCATTCTCGCTGGCTTTGGAGGTCGCGTAGCCATACTTTACCTGCAGCGGCAGCGGCAATCATGCTGCTATCTGAATTAAAGCTAGCATCTCTGGCGGGAATTCCGTCAACTTTAAATATATTAGCAGCCTGAGAGTCAAGCTTCCACAAACGGGGTTTACCGTCGTCTGATGTCGTCGCTAAATACTCCTCATCTGGGCTAAAACTAGTAGCCCAAACGGTTCCTTCATGGCCTCTAAACGTTTCTAAAGCATTTCCTTCCAGGTCCCAAAGAATTGCTGTAGCGTCTCTTGAGCTTGTCACAATATATCTTGTTTTAGGACTAAAAGTAATTGCTGTAACCGGACCCCGATGTCCTCTTAGTTCAAAAGTTTCCCGATCTTCTAAATTCCAGACATAGGCAGTAAGGTCGTTTTCGAGTCCCAGAGCAAGATAACGACCGTCTGGACTGAAGCTAATGGCTTGGATAGGTCTGCTGTAGGTTTGCTCAAGTATTTCTTCGCGGATGATTTGATTCAAATCGATTCGCCTCAGCCGCACAGTACCCGTGTTATCTGCTTCAAATAGGTAACGACCATCAGGACTAAATTGAATTGCTTGTGCCTCACCAGGGTTACGACTAATAATTTCTACGGTCTGATCACTCTGCAAATCCCAAATACGCGCAGACTGGTTCGAAGCTCCTAAAAGCTGCTTCCCATCAGAACTAAACTGAATTCGAAAAACCTCTAGGTTAGGAGGATTGTCTGTTTGCTCGGGCGTCGTCTGAGTGGCTTCCACTTTAAAGCTGTTTTGTAGCGTTCCATCTGCGTTCCATAGTTTAACTGTACCATCTAAAGCAGATGTCGCGATGATCTGACCGCCTGGACTGAAGCTCACCTGCCACACCGGAGCGTTATGCCCATCTAGCTTCATTTGTTGTGTACCTTCAAAGTTCCATATGCGAGCCGTTGTATCTTCGGATGCCGTTACTATGTATTGGTTATCGGGACTAAAGTCGACGTCATAGACTTGTCCTTCATGGCCAATTAGCTGATTAACAACCTGAATTCTATCGAGCAATTGCTGCAAAGCAAACATAGGGCTAAAGGCGGAATAATCTAACAACTCTCGCCCCTCCGTTAAGGTTCGAAGCTCTTTACCCAAATCCATTGAAGTAATTAGGGCATCAAGAGGGTCAGAATCAGCTTTTTGTAGGGCTAACCACCCTTCTCGCTCCAGCCTTGCACCACTCTCTCTGTATCTCACTTCCGTGTAAATACTATAGATAGCCCAAGCCATGCCAGTTGCGATCGCAACTGCTGCACCGATAATAGCCGTTCCTAGACGTATGCGCCGCTTTGCTTGCTGAATGCGAGTTTCGGCAATCTCTAACTCCTCTTCCGTCTTGACCCGCTGCTGTTTTTCAGTTTCTAGCTCAGCAATGACCTCAGCTAGTCTATCCCGCTGCTGCTCAACTTGCTTCAACTGAGCCGATAGCTCTTTCAGTTTTGGTTCTTGTTGGCGACGGATAAACTCTACGAGATAATCATGAACAAGCTGGTAGCGACTTGCGGGAAGCTCCGGCAGCAAAAATACCAGTCCGGACTTAACAAAGATACCCAGGACGAGATCAAGTTTACTTGCTTCCTCAGCTAAGTCTTGAGCGAGTGCTTTGAGATCAGCCTCAATCTCAGTTCGAGTTTTCTGCGGTCGCGTATTGTTTTCATCTGTGAGCAGGTAAAGTACTAACTCAGCAGCCCGACGATTCTCTGGCCCGCAGTCATTGACCACATCTTCTAAATAGCGCTGAACAAGACGCGCTTTCGGGCCGTCTCCCGCATCATAGTCTCGGTATTGTACTAAAGTCTCAATCTTCTCAGCCTGCAGTTGAGCACCGACAATCTGAAGCTCTATAGGGCGAACTTCATCAATACCTCTTGCTAAATCTTCTACAAGAACATCAATCAGCTCAGGTTCTAGAAAGAACTGTGTTCGTTCCGTTAGGCTACGAATGATAGCAGCTGCATCTCTTCGTGAAAAGTTACCGATCTGATAGCGATTTTCACGATTGAGGATGTCACGACCAATGTAACTGTTACTTGGTAAACGCTCATACTCTAGCAGATAATGGAGATAGTCTTCACGTATTACAAGAAATACCTTGACATAGGGAAGTCTAAGACAAGTATTTAGGAATGCAAAAAAGGGCTGGCGCTCTCTAATTTTACTGTAAGTAATAAAGAATTCTTCAAATTGGTCAAAAATTAGAATAGATAGTAAGTTTCGCTGCTCATTTTCTCGAAGCTGCCCGATAATATCTTCGATTGATTCAAGATTAGGAAACGGATGCTCCAATCGTTCGCGAAGTGCTCGGGTAGTTGAGCGGCACAAGTTATCTATCCAGTTCGTGTAGAAATTAACTAGAATCGGCAGCACATCACGGCTATTAATAATCTTGTCCTTAAGAATAGGAATGAGTCCAGCATGCACCATTGAACTCTTACCTACCCCTGACGGCCCATGAATAACAGTTAGTTTATAGTTGGGACGCGAAATCCGCTCGATAATTCGCTCAATATCACGCTGGCGATCAGATACTTCAATTTCTGGAGCCACTAATATCTGAGCTGAAAGATTTGAAGCGATAGGAGACACTTTGCGGCGGGGCCGTAAACGATTTGCCCCTATGAATGCCCGAAGCCCGTATTGACGATGAATGGCTTGACGCTCAAGCTTGACTTCAAAGGCGTCAGTGTATTTCTCCTGCATGAAATACAGTTCCTGTAGTACATCCAAAATTCGAATAAATAGAAGCGGATCGAACTGTGGATTACTTTCTGCCTTTGCTATCTCTAACGTTGCGATCGCCTGATTAGGCTCTCCAAGTTCCTTCTGAGCCTGTGCCAATAACAGTAAATATAACCCTTTTCTGATCTGCTGCGACTCTGGTGCACCGTTTAAGACATGTAGGGCTCGCTGTGCATGTGTATGAGCCTTTACCCAGTTGCCGTCTTCTTGGGCAATCTCGGCCATGAACCCATAATCTCTGGCTAAACGGGCTGGATTAGGATAACGATTGTGCAGCTCTAGAGACCGCTCTGCCAACGCACTAAGCTCCTCCCAAGAGCTAAGACGCTGTAGCGTTTCACCTAGCTGACCAATTAAACTCGCAGCAGTTTCTGCCCGATTGACTCTCTCAAAAATTTCGAAACACTGCTTGAAGCATTCACAAGCTTCTTTGAGATGAGTGTAATTATTTAAGCGGTTCAAATCAGCTAAGCGGCGATGGCAGAGTGCCAGATGGAACAATACCATGCCCTCACGTTCGTGCTGATGAGTTTGCTGCCAGAAACGCAGACTTTGTTGGTAGCTCTCAATGGCGTCATTAAGCCGGTCGTGACGATAGCTATCCCGGCCCAGCGCCAGTTGAAGACTAGCTTGCAGATAGGCATCCAGTGGATGATTCCGCTGCTCCAACTCTTGCTTTGCGAGCTTAAGCTCATCTAGTCGTGGTGAGTTTGTAGCAGGCATTAGAACGCGATCGCTAGCCGGATAATCAAGACCGGCTGTAAACATATGCTCAAATAGCAGGTCAGCATTAGCTTTGAGCAAAGTGACTAGCTCAGGCGTAGATAGCGAAAACGATATGGGGGTTGCCCAGCTGTGAAAATCGGGAACCAACCGACTAATATGTACGAGGGTTTGATCCGTTACCCAAATGATCAGTGGAAACTTAAACTGCTTACGAAACTCATCCCTGACTTGATTAGTTGAAAGCAGTAGCTGATCAAGGTCTTTAACTCTCTCTAGTCCTAGTACGTGTAGCGCAGTGGGTGGCTCTTTACCACACTCTCTCTCGATTCGGGTAAACAGACGCTGGTCGGTGCGAGTAAGCCAAAGTTGTTCAATAGATACTGGACATATCTGCTTGAGAGCCAACAGAATTTGATTGCGCAGACTCTCATAGTTGCAGCGCGCCAAAATTAGTGCAAACCGACGTCCGCCGGTTAACTGGATGATCCGACTTAAGGTGCGTAAATTACGCTCGTTCAATTCGGATAAGTCGTGAGTATCTGATTCGTGTATCATACCCCGTCATCGCACCCAAAAACGTCTGAAATAAAGAATGTATATGGGAAACAAACTATGAACCATCCGACTCATAAGATTTGTCCAACAGTGGATTAACTGCAAACCAGCTTCCTTGTGGATCTTGATACTCAAAGACGAACAGACTCCGTAGTAATATGTCGTGACCGTCATCGCCGCTCACTCGCTGTCTTCGGCTAACATCCTCAATTTTTATCCACTCTTCATCCGTTACCGCCAGTCGGGCCCGATCGCGGTACTCTCGAATGACACGATCGAGACATGACCGGGACAGGGGTGTATCTTCCTCCTGCAAACAGCGGTAGAGCATACCCAGCAGCGTTCGCACGTGGCCACCACTCATACGGCAGAGATGCTCCAGCGATTGGGGTGCATCAAAAACTTTGAGAACCAGTGCCTCGTGTTGATTCTCATCAGCATCAGGAAAAGCCCGCACCATGACCATTCGTTTTAGCAGTGCCAACCCCTCTGCACAAT
This sequence comes from Elainellaceae cyanobacterium, assembly GCA_050331615.1. Classification (GTDB taxonomy): domain Bacteria; phylum Cyanobacteriota; class Cyanobacteriia; order CAKZMO01; family CAKZMO01; genus JAYKGU01. The sequence goes on from JBHJGR010000319.1 coordinate 12,368, forward strand.
CAGAGCGATCGCGACGACGCACGGGAACCATAGGCAGTACTTTTGGCCCAACTCCGCCGCCAAACCGATTGGTAAGGGACTGGTACTCATTGGAGAACATTAGCGACAGCGGAATAGTGTAAACCACATGACAGTTAAGCTTACGGAGCTGGTCACCTCGGTCAACAAACAAATACTCAGGCTGAACTCGGCTCGTTGAGGTGGGGCGATTGTCCACTCGATCTAAATTGTCAACAATTACAACCAGTCCTCTTTTTTCACGGGACTCGAGCTCTTCAGATGCCCTCCTTAAGATATCATTATTCAGTGCTTCTAAAATCCGGCTCGTTTGTGGTTCGAGATATTGCCGGAGGCGATCGCGCACGCGGGGACTCTCCTTCGCTTGTGCCGTAATTTGTCCTAGGCCAAACGAAAAGGAAAGCTCTTTGATGTCTACCGGCATCTGTAGAATCTCGACAACATCCTTGACAAGAGTTTGAAAATATCCTGGCTGTAGGTTGATGCCAATATCCCCAAGGCTATTCACCACTTGACGGGTAATCACTAGTAAGATATCAGTGACATCTACGTCCGCCATATCAAGCACTTCAGTAGATTCGAAGAATACTACGTGAAAGTTGCGCTCTTCTAAATCCGCCTGCAATCGCCGAAGCTCTGTAGATTTGCCACAGCCCACATGACCAGTGAAGAGCTGACAGGTAGGTTGATTGAGGCGCGATCGCAGCATTATAGTTCGCTCCAGAGCCTCGATTACACGCCCTCCACGAACAGATGAAAAATCAATGTAGTAAGACTTATCCTCCGGATTGCTCAAAATAAGAGTCCGACTAGGGTCGCAGGCATCGAAGAATCGGAGGAAATCCAGTTCCATATCTGACAAGACTCAATAGCTTAGAAAATCTTTGAGCTGAGACTAAAAATTTTTCTACATGATATCTCGCGCTAGCGCTCATGTCACAGTCTTGTGGGTATCGTAAATAGCTTCACACCTGACCGATGAGCAGCTGTAGCAGGTTAACTGCCCACAGGCATGTGCTGCCACAAATCAAATCAGTCTGTAGCACTGGAGCAAACGGAAGCGCAAACACTAGCGCATGGACGAGTTCTGCCCATTGATGCCATTAACGATCGCTCCCCCTTATCCTCTCAGCCCTGCAAGAGGTGATGACTACCTCCTGCCCTGGTGATCCGAGTCAGTAACGCTGCTACTTGAGAAAGGAAGATGGGGGAGGTTAGGCTATGTCTGAATCAGCTTTTGGGCGATCGCCCCTCACAATCAGTGTCCCATAGTAAACTAAGTGTAGAGCTAGATTTTGGGTGACGCTGACCTGCCCAAAGCCGCTCTTTCCCCTCATTCGCTTGTCAATTGACACGGAATTGACAGAGAAGCGTCAGCTCTTCAAGCCATTGCGTCACAAGTTTTCTGGCGATCGCGCTGACACTTTGACGCAGATCCTACTCGATTTATTTTTGGGAAAATCTTTAGGGCTGGCTTTGAGTATTTTGCTAAGTGCTAAAGCCGTTGACAGTGCTTCATATAGAACTCAGTATTAACTCTGATTTCTAACTTCCCACTAAAGTTCTTCGGGCCAAAAAGCTGATTCCTCGCTTCCTCTTACTGAGTCGGGGCGATACATGTTGACTGCCGTCGTTAACGCTGTGCGAACGTACAGGCTTCGCTAGCGCCACCCCGCTGGTTGCACAGCAAGAAAACCGCCTGGTCATCACCCACCTGCGCAACCAGCACGAGATAGAGCCAGACGAGCCGCCCTGGTCTCTATTTGAGCAGGGGCTGGCGGAGTTTGAGTCGCTGGGACTGACGGAGGGCGATCGCCAACTTGACCAGGAGGTGGAATCGCCAGTGCGGCAGGTTCGGGTAGAGTATCGTCAAGGCATCAGCGGTACCTGATTTGCCATGACCTATCAGAAGCCAGAGAGATAAGATGACACTGACTGAGCAGTACCTCGACCTGGTAAACCAGCAGTTACCGGAGGTGGCCCGAGGTGGGGGCTATCCCGTTCGCTTCAACCATTGCTTTGCCCGCATCATCCTCGACAACATCTGCGGCTGTGAGTGGTATCGGGTGATTGAGAGACCTGCCTACAAACACATGACCGATGAGCAACTGGAGCAGGCGATCGCTTTGGGCCGAGAGTTCTTGGCCAATCCCCAAGCGTGTGCTGCCGCAAATCAGATCAGCCTGCGATACCGAGGCAAGCTGTAACAACGATTCTCGCTTGCATCCGCGTTCCATCTGCTAACGATCGTTGGCGATCGCAAATCTGCTTATATAACCGGATTTGGAATGGGGCGATCGCTCCCCTGCTACTCACGCTCATCTTTAAGATAGAGGTACCCCCAACACTTCATCCCAGGTTGTCCCGATGCGATCGCCCTTCCCCGGCATGAACCCCTACCTCGAACACCCCGACCGCTGGTCAACGGTTCACAACCGGCTGATCGTGGCCCTGGCAGATGTGCTGACGCCGCAGCTTCTGCCCAAGTATCAGGTAGACATCGAGAAGCGCGTCTATGAAGTCATCGGAGCCAACTCCCTGCTGGTCGGACGACCTGATGTGACTGTGCAGCGCCCCCGCACGCCTGATCCCAGCGCACCGACTCGCACTGCGACCTCAGAATTCCCTTCGGAGCCAGTGAAAGTCAGGTTGCTGATGCCAGAGGAGGTGCGGGAAGCCTACCTGGAAGTGAGAGAGGTGGCGACCCAGGCCGTGATCACCGCCATCGAGATTTTGTCACCCACCAACAAACGGGGAGAGGGACGGCAGAAATACGAGCAGAAGCGGCAGCAGGTTCTCAGGAGCCGGACGCACCTGGTGGAGATTGACCTGCTCCGAGACGGCGAGCCACTGCCAACGCTGGGGCCTGACGTCCAGAGCCGCTATCGCATTCTGGTGAGCCGTTCCGATACCCGGCCCATGGCAGACCTGTATCCCTTCAACCTGGCGCATCCGATTCCGTCCTTCGTCCTGCCGCTTCAGAGAGAGGATGACGAGCCGACGGTGCAGCTTCAGAACCTGTTGAGCGATGTGTACGAGCGGTCGGGCTACGACTATTTCATCGACTACACCACAGACCCGCTGCCGCCGCTCTCGGACGAGGAGCACAGCTGGATTGACGGAGTACTGCGGGAGCAGGGTTTGCGGTCAGGTTAGCAGCTCCACTGAGCTTGGGAGTTTCCCTGGAGAGCGTCTCAGTGACCTCTCCAACGCAGCTTGATGGAGATTACCAGACCCTGCAATCTCCCCCAGTCGGCTTCACCTTGTGCTGATCCATTGGCGGATTGCTAAAACCTAGTCCTCATGAGCTATAGGGCGATCGCCCACAAGCAGAACAGACCAGATACGGCTGTCTATCCAATAGCAAGTCCAAAAACCTTCAAACGTTTTACCAGCAGTACTTCTAGCACTTAAGCTGACAACAAACGCAAATCAGACCCCATCAGACTTGGGTCTGCCATTGTTTGACGTAACCTAAAATCGCCTAAGCCATGTGGACACAGGAATAGACCAAATTTAGCAATCTGTGACAGGAAGCTGACAGCCCAGAGAATGAAGAGCAGTGAGAACAAGTCCGGGTAGGTCAAAACGTATGACAGACAAACGATTAGGCTTTTCGAGGTATTTGCTTACATTTCTATATAGCGATTTGATTGAAATTGCTGGGCAATTTTTGGGCAGCCCGAATTCCTAACGCTGGAAAGCTCTATCTGGTAAAGCTTTCAGAAGTCTATTCGGCAGTCTCGAAATCTGTATTGGGCAGATGCCCAACGGGGGTTCGAATCCCCCCCTCTCCGTTCAAAACCTGTCTAGTCAAGATTTTCGAGGGCTATCTTGTCCCACTCACCTCTTAAAATCTGCGTTGAGTGGGCGACTAATAAGTAGAACTGCATTGAAAAACGAAGGTTAGAAAACCGGGGGAGCGCCCCGGCGGGACGCTCCCCCGGTTTTCTAACATGAATTTAATTGTGCCGACCTACTTACTGAAATTTAGCCAGATGGTTTTTGTTTGCCTCAAAGTTGTTTTGTCTTTGCCATCCGGCGATCGCCAGCACTGGTTGCAAAGGTGGCGTCTCCGAGGTTCTGGAGTGACTCGGACGGGGAGTTTCATGATCAGGGAGGCTTCAGCAACTGAGAATCAGCAACGGTTAGCTATGTAACCAAGTACTGCATATGCTCAAAGCCCTCACATCTATGATGATGTGTACCGATTCGAAGACGCAGCTCCAAGCAGCGTTCAAACAGTTTTATTGTCCCACTTCCAATCTCAACAATCAGCGATCGCCCCCAACCAACGTGCCCAGGCTGGGCTTTGCTTGCGGTGCCACGTCTCCCATCCCATCCTCAAAGCCTGTCAAAGAATCGATCATTTGTACGGCAGTGATATCAAGCAATTCACCTACCGTAATTTGCTCCCCTTTGTTCTGAATGATGATGGCCAGGACTTGATTGTTCTCGATGAGGACGGCAAGGCCCAGCTCAGGTTAGACAGCTCAGGCAACCCCGAACTGATAGCCTTCACCCGGTTTACCGTTGAGGTATTGCGGACCTTTAAGGCAGATTCCCCCTCAAGCATGAGTCTAGAGAACTGGGCGGTGCTCAAAACCCGGCAATGTCCAGAACTGAAGAGATTTCTATCCGAGTTTGGATTTCAGCATCTGAGCGATTGGTCCTTGCTGAACCGCGCCCGCCCGAAACAGCTAGAACAACTGTCGGAGCGCGATCGCCACTTAATAGAAGCCTTTCATGCGGTTTATCGACGCGATCGCCGGCGGCAAGCCAGTGTTAGAAAATGTTCGGCTCCTAATCCTGCTCAGCTGTAGATATTCAGCTCTAGGGGTTGACAAGAGCAGCAGTAGGAGTAAGGTGAAGCGATGACCCACACCCCTCGCCCGGAACGCAGCGCGCTAGAGCAGACCCCGCACTCTGTGCTGGTGGAAATTGTTCTGCAACAGCAGCAGGTGATTGAAGGATTTACCCAGGAAGTTGAGCGACTGAAGGCCATCGTCGAGCGCGATAGCCGCACATCATCGAAGCCCCCCTCCAGTGACCTGCTGCGGCGCTCTGAGCAGCCCAAAGAGAAGGAAACGGCGACAGAAGAAGAGTCTCAGGGGGATGCCAGTCAGTCGCCAAAGCGCAAGCGGGGTGGACAACCTGGACATGTGGGTAAGACCCGCAAAGGATTTGGTCGAGT
>JBHJGR010000320.1:0-35264 GCA_050331615.1 Elainellaceae cyanobacterium
GGCGCGATCGCTCCCTAGGATTTGCAGACGGCTGGTTCCCTACCAAACCGACAAATAACAGCAGCGATTTCGAGGGCTGGGTCGATGCAAACACCCAATTTGATGAAGGGCTAATTGAGGAAGCACCTCCCTTTCGCCTAAGAACTGCCTGCGATCCTGACATCTTTGACAACCGGCAAATCACTGCTACTGATCCAAACGACAGAGACAAGAAGAAGCTTGGTCTCGCCCTTGCCTTTTGTCGTGCAACAGCGCTGCCTAAATACCCATCGCTGTACTACCTCTTCCCGAGGTTTGAGCACGACCAGAACGGCTTTAATGATACCTATGACGAAGACGAATCAGATAAGGATATAAAAGACTTTCGTAAGAAGGTCGATATAGATCACAGGCAGCCAGACAACTTCGAAGAATACGTCACCCAGTGCTATATCAAACGTCCCCGCGGTAGCTCCTACTGTTCTATGGCAGGCGGCGTTAATGAGAACTACCGATACAAAGTCGTTGTTGATGATGCCGATGATGCCGATGATGGTGTCGAAGAGGGGGATGACAATCCCTTTGAAACGATTAAAGTTGAGCCGCGCGCGCTAGACTTCTCCGACTGGTTGCTGCCAGTTGCCAACAGTGGAGTTAACCCAATCTACGATGATGAGGGGGAAGTGCTGAAGTCCCTCCCCTTCCTCGACAAAGGGATTTATAACGGTCGGGAAATGATGGGGCTCCGAGTCCTTGACCTGGACCTGGACCTGATGCGCAACGACGACAGCAATCTGGACGAGGATCACTGGCTGCCCGATAGCGGCGTTATCTACGCCTTCCGGGAAGATGCGGTGCGTGAAGACGGCATTGTACGGCCCGTGGGTAGCGGTGCCGACTGGGCCACCTGCGGCCACAACGCGGTCTTCGAAGCCACTGACACCGAGAACAATGGAATTTGCCGCATGGAGGCCGACCCCGCTTCACCGCAGGACCCGCCTCTCGATGATCGCAATCTCATCAGCCCCAAAGCGGTGGACTACTATCCCGACCCCGATCGCCGTCCCCACGGCTTTCGCTTGAGAAACGGAGAAAAGCTCGATCGGGGGCTGACCAATCCTCTGGGCCTGTCCTTCATTGCCGACAACCCGGTTTACATTCAGGGCAGCTTCAACCTCCACCAGACCGCGACCTGCAACGGCGAAGATAGCTGCCGTCTAGAGGAGTTTCAAACCAAGCTCAACGATAGCTACAACAACTTCTACAGCCGGAACGTTCTGGATAGTCGCTTTGCTCGTCCCGATGCCGACCTATGGCGACCCAGCGAAATTCTGGCGGATGCGATAACCATTCTCTCCGATGACTTCTGTGATGGCAGCGTTGAAGATACCTTCCTAACGGCGGGGAGCGGCAACGATGCTGCAATTTCCGATTCAGAAGACCGCTATGGCTGCAGCGGCAACGACGATCGCACCTCCTACCTCAACCAGAACCGCCCCAACACTGCGCTGGCAGAGACTGAAGCCTGGCAGCGGGAAGCTGGCGACGCATCTCCCATTCTGGTCTCCCGAAATGGTCATCCCATCGTCGTGGCTAGCGATGGTAGCAAGAGCAACTATTCAGACGGTAACTACTTTGCCTTTAGTGCCGGTAAACCGCTGATCGGTGCCCAGAATGAGCGGGTCAATGCCATCATTATCAGCGGACTGGTGCCTTCGCGTCCCAATCAATCCTATGGCGGGCTGCACAACTTCCCTCGGTTTATCTCTAACTGGGATACCCTCTATATCTCTGGAGCGTTCCTGCAGCTCAACTTCAGCAATTACGCCACCGCTCCGTTTGACCAAGATGCTTGGGAAACCAATGAAAATGCTCGCAATCCAGAACCCATCCGCTACTACAACCCGCCCAACCGGCGCTGGGGCTATGACGTGGGCTTGCAATATGCTCCTGCTGGACCGATCGCCGAGCGCTTTGTTTCTTCTGAATCGGTGCGCAGCGAGTTCTACAGCGAACCCCCTGCCGATGACGAGTATATCGTGATGCTATGTCGGGCGATCGCCCCCAATCCTACCCAGACCTGTGCCCGATAGAGAGTCGGAATACAGGAGTCAGAATACAGGAGGGAGCTGACTTCTGGCTCCTGGCTCCTGAATTCTATTCGGGTGAGAATTCGAGGCTGCTCGTAATCGTGGCGATCGCCCCTGGTATTTCACTCCTGGCTGCCTCGGTAGCAGCAATCAGGGTCAAAAAAATCTGGTTTTCCTGCTGCTGGGCCAGAATCACTCCCGATAGGGGCTGGCTTGGTCCGCTGGTAGTTAGTTGTCCCGTCCAGGTCATCCGCAGTTCACCAGACGGCAGGGCCTGGAAGCCCTGAATTCGGAACCCCTCCCCCTGCTGGAAGGTTTCTCGGGCGGCTTGGGCTAGAGCAGCATTGGATAGGGGCATGTCGGCCAGGCTGGGGCGTACTACCACGGTGTAGGCCAGGCTGCCATCGGCAGCCTCAATGACGGGGGCATTGGCGATGGTATTGACCTGAAAGCCTTCAATAATGCCAACTGCGAAACGGTTTTCCGGGTCGCGATAGGGGGTTTCCGCCAGCGGTAGCGCCTCGGTGGTGGGAGACGTTTGAGCCTGGACGGCAGACGGTCCAAGCTGGCTGGAGGATAGCTGCCCCTGGGGTATGGGAGCGTTTATGGTGATGGCGATCGCCACTGCCACTGCCAGACCCCACAGCCATCGCCATTGTCGCCGCATGATCGACTCTCCTCAGTCAAGTATGCTCTTGTCTGGCAGTGTACCCCAGGAAGGGGCAGGGTAGATTAAGCGCCTATCCGAAAACGCGTCAGAGTTTTTGGAATCACAAAAACCCGATCGGGGGTTTCGACTAGGCTCTAAGCCTGAGCAAAGAAGCGCTCCACGCAGCGCACAAACATTTCGACGCCCATGCTCAAAGCGGTTTCGTCAAAGTCGAAGCGAGGATGGTGGTGAGGATAGTCCAGCTTGCGATCGCCATTAGCTGACCCCAAGAAAAAGTAGCAGCCCGGCACCTGCTGCAAAAAGTAGGACATATCTTCACCGCTGGTGGTTTGGCATTCCGGCACCACCCCGGCGGCTGTTTCCACCACCGTCTCCGCCACCGATCGCACCAGCTCTGCCATGCCCCGGTCGTTGACCGTAGCCGGATAGAGCTGCCAGTAATCGAGGTGATAGGTGGCCCCGTGGCTTTGGCAAACCCCAGCAATGATCTCTTCTACCCGCTTCCCAAAAAAGCCTTCCAGGGTCGGGTCAAAGTAGCGCACTGTACCGCTGAGCTTGGCCGTATCGGCAATCACGTTGTGGGCTCTGCCCGCATGGAATTCACCCACCGTTACGACGCCTGCTTTGAGGGGGTCAACGTTGCGCGCCACGATGGTTTGCAGGGCATTCACCACCTGCGCCCCCACCACAATCGAATCGATGGTCTGATCCGGCATTGCTCCATGCCCGCCCTTGCCCTGGATGACGCAGTCAAACAGCTCCACCGCCGCCATCAGGGCACCGCTGCGCACGCCCACCGTCCCCACCGGCAGCCGATTCCACAGGTGTAAGCCGACAATGGCGTCCACGGCAGGGTTCTGCAACACGCCCGCCTCGATCATGGGCTTAGCACCACCTGGTCCTTCCTCTGCAGGCTGAAAGATGAGCTTGACCGTGCCCGCAAAGCCCTGACGGTGTTGAGACAGGTAGTGAGCAGTGCCCAGGGCGATCGCCGTATGACCATCGTGACCGCAGGCGTGCATGATCCCGTCGTGCTGGGACCGATAGGGTACCTCGTTGGCCTCGTGAATGGGCAGGGCATCCATATCGGCGCGAATGGCTAGCACCGGACCGGGGCGATCGCCCGGAATAACCGCCACCACGCCAGTTTCGGCGATGCCAGTCTGGTGTTCGATCTGCCAGCTCTGGAGCTGCTGAGAAACAAACTGGGCCGTCAACTGCTCGCGAAAAGCCAGCTCGGGGCGCTGATGGAGGTGCCGCCGCCACTCAACCAGACGGGGCTGTAGAGCCTGAATTTCTGGACGAACGCGGGCAGAGTCGGCAGATATTTTCGGGGGAGTTGCAACCATGAGACGGGATGGGGTACTACCTACAGGGACAACTGGCGATTACTGGTTAAACAAAATTGTTTTTTTGGGGGGTGCCCCCGCCAGAAGGCACACCCCAAGAATGAATTATGCCTAAGCACTTAACTCTAGGATAAGGCAGCGCTACCATGCTTCGGCTTTATGATTACTGGGAATCTGGCAATTGCTACAAAGTCCGCTTGCTGCTCCATCTTTTGGAGCTGCCGTTTGAGCGGATTCCTATCGACATCCTGGCGGGGAAAACGCGGACGCAGGAGTTTCTGGCCAAGAACGCAAACCATCGAGGGCGATCGCCCTTCGACCTACTGCGGGCAATGGTTCATGGTGCGGAACTCGTTGTAAATGGCCTGCGCCTCTTTCTGGTCGCGCACGGGATACTGTAATCGCGCCCCTCGACCCAGGGGAATCACCAGGCACAGCAGGCGTTCCCGTTTGCCCTCCCGTGCGGTTCGCAAAACTTTTTCCTGGAGCTTCATAGGTCTCATCAATCAATGCTGCTGGAATTTACGTAGGTTATTTCCTACCTCCATGTATAAATTTGATCCGTATATTTGCGAATCTTTCAAAAGGACTAAACCGCGCCAGCTCCAGGGATAAAGCGCAGTTTCTCAGGCTTCAGCAACGGCAGCGGCGTAGAACCGATGCATGGGTAAAGGCAGCAGCCCTTCGACGTTAAGGCTTGCGCCAACGGCAGCCAGCACATCAGGGGGACTCCCAGGATCGATGTAAGGAATTTTGCCTAGCACGGGAGTCTGGGTCAGCGATCGCACATCCTGCATTAGGGCGCGATCCTCAGCTTCGGACGGGGGCGACGGCTGGAGCGTATTCAGCACCAGTCCTTTGAGCAAAACGCGGGACTGACGGGCCAGGGCCACATGGGCGATCGCCTGCCCCAGCATATCGGGTGACACCGGCACCACCAGAATCGTAGGCAGCCGCCAGTCCCACGCTAGATCCGCAACAGTGACTTCGGGGGTGAGGGGAGAACCCAGGCTGCCGGGGGCTTCCAGCAAAACCAGGTCATGCTGGGCTTGGTGGGTGCTCACAGACTGCCACAGGGCCGCCAGGTCGATATTAGGGATTGCGGCCCCGCTGCCCGCTTTCCAGGTGAAGGGCTGGTCGGTGAACTGTAGGCTGGTGCGATCGCACGTTGGATAATGGGTTGACAGATAGGTCTCCAGCACCGACCGCAGCATGGTCTTGCCGACGCCCACCTGGGTCCCAGTGATCAGCACAGTATTCGATAATCTCTTCAAGAACTCTACTACTCCACGAAATCGACGACGCTAACGTCTAGGGTGAACGGCGTAGGCTGGTTGGTGATGACGTCAATTTGATAGCTACCGCCGCGGGGCAGTTGCGCCTGCCAAAAGCTCAGCCCACTCGCGCCTTCTACTAGACTACCGTTTGGGTAGCGAATATTAAACGTGGCGTTACCCTCCAGGAGTTCAACGCTCATCACCTGCCCCTGGCGGGCATTCACCAGATAGCGCCGGATGATATCCGGCGTCATGCGGTTGGTGATGATGGTCCCCGTCGAGCCGGGCGGAAAGACAATCCGCTCGGTGACAACTTGGGGCTCCGGTTCGGGCTCCGGTTCGGGCTCCGGTTCGGGTTCCGGCTCGGGCTCGGGTTCGGGTTCCGGCTCGGGCTCGGGTTCGGGTTCCGGCTCCGGTTCCGGTGCGGGCGCAGCTTCCAAATCCAAAACCAGGGTGTAGTCGCTCTGGCTAATGCCCTGGACGGGGCTGAGCTGGACGGTATATTCGCCCGTGAAGTCTAGGCTACCCTCCCAGGCCGATACCCGCTGCGATCGCCGTCCACCCGCCAGCTCTCGGTTGGGAGCCAGTACGGTTAGCAGCACTCCCTCATCCTCCAGGGATGCCGATAGGGTCTGTCCCTGCTCTGCCTCGACCAGGTAGTTGAGCGTCTCGTTCTGCCGCAGATTTCCCTCTAGGACCCGCGTCTCATCTGGCGTTAGCCGCACCCGCTGGCTATACTCCACCGGCTCGGGGGGTTCCGGCTCTGGTTCCGGTTCCGGCTCGGGCGCGGGCTCCGGTTCAACGGGCTGCTCCGCCACGGGCGGCTCGCTAGGGGGGCTAAAAATAGCGTTTATCACTGCCCAGGAGCCGATACCAGCAATCACGGCTGAGCTGGCTAGAATCACCAGCACCGCCCAGGGATCATCCCAGACCGAGGGTTCGCTCTGGCGCGAGGGTTCGCTTCGGCGCGGGGGCACCACCTGGGTGGGACGGCTGGTCTGCTGGGTTTGGCTGGGGGGCGCATGCTGCCCCATGGCAGTGGCATCGGGTCGCCGCCCAACGGCCACGGTGCGCATCTGGGAGACATCCGGACGAGGAGGCGGGGCCTGGGCCGCCGGATTAGTGAGCGGTGGCGGGGAAGGCGGTGCCGGCCCCAGTACCTGGAGAGCCGCCGCCAGCTCACTGACAGATTGGTAGCGATCGCTCGGTCGATAGCTCAGCATCCGGTTGATGACCTGGGCAAAGGCAGGACTCAACCGAGCCCAGGGCTGCCAGTTCCAGGTGAGCATCACGTCATCGTAGAGGGCCTGGGGCTCCTTTCCAGTAAGTAATACCAGGGCCGTCACTGCCAGGGCATACAGGTCGCTGCTGGGGTAGGCCCGCCCGGTTTGCACCTGTTCGTGGGGGGCATATCCCGGCTTGCCAACGGTCGTGGACTGGGTATCGGTCTCGGCATGGTGAACCCGCGTCACGATGTCCTTCACCACGCCAAAGTCGATCAGCACAGGGAGATGGTCCTGCTGCCGCAGGATGATGTTGTCGGGGGTGATGTCGCGATGCACAATGCCCTTATCGTGCAGATGCTGGAGGACGGGCAGCAGCTGCCGGATGAGGGTGATGACTTCGGCTTCAGTGAATGTTTGCCCCTGCGGGAGGCGCTGGTCGAGCAGGGCGCGATAGGTGTTTCCGTCGACGTAGTCTTGCACCAGAAAAAGCCGCTGCTCCTGCTCGAAGATGGCGCGGAACTGGGGCACCTGGGGATGCTGAATCTGGTACAGAATGGCTGCCTCTCGCTGAAAGAGCTGGCGAGCCTTTTCCAGAACATAGCCGCTTGCCGTACTGGGCATAAACTCTTTAATGGCACAGGCTTCGTTGAAGCGTCCCCGATCTTCTGCCATGTAGGTGCGCCCAAACCCACCCTGGCCCAGCACGCGCAGGATGCGGTAACGGTTTTGCAAGATTGTACCAATCGCGATGGGAGGATACATCATGGAGTTGCCAGCAACGGGTAAGGCAGAAGTCGTTAGGGCAGGCGCAACAGATGAACGATAGCAGGCCAGACTATCCCCAGTCTAATCGGACTTAGTTCCTGGGAAGCGCAAACTTGGCGCAAAGATGGGGCAGCAAAAATGGTAGGCTCTAATTAATTACTGTGTTTCAAGTGTGGCAACTATTAAGCTCTGGTGAACTAGAGTGGGAGGAATTTTACGCATGAAACGATTGGCTGGCGTATTCGTCGCCTTGGGTTTGTTGGTAACTTGCTGGATGGGCTTAGGTATGGTCCAGCCCGTTCAGGCACTGCCTTTGAATCAGTTGTCCGTCGCCGTATCGATCGCTCCATCTCCAATTTTGGCGGCAGAGCGGAGAAATATTGTTGAAGAAAAGCTCTCAAATCGATTTGGCGAAAAAGTTGATCTGAATAACTCCAACGTCCGCGCCTTTATTAAGCTACCTGGGATGTACCCCACTCTGGCACGGATGGTTGTGAAAAACGGACCATTTGATTCTGTTGATGATGTCTTCAAGATGCCGGGCTTGACCGAGCGTCAAAAGCAGGTGCTGGAGCGGCATCGCGATCGCTTTATCGTCACCGATCCAATTGATGCCTTCGTCGAAGGAGGCGATCGCTTCAACAACGGCATCTACGGTGGCTGAGCTAATCCAGTTTGGCTAATTGCTGTCACCTGACAGAACCCTCAGGCAAGCGCAGAGCCTCCCAGGCTCTGCGTTTTCTATATTGGCCACCGATGGTAAGTAGGTGGTCATCAGTAAACGTAGCCATGGTGGGGGGCGCACCCCACTAGCTTTAACTTATGGCCACGCACTTATCGCCCTATGGGCTCAGGTTTGCGTATGGAACCCCCGCGCCGCGGAGGTTCCATACCTCTTGAATGTCCTAACGCGAAAGCATGAAGCTATCAGCCTCTGCCCGACAGGGCTGGAACCGAATGGATGCGTTGACACTCCCCATAGCTAAAAGCTAAGGGATTCTTGGTTCATCCACCATCCTTAAAACTGATCTGAGAGTTTTATCATAAAATTAAGCGCGGCCAAAAGCCTTGCATTCCACTCGCCGACCCCTTAGCGGTGACTGACGCTGTGACCCATCTGCCAACTTCCCAATTCGACGTGCTGGTGATTGGTGCTGGCGCGGCGGGGCTATATGCGGCCCTATGCCTGCCGAGTCACCTCCAGGTTGGATTGATTACCAAAGAAACCCTATCTCGCTCGGCCAGTGACTGGGCTCAGGGTGGCATTGCGGCGGCGATCGCCCCTGATGATTCTCCCCAGCTCCACATTGAAGATACCCTGAAGGCGGGGGCAGGGCTGTGCGATCGCGATGCCGTTGACCTGGTGGCTCGTCGGGCTGGTGAATGCGTTCGGTCGCTGGTAGAAATAGGGGTCGCGTTTGACCGCCACGGCCCTAATCTGGCCCTGACGCTAGAGGCCGCCCATTCGCGCCATCGGGTCCTCCATGCTGCCGACACCACCGGACGCGCCATCGTTAACCAGCTCATTGCTCAAGTACTCCAGCGCAAAAACATCGTCCCCATCGAGCAGGCACTGGTCCTGGATCTATGGCTAACGCCGGACCGCCAGCGCTGTCAGGGGGTTTGCCTGCTGCACGAACAGACGGTTCAGTGGCTGGCAGCCCAGGTGGTTGTCTTGGCAACGGGGGGCGGCGGTCAGGTCTATGCTCAGACCACCAATCCTGCGGTAAGCACTGGGGATGGGGCGGCGATCGCCTGGCGGGCTGGGGCCGTGCTGCGGGATTTGGAGTTTGTGCAGTTCCATCCCACCGCCCTCACCGTTGCCGATGCGCCCCGGTTTCTCATCAGCGAGGCCGTGCGGGGCGAAGGAGCCCATCTGGTGGACCACGCGGGACGTCGCTTCGCGTTTGACTACCACCCCGCGGGTGAGCTGGCCCCCCGTGACGTGGTCAGCCGCGCCATTTATCACCATCTCCAAGATCAGCCACCGGATGATCCCGCTGCCCATGTCTGGCTCGACCTGCGCCCTATTGCCACTGAGCGGGTCCGGCAGCGCTTTCCCAACATCATTCGGGTATGCCAAGACTGGGGCGTTGATGTCTTCCAGTCGCCCATTCCGGTTGCCCCCGCCGCCCACTACTGGATGGGGGGCATTGCCACAGATTTGCAGAGCCGCACTTCCATTGCCGGACTCTACGCGGTGGGCGAAGTCGCCAATACGGGCGTCCACGGAGCCAATCGTCTGGCCAGCAACTCTTTGCTTGAATGTCTGGTATTTGGCAGTCAGCTAGCCCACCTGGATTTGGCGGCGCAGGCTGGGAGCGAGAAAAGAATCGCCCCCACCACCACCCGCGATCAATTCCAGCGGCAGGGCTGGGCCGGAGACGATCCCCAGTTTGCCAAGATTCATCAGGTACGCCAGGAACTTCCCAAACTGATGTGGCGCAGCGCCGGCATCTCCCGCCACCAGGCTGCTCTAGAGGAGGCGATCGCCCAAATATCAGACTGGTACACCCTCATCCACGGCCTACCCATCACTCAGGTAATGACCACCGTTGTCCCTGGAACGACGATGACCATCGATGAGGTAGACGGCCCAGATTCAGCAGGTGCCGCGATGCGACAGTGGAGTGAAACTCGCAACCTGCTGGACATTGCCTCCCTGATTTTGAAGAGCGCTGCATTCCGCCAGGAGAGCCGGGGCGGTCACTTCCGAAGCGACTATTCTGCTCCTGACCCGGCCTGGCAGGTACACACTCTGATACGCGGTGATAAGATTTCTACCTCAAAGCCAGTCAGCTAGCGATCGCAAACTCCAAGAGCAATGGAAACCTGCATGAGGGGATCAATGCTGGGCTGGGCTATAGCGATACCGGCCAACCTCAGCGGGTGCCCGATCCCTGGCTATAGTCGGGGCCGCCGTTGTCAGGTGGAACATAGCCGCCGTCAGACGCATACTCGACTGCATGGGCAATTTTTTGGGCAATCTCGTCCTGCCACTGGCTGGCATCGTCGGTCTGGCTAGTAAGCGGTTGGCCTGCCTCAGCATCGGCAAACTGGGCGATCGCCGCGGATCCCAGACTCAATACCTGGATCGTTGAGCAGCAAACAACAAAGCTAATAAATCTAAAGTAAGTACTCATGATGCATCCTCTGATGTAAGAACTGGGGGATGGCTAACCCTGCCATCGTGCACGTAGACCTATCGAGTTGAGGGACGCAATCGCTGAGAATGATTGGGGGCGGAAAGAGAACAGGGGAACAGTTTCTCTGACGAATAACGCATCATGAAGTGCTACATTACTCATCGAATTGTTAGGATTCTTGAAATCCTAGTAGGGTTAATCATCTCGTAACAGATACTTTCCGGAAACCTTTACACCTAGCGAACTGCCTGTAGAAACACCGACTAAATTACCGTAAATGCTACCTTTGGCAGATGACATACCAGTATCACCTGGCCAAATCATCCGTATACTTACTAGAATACTCGAACTTTCCCAGGAAAGGAATATCGATCTACAAAGATCAAAACTTTCTAAAAACGCCGAGTTGATCGTGACATCCGCCGTCTCCCTAGCCCAATTTAGAAGGCCATGATGCAACCGATTCGAACCCTCTGGCAGACGATTACGCTGGAGCACCTCGCTCCGTTTAAGTGGGCCAGCGTGAGTGCGCTCCAGCGATCTCTGGGGCTGCTGCAGCACTGGCGACAGGACAGCATACTGCTGCAGTGGTCTGAGACCTTGGGTGCCCTCTTGATTGCGCTGCTGTTTGCCGTTGCGCCCTTTGTTTCCACCACCTTAATTGGGGTGGTATTGCTGGCTATTGCCGGGTTCTGGGGGCTGCTGGCCCTTTCCGATGAGGCAAGTGAGAGGCTCACCCCCGTCCACCTCGTGGTGCTGGTCTATTGGGCGATCGCCACCATTGCCACGGCTTTTTCTCCGGTGCGGGCGGCGGCCACCGATGGCTGGATTAAGCTCACCCTCTATCTCATTGCCTTCGCCCTGATGGCGCGGGTGCTGCGATCGCCCCGACTACGCAATTTAGTGATTGCGGTCTATCTCCACGTTGCCCTGCTGGTGAGCGTCGTCGGTCTGCGGCAGTGGTTCTTTGGAGCCGATGCCCTGGCTACCTGGGTGGATCCCGAATCTGCCCTCGCGGGGACGACGCGGGTGTATAGCTACCTCGGCAACCCTAATCTGCTGGCCAGCTATCTGATCCCAGCAGCCGTTCTCAGCGGCGCAGCGGTCTTTGCCTGGCGGGGCTGGCTCCCCAAGCTTCTGGCTCTGACGATGGGGGTGGTGAACTCGGTTTGTCTGGTCCTCACCTTTAGCCGCGGGGGGTGGATTGGCTTTGTCGTCGCCGGTTTTGTGTTTCTGCTGCTGCTGGTCCACTGGTGGAGCGTACGTCTGCCGCGATTTTGGCGCGTTTGGACCCTGCCCAGCGTGTTTGGCGGCACGGTGACGCTGCTCACCCTAGCCGTGGTGAGCATAGAACCGCTCTACAGCCGCGTAGCGAGCATTTTTGCGGGCCGAGAAGACAGCAGCAACAATTTTCGTATCAACGTCTGGATGGCGGTGCTGGATATGGTTCGCGCCCGCCCAGTGCTGGGCATTGGCCCTGGCAATGACGCGTTTAACCAGGTTTATCCCTTCTACCAGGAACCGGGCTATACCGCCCTGAGCGCTTACTCGGTGCTGCTGGAAATTCTGGTGGAAACTGGGGCTATTGGCCTCATCTGCTTCCTCTGGCTGCTGCTCGTGACGTTTAATCAGGGCTGGCGACAGCTTCAGCGCCTGCGATCGCACCAAGACCCTCAGGGTTTCTGGCTGCTGGGGGCGATCGCCATCATGGTGGGGATGCTGGCCCACGGGCTGGTGGATACGGTGTGGTATCGCCCCCAGGTGAGCACCCTCTGGTGGCTGATGCTGGCGCTGGTGGCCAGCTATTCCCAGATACTGGACGCCCAGATGCCTGAGGCCCAGCGATCAGACGATAGGAAAGCGCGATCGCCCCACCCCTAACCCTGCGAACGAACGCTGTACGGGCTAATGGCTATTTGCCCTGTGAATGCTACATACCCTGGAACCATCCGGATTTCCGCTAGGTATGGAAGGAAATCGTGGCACTCGCCGGGAGCCTATGGTGGCTACCAGTCTGCTGAACTGGATGCCCGGCTCACTGCGACCCGCACGACCACCGACACCCAGGCTCGACTGCAGGCCGTACAGGCCGTACAGGCGTATCTTCTGGAAAATGCGGTGGTTGTGCCAGTCTACACACCGGGATGGCTGTGGGTGTATGCCTCGTCAGCTAACTTGGACGGACTGACGATCGCACCCTTCAACCGCCCCCAGTTCAACGATGTGCAGCTTACCGTAACCTCTTCCGTCGAGGCCGACCATTTGCCCTAGCTTACGGGTTTGGCGACCTTCTCCAGATGGTTGAGTCGCTCTTCAATGGCGGCAAGCCGCTCATAGCAGGGTTTCATGCCCAAATAGGTTTCCAGTGCGGAAATCACGACCTCAGACTTTGACTGCCCGGTCTCGCGCATCCGAGCAGCGATCGCCTCCTCCAATTCAGGAGAGATTCTCGCCCCGATAAATGGATTTGCCATATCGTCAGGTAGCCCTAGCTGGATGAAAAGCCATACTGATGTGCCTCACCAGTCGGCACAGCAAACGTGCCAACAGAGAGCCAAACTAGTAGCTTGAACCACGGTTGGACAAATCATATCAAGTCGTCTTCTCTGTTACCGACACTGTGACAGCAACTTAACAAGGAGACCGGGGATTCGGAAATTTCCTGTAACAATTCTATTATTCTCTGGAAATAGCAAGGCTGGCTACAGCCCTGCTCAATCATACTCATTGGGCAAAACTTGGCTAAATAGGCTGATATTGTCGTTATCGTTTGTTATCATGCATGTGATGAAGTGTAACAAAACATTGCGACTTGTTTGCATCGACAAACCTGCTGCAGGTGTTTAGACATTTCCTTTAACAAAAATAAACGCCTTTACAGCTCTACGCCTCGGCGTTCAGATAGAGTCACGGGTGAATCCCCGCAGCACCGGAGGTCCGCCTGTAAACCTAAGCCTGTAGGGCTGTAATCACAAAAGTCGTCATAAAAATTTAGCATCCGTTCTGCTGAGTCAGGCCAGTTGCTGAACGGCAAAGCAAGGAGCGCAAAGACAATTGACTATCGACAAACGAAAAATTCTAGTAGTTGACGACGAAACCGCAATTCGTCAAATCCTCGCGACGAGGCTATCCATGGGCGGATATGATGTCGTTGCTGCTGCCAATGGTGAGGAAGCCCTGCAGGCGTTCTCCCAGGAAGAGCCAGACCTGGTGGTACTAGACATTATGATGCCAAAGCTGGACGGGCTAGCCGTCTGCCAGGAAATTCGCAAAACCTCTGATATTCCCATCATCATGCTCACGGCCCTGGGAGAAATCGCCGACCGCATCACAGGGCTAGAGATGGGCGCAGACGACTACTTGGCCAAGCCCTTTTCGCCCAAAGAGCTAGAGGCCCGGATCAAAGCTATTCTGCGGCGCACCGAGCAGCCCCACGGGCTGAAGCCATCCCCCGACGGCACGGGAACTGGAGCCATTCAGCTCGGCTCTCTGCGGATTGAGCTGAATAAGCGCCAGGTTTACTCTAAGGGCAATCGGGTCCGCCTTACGGGCATTGAGTTCGATCTGCTGCAGCTACTGGCTACCCGCTCGGGAGAATCCGTTCCTCGCGCCGAAATTCTCCACGAGGTCTGGGGCTATGCTCCCAGCCGCCACAGCGATTTACGGGTGGTAGATGTCCACATTTCTCGTCTCCGAGCCAAGCTAGAGGAAGACCCCAGTAATCCTGAATTTATCCATACCGATCGGGGGAAGGGTTACTTTTTCCCCCGCGTCGTACAGTCTTCCGAGTCTATTGGAGCCTAGCGGCTACAGACCGCTAGGTTGGGATGAGTTCGCCTGGGCGTAGCCTGGCCCACTTGCCCGTTTCCTCTAGGAAGCTGTCACAGCCGACTACGTCGTACTCAAAGCCAAAGTCATCTTGCTGGACAATGCGATCGCCCTCTACTGTCACCGTTGGCGGTTTGATATTGGCGTTGATCGTCGGGTTCACCGGCTCAAAGTCGGGAGTCTCCGTGAGGTGGGGCTGCTGATGGTTGGCCTCAACAGCGTGGTAAGTGACGCAGCGATCAACGTAATGGCAGTTAACGCAAATACACATGCCTGCAACTCTCTATTCTGCAACTCTTTGTAACACGGGGAGTACACCCCACCCGCTTTGTTTAGACCATTTGTTTAGACAATATGCTTACCACTGTAGCGGATGGGTTGAGGGGCTTGCAGGTGGCTGCCGCAGAACGTTGCGAAACGCAAAATTGCCATCGCCCGCCGGTCAACCCTGCCCCAATCATTTCAGAACTGCCCATCTGCGGGAATTACTCGGGGGATGCGCTCTGGTGAAAAAAGACTTTGTAGGCCACAAACATTACCGCCCCTAGCAGAATGAGCTGAATCGACCAGGCAATCACCTTCAACACGGCACTAACGGCACCAAGCAGGGCGATCGCCCCAACCGCGAGCACCAGAATCTTGCCAGCGCTGGGCAGACCTGCAAACCAAGCTCTCACGTCGGCTAGAGCAACCTCGTCCAGTGCTTCCGTGCGTTCGTCAGGGGAAATTCGGTGGGTTTCGTGAACGGGCGGTGATTCGGGGGGAGACTGCGCTGTGGTGGACTGCGGATTCGCAGGGTCGGCAGCAGTCGATGACGCGTCTGAAGCGGTCCCAAAATCGTGAAGCGGTTGTGGGTTCTGCGGATTCATGTTGAAGGGTTGGAAATGGTGGAGACGTATCGGGGGCTATAGATTCACAATACACGCTAAATCCCGCACTATGCCGGAGGTGCTGGCCCAAGCGACCGCTCCAGGCATTGCTGAAAAGTGGCATATCCAGGGCGATTGCCCCCCACCCCTACAGATAGAATACAGGCTAATGAATGATAGACGAACATATCCAAAATAAGTTCTATCCTGAGTCGCTTGTGTGAGGAAATCGTCATGTTTAATCGACGCTGGGCAGTGATGCCAATGGCCCTTGTTCTATTGGGAGGAGTGATATCTACGGCAACGGTGGCTCAAGCCCAAACCGTGCAGACTCCCATTCAATCCGGATATACGTCGCGGGGCACCTCCGGCGGCTCTCGCTCCAGCCAGTGCGGCTTTATTGCTTCTCAGCCCAACCTGCGACTTGAGGTGACTGAACCGCTGGCCTCGCTAAGGTTTCGCGTTGAAGGGGGGGGCGAGCCAACCTTAATGATCACCAATCAGCAGGGGCGCAGCGAGTGCGTCATGTCGGACAACCTGTCTGGAGGCACCATCGAGCTACCCGGGGTTTGGGAGCAGGGAGCTTATAGCGTCTACGTGGGCGATCGCGCTGGCAATAGCCACTCTTATACTCTATCAATCAGCCAAGATTGACTCTCGCTTTAAGGACGTCTCTGCCCTATTCGCGCACGTCTTGGGCAGAGACATCAACAACGTCAACATCTACCGTGCCGGGAGGCGTCAGCCGGTTGAAGTGCCCTTTCTCGACTCTAATGGGCTCACTACAGCTAGGGCAGCGTAGCTGCGTTCCATTCAGGCCAACGAATTCGTGCCGACAAACCGGACACTGATCTTCAACCAGATTGCGCTGGAGCCACCAGCGAAATCCAATAAACGCGACGATGGGGGCCAGCAACAGCAGCCCAAACAAGATAAACACCGATTTTACCAGCCACCCCAAGCCAATTGAGCCCAGCAGCCAGATCACGGCAATGATGGTCAGCCAAAAGCTCAGTCCAGACAGGTTGACCTGGAGACCTCGGAAGTTACCTTGGTTCACGGAATCTCTCCTAACGGGTCTGTTCACCCAGACTAGCGTTTCCACTGAATTTCATCAACACACTAGAGAGGTACGCCACTACTGCAATCTTCCTGACTCAAGTAAGGCATGGAGCTGCTGGTGAAAGGCAGCCTGGCCAAATCGGGCGATCGCCTGCTGTCGGAGCCACTCCCCATCACACCGACGGTCCCCCTTTTGGAGCATTTCAATACCGGCCTGCGCAACGGCTTCAGGATCGCGATGGGGCACTTGCCAGCCCACGGTCCCGTCCTGCAGCGGGTCAGCAGAACCGTCGTCGTCCCCTGACAGGACGGGCACGCCACAGGCCATGGCTTCTAAATAAACGATGCCAAAGCCCTCTTGGGACGGCATCACGTAGGCATCCGCCAGCCGATAGTGGTCGCGGAGCTGCTCAGTAGGCACAAATCCAGCAAACACCACCCGGTCGCTGACGCCCAGATCTGCCGCCAGCTTGGCTAATCGGGGCTGGTCATCACCCCGGCCAATCACCAGATACTTGACGTTGGGAACAGCCTGAGCGATCGCCGGTAGTGCCCGGATGGTCACGTCAACCCCTTTGTAGATATCCCCAGACCAGAGGCGAGCCACGGTCATCAGCACCGTCGCCTGATGGAGCTGGTAGTGGTCCAGCAGGTCTGTGGGTTTAGCGCCAGGGGTGAATGCCGTCTCGTCCACCGCGCAGGGCAGCAGCCGAAAGCGGTCGGGGTCGAGGTGATTGGCCGCACAGGCGCGATCGCG
The DNA here is from genome assembly GCA_050331615.1 of Elainellaceae cyanobacterium. Classification (GTDB taxonomy): domain Bacteria; phylum Cyanobacteriota; class Cyanobacteriia; order CAKZMO01; family CAKZMO01; genus JAYKGU01. Next base: position 17,019 of record JBHJGR010000320.1, read on the forward strand.
GGTATAGCGGCTGATGGTCCAAATTTCGTCGGCCTGGCGCAGGGCCTGCTGAACGGGTTCGGGCAGCGGCTGCCACACCTCCTTGCCATAGGTCAGTACGGTGTAGGGAATGCCCAATCGACCGCACAGTATCTGCGTCAGACGGGCCAGCAAAATGTGGCCGCAAAACACCCGGCGGGGTCGCTGCGTCAGCAGGTGCAGCAGCAGGGCAGCGGTGAACCGCATGCGCCCCAGGCTGGCGAATCTGGTCTGGAAGTGGTGAAATTTGAGGGGCGATCGCCGGAAAGGATGGTCAGATGTGGGCCGGTCTCGCAGCAAAAACACATGGGCGGCTGGCCGGTGGGGCCGGGTTAGATAGCCCCGCAGAATATCTTTGACGTAGGACTGGATGCCCCCTTCTCGCTCAAAAATTTCCAGGAATAGAAAAACGTCTGTAGCTGGCTGACTGGGAGAGCTTGAGCGATGGTCTGCCGCCAGGTAGTGCTCTGAGTAAAGTAACGACTCCTGAAGGCGTGAACTGTCCTCTAGGTCCGGGGGAGGGGTGGGTCGGTTGGTCATGGCAAAAAGGTGGGCGGGTTGAGAATAGATGGCAAGGGGGCGATCGCCTTTTGGCTTCAAGGAGAGCGACCCTTTCTACTCTTCCCGGTTTGCCACCTGGTCTCATCACGCCAGTGGGCTAGCCCTTGCTCGAACTGGCCAGCGATGCCCCATGCTTCACGATCAAGAGACAGTTTCTCCCGTCATCGAACCGCTCATAAACCACCCGGTCGGCTAAGCGGCGCAACAGGAACCAGCCATATCCACCAATTCTCAAGGTGCCAGGCTTAGGCTCTTCCAGCGCGTCGGGGTTGAAGGGCTTACCCCAATCCCAAATGCGAATCTCAATGTGGTCTTCCCACAAGGCCAAATCAATATCGATTGCGGTGTCGTCGGGCAACTCGTGATGGGCATGGCGCACCGCATTGGTAAAACCTTCGGCTAGAGCAAGATTGAGGGGATAAATCTGGTGCTCAAGCCACACTGGCTTAACTGCGTTTCTGTAACAAAACTGGCGAAACCAAGACTGGACGTAGTTGAGAACCGAGAGTTGGCTCTTTACGGTTAGGTGATCTTGCTGCGGCATTGGTCGTGCCCAAAACTCACCAGGAACAAAGACTAAATAGTTCTGGGGGCTGAACTTTGAGCTTTTACTGAGCAAATCGGCTCAGCAATCTCAACTTAAATCCTCTCGTTCCTTAAGGGAAGATGCTGCGCCTCAAAAACGTGACTCAACAAACCGCCTACTTCCACAGCAGAGCCTCACCGCTCTGGCCCGGAAGTAGGCGAGTATTTTAGAGCGGTCTAGAACAGGCCCAGCGTCAGAGACTCCCGAATGGGGAAGGTTGCTCCGATACCAAGCCAGAGGGTAGCCAGGGTACCAAACATAAAAACCGTGGTTGCCACGGGACGGCGGAACGGGTTTTGGAACTTGTTGACGTTCTCGATGAACGGCACCAGCATCAGACCGAGGGGGATGGCGGTTTGTAGCGCTACGCCCAGCAGTTTGTTGGGAACGATGCGCAGAATTTGAAACGCTGGGTAAAGGTACCACTCAGGTAGAATTTCCAGCGGCGTTGCAAATGGGTCAGCGGGCTCGCCCACCATTGCTGGGTCAAGAACTGCCAAGCATACGACGCAGGCGATCGTTCCCAAGATGACGACAGGGAAGATGTAGAGCAAGTCGTTAGGCCAGGCGGGCTCACCGTAGTAATTGTGCCCCATGCCCTGCTTTAGCTTCTCGCGGAGCTTTGGATCGCTCAGATCCGGCTTCTTAAGGGTTGCCATACGCGCTAAGTATTCCTTAAACGAAATTGGACAAATCGATAGAGCTAGTCGCCGTATCGCCAGATGGCTAGGTCAAGCGCTTGACCTAGCAGTAGTTACAGCGGACCAGAAATACCCTGCTTGCGGATCATCAAGAAGTGCAGCAGCATGAAGACCGCAATCAACCAGGGGAGAACAAAGGTATGGAGACTGTAGAAGCGGGTCAGGGTGGACTGACCAACGCTGGTGCCGCCGCGAATCAGCTCAACCATGAAGCTACCGACTACGGGAATAGCCTCAGGCACACCGGAGACAATTTTCACAGCCCAATATCCCACCTGGTCCCAGGGCAGGGAGTAGCCAGTTACTCCAAAGGAAACGGTGATGACCGCAAGGACAACACCCGTTACCCAGGTTAGCTCACGGGGCTTCTTAAAGCCTCCGGTGAGATAAACCCGGAAGACGTGGAGAATCATCATCAGCACCATCATGCTGGCGGACCAGCGGTGGATGGAGCGAATCAACCAGCCGAAATTTACCTCGGTCATCAAGTACTGGACCGAGCTGAAAGCTTCGGTGACGTTGGGCTTGTAGTAGAACGTCATGGCAAACCCAGTGGCAAACTGGATCAGGAAGCAGGTCAGCGTAATACCGCCAAGGCAGTAGAAGATGTTGACGTGGGGAGGAACGTATTTGCTGGAAATGTCGTCGGCGAGCGCCTGAATTTCCAGGCGTTCCTGGAACCACTGATACGCTTTTGAATCCGTTACTTGTTTAGTAAACATCGAAGAACAAAAGGGTTAGCTTAAGAAGGGACTATGTCACTGCAATAAAAAATGTAACATAGCTGCCAGGAAGATCTCACCGCCAAACCAAGTCATTTCAAGCATTCGATGACAATTGATAAGCGGGAGATCAGCCCCAAACGGACGGAGTAAATACCATTCTCATCAAATCAATCGGGCTTGCCTTCTCTGAGATTTTGTAACAAAAGTTGATAATAACCCCTTGCTTAGTCAATACTCTGGACTAGAAATGCGCTGAACCAGTCGTCTGTTGCCCCGCTGCCCGATTTAACTCTGTAGCAAGAATCTTCCGATTAACGTTAGAATCCCCATCATGAGAAAGTTTTTGGTTCCTGTTGCCCTATCTCTGATCGTCTTAATCACTATTGCCGGAATAGGCATGGGTTATCCCTCCCCAGGCTTAGCCTATCCCTATTCGGAAGAGCATAAGCTGCTCAGTGAGGTCTGGCGCATAGTCGATCGGGCCTATGTCGACGATACCTTCAATAACCAGAATTGGTGGTATGTCCGGCAACGGGCGCTGAAGCAGGCCCTGCCTGACCGAGAGGCAACTTATCAGGCGATTCAGCAGATGTTGGCTAGTCTAGACGACCCATTTACTCGTTTTTTAGAGCCTGATCAGTATCGCAGCCTGCAGACCACCACGTCGGGGGAACTAACAGGCATTGGCCTACAAATTACCCAAAACGCCGACACCGGGTTGCTCCAGGTGATTGCTCCAGTGGAGGGCTCACCAGCGGAGCAGGCTGGAATTTTACCGAACGACCAGATCGTGCAGATCGACGGTGAGCTAACAACCGATTTATCTCTTGACGAAGCGGCGGAACGCATGCGCGGCCCCATTGGTACCAAAGTGATCCTCAAGATACAGCGAGAAGCCTTGTCCCCTGAGGAATTGGACCTGGAGCTGGTGCGCGATCGCATCACCCTCAATCCGGTCTACTCAGCGCTCCAGCCTCAGGAAGATGGTCTTAACATTGGCTACATTCGGCTCAGCCAGTTCAACGCCAACGCCACCGCAGAACTGGTGGAAGCTGTGAACCAGCTAGAGGCGGCAGGGGCAACAGCCTACATCCTCGACCTCCGCAACAATCCGGGCGGTCTGCTGCAGGCGGGCATCGAGATTGCCCGGCTCTGGCTCGACCAGGGAACCATCGTGTACACTGTCAACCGCTACGGCATTCAGGACAGCTTTGATGCCACCCATCGGGCCATTACCGATGCTCCTCTGGCCATTCTGGTCAATCGGGGCACTGCCAGCGCCAGCGAGATTCTATCGGGGGCGCTCCAGGATAACGGTCGCGCCAAACTGGTAGGGGAAAGAACCTTTGGCAAGGGCTTAATTCAGTCCCTGTTTAACCTGCCAGATGGGTCAGGACTGGCCGTAACCGTGGCCAAATATGAAACGCCAGACCATCGCGACATCAATAAGCAGGGGATTGTTCCAGATGTTACGGTTCCTGCCGAGCTGCTGCGGCGAGACCAGCTTGCCACGCCAGCAGATCGGCAGTTTCAGGCTGCGGTTGACCTCCTTCAAGAAACTGTGGTGTTAGCAGGTGCAGCCTAGTTCAAGCCGGACCTACCATGACCCCCTGCATGGCGCGATTACGCTCAATCGCCTCGACCCAGTTGAGGCCCTGCTGATTCATCTGATTGACACCCCCGCATTTCAGCGCCTGCGCCGTATCCGTCAACTGGGGCCAGCCAGCCTCACGTTTCATGGGGCCGAGGCATCGCGCTTCACCCATTCCCTGGGCGTTATGGCGATCGCCCGCCGTGCTTTTGATCAGCTCGTCTGCACCTACCCCGTCCTGCAGCCCCATCGGGCCACCGTGCTCTGTGCCGCCCTGCTACACGACATTGGGCACGGTCCCTTCAGCCATACCTGCGAGACAGTATTCGGCTGCCATCATGAGCACTGGACCATGCGCATCCTGAAGGAGTCTGCGCCAGTGACTCACCTGCTCAATCAGTACAGCGATCGCCTCCTGCCCGATATCCTGAGCGTCTACCGCAAGCAGCATCCCATGCCGCTGGTCTGGCAGCTCGTATCGAGCCAGCTTGACTGCGATCGCCTGGACTACCTGATGCGGGACAGCTACTTCACGGGTGCGCCCTACGGCAGGCTAGACCTCGACCGCATCCTGGCAGCCCTGCGCTATGACCCGCCCACCCAGCAGCTCGTGGTGGCGCAGAAGGGGCTGGCGGCCATTGAGCACTACCTGATTGTGCGGTACTTCATGTATGCCCAGGTGTATAACCATCCCAAAAACCTGGCGGCCAGTTGGCTTCTAGAGCAAGCGTTCAGTCGGGCCAAAGTTTTGCTCCAGGAGGGAACCCTTTCAGCCGATGGTACCGTATCGGCCTGGCTCCGGCAGGACTGTAACGAGCTGCCCCTCCAACAGTACCTACGGGCAGATGACGGAGTCTTAACCTACCATCTGCAGCAGTGGCAGGAGGCAGCAGATCCGATGCTGGCAGACCTCTGCCGTCGGTTTCTCGATCGCGACCTCCTGAAAGCTCTGGACGTAACCGATTTGAGCCCCGAGGTGCGCACCGCCCTGCTCCGCTGGACCCAGCACCAGCTTGCCGCAACGAGCCCCATCTCAATAGCCGAATCTGCCTACTACGTGGGTTTGAAGCGTACCCGCAGCAGCGGCTACACCCTCTACCAACGGGGCATCAAGCTCCAGGCCCAAGACGGACTGCATGAAATCAGCGAGCGATCGCCCCTGATCAAAACCCTCATCCAGCCCTACGAACGCCACTGGCTCCTCCACCCCCGCACCGTCACTCCCACCATAAATCCGCCAAGATCTCCAGACGACCCCAACAAAACTGCCCAAAGCAAAATCCAAAATCCAAAATCCAAAATCTAAAATCCAAGATCTTGCTCACGGCAAAACACACCAAAAATACTGCCACTCACTCGCAGTACTTGCATTGCCCACCGCATCCTTCGCCCGCACCTGCCAGCGATGCAGCAGATAGGTTTTGCTCTGGGAGGTTACGTCCAAACTCGTGCCGCCCGTGGTTTGGTTCACTACCGTCACCCATTGCGGGTCGCCCATGGGATTGGTCTCCGCTGAGGGGACTTCCTCCCGCTGCATCATCACCACATACTCGACTGGACCGCTGGGGTCAGTCACTCCATTCCAGCGCAGCACCACCGGATTTTGTTCGCACACTAGCGGTTCGGTCTGCTTGTTGGCCCCTGGGGCGAGGGTTTGGGGGGTGGCCGGAGCAGTGGTATCGCTGGGGGGCTGCACCACGCTCACCGTGACCTGGCGAGTTACCTGCTGTCCGTCCCGATTTTCGGCGATTAGCGTGTAGGTCGTCGTTTCGCTGGGGGAAACGGTGACGCAGGTGCGGTCCGATGGCTCTAGCTGGCGGACGCTGCCGGCTTCGTCCCGCAGGGCAACGCTGGCAGCATTGGCGACGCCATAGCACAATTCCGCAGTCTCTCCAGGGGCGATCGCCCCAGTTTGTGACACCTCAAATCGGGAAATCTGGGGCGGCTCGATTTGAGGCTCGGGTGGCTGAATGCCCACGCCCCGGAGACCAATGGCGCGATCGCCCCCCGGTCCGCTGTCGCTGATCACCAGCGTATTGGCCAATTCGCCGCCGCTCTGGGGGGTAAAGGCCACCGTGACCCCACAGGACGCGCCTGGTCCGATGCCATTGGCCGTGCAGGTTTCGTTCATAATTCGGAAGTCTTCGTCGGCTTCGGCCAGCCGCAGGCTCTCGATGCGAAGCGCCGCATTGCCCCGGTTTGTAATCGTTACCTGCTCCTGCGTGGTGCTGCCGACGGTGCGATCGCCAAATGCCAGGGGGTTGGGAGCGATGACCGGAGCCGCTGCCGGAAGAGCTGCGCCGCTGCCGCTGAGGGACACTCGCCGGGGACTGTTGACCGCGTTGTCAGCAATCACCAGCTCAGCAGAGTAGCTGGCAGCTCGATTGGGGGAAAACTCCACCGTAATTTGACAAGCCGCCCCCGCTTCTAGCTCGGCCCGGTTGCACTGGTTGGCGAGAATGCGAAACTGGCCGCGATCGCCCTCCAGGTTGACCGACTCTATCTGCAGAACCCCGCTGCCTGTATTGGTCAGCGTGACGGTACGGGCCGGGATGGACCCTACCATGTGGCGGCCAAACCCAACCGAACCGGGCGCAATCCGGGGGGGCGCAAGCTGCCCCGTCCCCGTTGTGGCGCTGGTCCAGCTATAGTTTCCGGTACTGTCAGTAACGACTAAGTTAGCGGCATACTCACCGGGAGCGTCTGGAGTAAACCCCACCACCAAGTCACAGGTGCCCCGCTGCTCTAGAGTTTGCCCGGTACAGCCATCGTTGGTGAGGGTGAAGCGAGCGCCCTGTTCGCCTGTGAACTCCACCTGACCGACCGTAAATGGGACTGCGCCGCTGTTGCGCAGGGTGACCGTTTGGGTGGGTACATCCTCAGCACTCACTAGCTGCGGCTCGAAAGCAACCGGTTCGGGCGCTAGGGTAGCTTCGGGCACCTCTCCAACGCCCCGTAGGTTGATGGCCCGGAGGCGATCGCCGTCCCGGTCGAATAAGCTAACGGTGGCGACCCGAGCTCCCGTCTCCTGGGGGGTAAAAGTGGCCTCGATGGTGCAGGTTTCGTCTGGAGGCAGGGGACGGTTGGAGCAGTCCTCAGTAATGATAAACTCCGCTGGTTCGCCCCGGGTGAGGGAGACCGACCCAATGGTAAGGGGCAGGGAGGTGGTGTTGCGCACGACCACGTCACGGGTGCGGCTGGCGGTGCCCAGGGTTTGGGGCGGGAAATTCAAGGTTCCCGGACGCACCGCTAGGTCTGACGGACGCAGCACCAGCCCGACCAGCGCCCCCACCAGACCCACCGCGATCGCCCCACCTCCCCACAGCAGCCACTTCAGCGGCATCCGGCGGGGCGGCGCAAATGTGGCCACCGGCGGCTCCGAGTCGGCTTCATCCGGCTCAGGGGGCGGCACTGCCTCCACAAACTGGCTGAGGTTATGCTGGCTCACCGCTGCACCGGGATAGTCGTCCAGCTCCAGCCGAATTTGCAGTGCCTGGCTCAGGAACGTCTGGGCGCTGAAGCCATCCTCCAGCAGCAAAGCGCGACTACCCAACTGGTGCAGGGCGAAGGCTTCGGCGGGGCGATCGCCCATCATCCGAGCCGCCTGCAGCCCCAACGTCCAGCAGTGATGCCACTGGCCCCACTGGCCCCCCAGATGCAGCATGGGGTCGAGTAACTGGGCGAGCTGGAGCACGCCTGCCCAGCGGTTGGCAGCAGCGGCTAACTCCATCACCCGCCGCACAGTGCCGCTCTGATTGAGGATGGCTTGGGGAGCCGCCTGCCGGGAAACCCAGCCCTGGAAGTAGGCCACCGTGCGCTCGACCCAGGGGTCTAAGTCCCAGATTTCTTGGAGGGGCTGCAGCAGGTTGTGGGCCAATCGGTAGCGATCGCCCTCGGGCCACACCAGCCCCCGCTCCACCAGCTCAGTTACAGGGGCCAGACTAGGCAAAGCCGCCAGGGCCTGGAGATGGTCGGGGTGAAGCGACTCGTCACCCAGCATGGTCAACACGGCCAGCACGCGCCGCTCCGGGTCGGGCAAAGCCGTGCTGGCACGAATGGTTAGCGTTTCGGGCGAAAACCCGGCTTCGAGCTGCTGCACCAGTTCGGCGAAGGAGGTTTGCTGCTTGCGCACCAACGCCGTGTGCTGGGCCAATCGATGGGGGTGTCCCTTCAGCAAGGTGCAGAGGGCTTCTGCGTCGCGGTATTCTTCGGTGTGGAGCGATCGCTCCAGCCATTCTTCTACCAGGGCGCGGGCATCGTGAACGGGCAGCCCGCCTACCGGAATCGCACAGCCTTCATTCCACAGGCTACAGGCTGGAGCCGCCATCACGAGCTGCACGCCCGGCAGCGTTACCAGGGTTTCTACCTCGTCGGCGGAAAGCCGCACGTCATCCAGCACTACCAGCACAGACTTGCGCTCCAGGGCCTGGGTCAGCTCTGACTCCGTGAGCTTCACCAGGGTAGGGCTATCAACTTGATACAGGTGGTCAAATAACTCCTGCAGCAGGTCGGCAGCGGGTAGCCTGCCCACGGAGCGATACAAGACTCCCCCCGGAAGCAGGGAGTCCCGCTGCGGATGGTGGACCAGTGCCCGCAGTAGGGCGGTTTTCCCCAAGCCGTCTTCGCCGTAAAACTCAATGGGAACGCCTGCCTGGAGGGCGGCGATCGCCTCGCGCATTTCCTGGTTGCGGTTGAGCAGCCGCATGATGGGCGGACAGATGGCGCTAACGGGGGGCAGAGGGCGATCGCGCAGCCTGATGGCGGGCGGTGAGGTCGCGGGGTTAATCAGCGTCCCGTAGGGAGTGTCATAGGTCATCAGATGGCCAATGGCAATCTGGCTCCGGCTTTCCTGGCCAGAGAGGTAGCGATGGAGAATTTCCTCGGGGTTAGGCAGCGCGGCACCGGCCACAATGGGGTACGACAAAATGGCCTCGTCGGTCCAGGCTGGCCCGTCCCCCTCGCTGCGCAGAGCGCTCACCTGGAGGGTGTGGATTGACTGCAGCCCCAGTTGGCTGATTCCCTGCTGCAGGAAGCGCATGGTGCTCTCCCGATCGAGCACGGGGTCGGCATATAGGTCTAAGCGGAGGCGATCGCCCTCGACTTTGGCCTGCACCGCCACGCCTTTAGAGCGGAATGCCTGATGAACTAGCAGGGCGATCGCCTGAGGGTCGCCCCGCCGCGCTGCCGCCAGTAAGTCAGTCTGGCTGGATTGAATGGCATGAGTCGTCTGAACCATCGTCTGCAAACCCCATAGTTGAAAGGACAGCAGGCTTCCGCTTACCTGCACCCTGCGATAAGATGAACGCCCTGCCTGCACAAACGGCCTCGAACCTGTCGCTGAGGCAGGCGGGTACCAGCACCCGTTTCTTTTCCATGCAGGCGGTGCGTTTATTATGAATTGCAGGCAGGAAAAAAAAGCCCGAGCTGTGTCAGTGCGAAGAATGGAATAGTTCGAGCCAGCCCACAGTTTTGTGGTGGGGTGCGTCGCGGTGTTAGCGGAACTGTTGCGGTAGACGATGCCCTAATTGAAGCCCTAATTCTGAAGCTGACGCTTCCCCTCCTCTATTCTATTTCGTCCATTTCAGATATAGCCCTACGGGCTCAGGTTTGAAGTGTAGAACCCCCACATCGCGGGGGTTCCATACCCCTTGAATGTCCTAACGCGAAAGCGTAGCGCCATACAGGGCCGATAGGCTGAGGACCGGTTTCGTCAAAAATAAGCGCTTGGTGGCGGGATTCATCCGGATGGATTAGGGAAACCGGCAGATAATTTTTCCCATGACCGGCGGGAATAGGCGACGGCCAGCCCCAGGGCCACCAAGTAGATCACAATACCGATGCCGTACACGTGGTTAGCGATCAGGTCGTCCCACTTGAGCAATCGCAACTGTAGCAGAATGTTGTGCCAGTCATGGGCGGTTTCGTCCAGCCCCCCAATCAGCGGCAGTTCGCGATCGCGGGCATCTCGCACGTAGACCGACACATCCAAAAAGTTCTGCCCCGTCCACCAGAGGGCGATCGCGCTGGCAAACCGCTGCCGGGTCAGCCAGAAATAGCCGCACAGCAGGGCGGGCACCATGATTTGAAACAGCGACCCACCCAGGATCATGAGAAATCGTCCAAAGATGGCGAAGAGCGTGTGCCCGGCCTCGTGAAAAATCAGGTTCACGCCGTGGAGGAATACCATTAGGAAATCGCTGCCGGTCATAAATCCCTGAATCGTATAGTGGGGCGACCCAAATACCGTGTGCAGGGCCAGCCAGACCACCAGCGCAACTTTGAACGGGTTGAAAATTTCCAAAAACAGCAGCCCCAAATCTCGCTGGGGGGCGCTCTGGCGGGTAGATGGCGGGAGCGATCGCCCGTTGCCCCGCTCCCATTGACGTGCCGGAGCCTCAACGTTCGATTGGGAATCATCTCCTGAGCAATCGCGATGCGGCGGCGTGCAGTTGTCCAACTTGGGAGCGGGGGTGGCATTGGGAGCGGATTCCCCAGTGGACGGTTCTGGCTTATAAGCGGGGCGCGATCGCCCGGCCATCTCTATCTCTTCGCTCCAGGCAAACCAGTCGAACCCTGGCTGCACCGCATGTACCCGCACGACCTCCAGTTTGGGGATTTGGAGTCGCCCCAGCCCCCGCCGAATTAGCCCCATCATGGCAACCTGGTCGGGCACCCGCTCGCCCTCCAGAATGATTTCTAGACAGCCCTGGTGATTCGTGGCGCTGACGGTAATGCCCTGGGCGGCGAGGGAACGCTGGAGCAGGTGGGCGATCGCCTGAGCATCACCGCTATGCGCCCGGTCGAGTAAGTCGGATGGTTTCATGGCGTCTCGGGACTGGGTAATCCACCGGTTCTTGCTGCTAGAGTGCCCACCCTTGGCAATGATGGTATCGGCTCTAAGCTAGGCGAGAGAATTTAGAAGACAGAATTCAGGAGACAGGAAATATGGCGTACTGCCAGCGCGCCGGCCCGGATCGGAGTATGATAGGGCAGATTTTAGGCACCATATTCTTCCGAGCTGACCCACTCCTATGGCTTTGCAACTGCGTGTTCACGTTCCTCCCCATCCTCTAATTCAACACTGGCTGGGGGTTGCTCGCGATGCGGGAACGCCCTCCGTCCTCTTTCGAAGCGCGATGACCGAGTTAGGCCGCTGGTTGACTTACGAGGCAGTGCGCGACTGGCTTCCAACAATGGAGACGACCGTACAAACGCCCCTCGCTCCCTGCCCGGCAACGTTTGTTGACCCCAATACCCCCATTGCTGTGATTCCCGTGCTGCGAGCAGGGCTGGCGATGATGGAGGGCATCCAGGCCATTCTGCCCCTCTCATCCATTTACCACTTGGGGCTGGTGCGGGATGAGGAAACCCTGGAGGCCAGTTGCTACCTCAATAAGCTGCCAGACCAGTTTCCCCCGCAGACCCACGTCTTGATTAGTGAGCCAATGCTGGCAACCGGCGGCTCCATTATGTCGGTGATGACGGAACTGACCCAGCGAGGCATCGATGCTGGTCTGGTGCGGATTGTCTCTGTGGTGGCTGCTCCCCCTGCCCTGCAAAAACTGGGGACCGATCATCCCGCCGTTCGAGTATACACCGCCACCATTGATGAAACGCTCAATGAGCAGGGGTTCATTGTGCCAGGGTTGGGAGATGCGGGCGATCGCACCTTTGGCACTTAGTCTCTCCATCTACGGCTCTCCGGTCAGCAGCAATAAAGGATGATTGATCGGTACTAACTCCATCATAGGGCGTTCTATTTTTAACTCAGTGTGCTTATTAAGAATCATTGCATTCATCCTGATGCTTGATTTTCCGAGATTTAACTGAGCTGCCGCTTTAAATCGAACGTAGCGATTTAGACAGGATTGCCGAATCGATTGTTTGTCCTGTCGGGAACTCTAAGGGCGTAGAGTTCCATGGTGGAGACAGTCATGCCGAAGGATCGCGCCGGAAACTCAAGACGCAAGGCTCTTAGGGTCAACAACCAGTTAGGCAAGCAAGTCTACAAAGATTGGCTGGGAGAGTCCGATCGGGAAGACTACTACAAGCTCAAGTTCAAGAGCAGCAGTAATCTTGACGCCTCCCTTCTGCGGCTAAAAGCAGATGTGGACTTGGAAGTCTTGAACCGTCGGGGCAAACGCATTGGCCAGTCTGCCCAATCGGGGAAAAAACGTGAGACGCTGAATCTCCAGGTTGACCGAGGCGTGTACTACATTCGGGTAGTGCAGAACAGGGGCCGCACCCGATACAAGCTGAAGCTGCAAACCAGCGAATTTCTGTCCTCTGACCCCGGCGATCCGTCAGCCCCGCCATCCGATGATAGTCCCGGTACGCCTCACTCTTTTGTTAGCAGAATTCTGGAACTAACCAATCTGCGCCGCAGTGAATCTGGAATATCGCCTCTGACCCTGAATGCGGATCTCAACGAAGCGGCTCAGCTGCACAGTGAAGATATGGCGCTAGAGGATTTCTTCTCCCACACGGGCTCAGACGGTTCGACTCCTTTTGATCGCATTGCTGAAACCGGCTATGACTACGCTGTCGCTGCCGAGAATATTGCCGCGGGCTACGCTACGCCTGAGGCGGTGGTGGAGGGATGGATGAACAGTCCCGGCCACCGGGCCAATATTCTTAACCCTACCCTCAAGCAGCTCGGCGTTGGCTACTACTTCCTAGAAACCGATACAGGAAGCGTGAACCACAACCACTACTGGACCCAAACCTTTGGCACACCGCCTACTTCCCTATTTATTTAAGCAGGTAGCCATCAGTAAGCGACGCTACGGTGGAATGCGCCCCCCGCTGGCTTTAGTTTATGGCCGTTTACTTAAAGCCATTTTCAAGCATAAATCTACTGTGTCTTGACCAGTATCAATTGTGTATGAAGAATTTGCTGACTAGATAGAGATACGTGAAAGAACTCATGTAGTCTTCCCTGTCTGGCAATATAGGAAAGGTTGCCTAATCGAACCGCGATCGCCACAGTTCCTAAAGATTTTGGGGATTGGCCTGGCTTTAGAGTTGCGGGCGACTTGGCAGCGATTAGCAGATTTGGGGTGCTTCAATTTCATGGCTTGTGTATCGTTCAACCAACGCGAAATAGGAAGCATCACCCATGCAGAAGGTATTATTTTTCCTGGCGGAACTCAGTGATGCCGATTTAGATTGGCTAATTAGTGCAGGTGAAAAGCGAGCAGTTCCCGCCGGAACGGTGCTAATTCGCGAGGCTCAGCCCGTCGATGCGCTCTACATCCTGCTGAATGGAACGCTCGTTGTGATGGTAGAGGCAATGGGCGATCGCGAGTTAGCCCACCTCCATAGCGGCGAAGTCGTGGGAGAGATGTCTTTCATCGAGTCGCGGCTGCCCTCTGCAACGGTTAAAGCGCTGGAGCCTTCGTTAGTTTTGGCCCTTCCCCGGCAGATGCTGACCACTAAGCTAGAGCAAGATGTGGGGTTTGCTTCCCGCTTCCATCGCGCCCTTGCCGTCTTGCTGTCCAGTCGGCTGCGCGGTACGGTTAGGCAACTGGGCGATGGTCCGGCTGACTCGTCTAACCACCGTAGTCGTTCAGAGGTGGAGGACGGCAGCGGTTCACCTGTTAGGGCGATCGCCGAAACCCGTCTCCAGTATCTAATGGAGCAGCTTGGCGTCGAGTGTCGCTAAACCTGGGAGCGATCGGGCGCGGAGGGCATCTCTGGACGACGCTGATAGGGCATGGGAATGTACTGCACCGAGGGGCGGCCCTTCTGGGGCTGGGGGTACAGGTCCATCAGGTTGTAGATAGCCTTGGGCAAATCTGTATTGACGGGCAGCCCCATCTCCCGCGCCTCTTCGGCGGAAATCGGGTAGTCGTGGGTGACGACGCCGGTTGTGAGCTTGTCGATAATGGTCGGGATATTTTCAGGGTTAATCTTCTGGCGCGGCATGCTGTCCTCCAGCAGTGTCCGCACAAAGCGCTGCACCTGGCTCTGAGCTTTGCGAGCTAGGTCGGCCATAATCAGCGTTTGGTCGTCAATTTCGCCAATGGGCTTTTCGGCCACCACCTTGAGCACGCTGGCCGCCGGAAAGTTCCCCAACTGCGGATCGACGGGGCCCAGGACGGCGTTTTCGTCCATCACGATCTCATCGGCGGCCAGGGCCAGCATGGTGCCGCCGCTCATGGCGTAGTGGGGCACAAATACCGTCACCTTCGCCTGGTGGCGAATCAGGGCACGCCCAATCTGCTCCGTGGCCAGCACCAGCCCGCCGGGGGTGTGCAAAATCAGGTCGATGGGCACCTCTGGGGGCGTCAGCCGAATCGCCCGCAGCACCTGTTCCGAATCCTCAATGTTGATGTAGCGCGTGATGGGAATGCCCAGCAGGCTAATGGCCTCCTGCCGGTGAATCAGCAAAATAGCGCGGCTGCCCCGCTGCCGCTCAAAGCTCTGAATCGCCTGCACCCGCCGATTTTGCACCCGCCGCTGCTGAATCACGGGCTGGAGCGATGAAATCACCAGAAAAATTAGAAAGATATCAAAGAAGCCAAATCCCATACCCGCCTCGTTTTGCGCGTTTTACCCGTGTTGGATACCAGTGGGAAATCCTTGGATGCCCCATCGAACGCGTTTATTATCCCAGAGAAGTGAGCGATCGCGTCATCAACTTCCGGGAGAGATCGGGTTCTGGGAGAGATCGGGAACGCCCGTTCAGCCATCGATACCCGAATTCAGCTCGAATTCAACGAAGATAGACATGGTGCGCTCAAGTAAACGTATTTGGCTGATTTGGATTTGTTTCAGGACGTTCGTCCACTGGCGGCGATCGCCACCACTCCCGCAGGTATCCAGCGGCTCTCCCCCCTCTGCCGCGAAAACGGCATCGTGCTCTGGGTGCC
This sequence comes from Elainellaceae cyanobacterium, assembly GCA_050331615.1. Lineage (GTDB taxonomy): Bacteria > Cyanobacteriota > Cyanobacteriia > CAKZMO01 > CAKZMO01 > JAYKGU01. The sequence continues at coordinate 32,075 of JBHJGR010000320.1, forward strand.
GGAAACCCTGGCCGACTCTCAGGGAACCCAGATCTACAGCGGGGCTTTGCGGGACCACCTGGCCCACCTCTGGGACTCCCACCGGGGATTCATCTGCTGTCTGGCTACGGGGGCGGTGGTGCGGCTGATTGCGCCCCTGCTGCGGCATAAGTCCCAGGATCCGGCGGTGGTAGTGGTAGACGAGGCCGGACGCTATGCCATCAGTCTGTGCAGCGGCCATCAGGGCGGGGCCGATGGGCTGGCCCAGCGGGTGGCAAGCTGGCTAGGAGGGGAGCCGGTCCTCACGGGAGCCGCCAATGGCGGCCAGTATCCCAGCGTGGACATGTGGGGGACTCCCTTCGGCTGGGTCCGAGGTTCCGGCGACTGGACGGGGGTGAGTGGGGCGATCGCCCGTCAGGAGTGGGTGGAAGTCATCCAGGAGGCTGGCTCAACCCTCTGGCAAGCGCACCTGCCCGCCGCCCACCGCTTCCAGTTCGGCTTCCCAGACTACGGACCAGCAGGTCAAGAGCATCGTCCTGCCCCCCGTGCCCGTGTCTGGATTAGTCCCATTCAGCGCCGCTTCGCCCCCGATGCAGACATGCCCAAAGTCCAGTGGCATCCCCGTGTCCTGTGGGTTGGCGTCGGCTGCGAGCGAGGTACGCCCCGGCTGGTGATCGAGACGGCGGTTCGGCAGGTGTTTCAAGCCCACCATCTGGCAGAAGGGGCGATCGCCGGACTGGCCACCCTCGACCGCAAAGCTGATGAGGTGGGGCTGGTGGAGTTTTGTGGCGATCGCGGTTTCCCCCTGCGCTGCTTTCCACCGGAAGCCCTCCGCCCCATTCCTGTGCCAACGCCCTCCGCGATTGTAGAAGGGGAGGTGGGCACCCCCAGCGTGGCGGAGGCGGCAGCCATCCTGGCGGCATCTCCCGACGATGCGCCACTTCCCGCGACTGCGGACCGGCTGCGGGTACCTAAGCAAATCTTTCGGCTGGAGGGCCAGCCCGGAGCCGTGACTCTGGCGATCGCCCAGGCTGAGCAGGAGTATACCGGACGGACGGGGCAGTTGTTCCTGGTGGGCACTGGCCCAGGTGCTCTATCTCAGCTGACAGCGGCGGCGCGAGGGGCGATCGCCCAGGCCGATGCCGTCATTGGTTACGGTCTTTACGTTGATCTGGTGCGATCGCTTCTACGTCCTGGCCAAATTGCAGAAGCACTGCCCATTACCCAGGAGCGCCAGCGGGCTGAACGGGCCATTGAGCTAGCCCAGTGGGGGTTGTCCGTCGCCGTAATTTCCTCCGGCGACTGCGGCATCTACGGCATGGCGGGGCTGGTGCTGGAGCAGCTCCAGAGTCAAGGCTGGGACGGCAAAACCCCTGGTATTCAAGTATTTCCCGGCATTACCGCCCTCCAGGCCGCCGCCGCCCGCGTGGGCGCACCGCTGATGCACGATTTTTGCGCCATTAGCCTCAGCGACCTGCTCACCCCCTGGGAGGTAATTGAAACCCGACTGCGGGCAGCGGCTCAGGCGGACTTTGTGACGGCACTATACAACCCGAAGTCCAAGACCCGTACCGAGCAGGTGGCGATCGCCCAAAGCCTCTTCTGCCAATATCGCCCCCTGGAAACCCCCGTGGCCCTGGTGCGATCGGCCTATCGGGAGGACGAGCAGGTGACCCTCACGACCCTGGAAAAGTTTCTGGACTTTCCCATCGACATGGTGACCACCGTCCTCATCGGCAACCGCAGCACCCGCCGCCACGGCGACTGGCTGATTACGCCACGGGGATACTTGGGGTTTGGGGAAGGCTAGCGACCGGAGCCGACTACGCTGCCGAGCGATCGCATCATGTTCTGGGGATTCATCGCATCCAGGGCCGCCGTCGGCTCATAGCCGCAGTGCACCATGCAGTCCTGGCACTTGGGGTTACCGCTGGCTCGCCCATACTGGCTCCAGTCGGTTTTCTCGACCAGCTCCTGGTAGCTGGAGTAGTGGCCCTCGTTCAGCAGATAGCAGGGCTTCTGCCAGCCCAGGACGCTATAGCTGGGACTGCCCCACGGTGTACATTCATAGTCTTTCTCCCCCGTTAAGAAGTCCAGGAACAGAGGATTGTGATTGAAGTTCCACTGTTTCTGACCCCGCTTGAAGGGTGCTAAGATTTCGCGGAAAAGGGCACGGGTTTGCTCCCGCTTCAAGAAGTGATCCTGATCCGGTGCCCACTCATAGCTGTAGCCGGGGGAAATCATCATGCCATCGGTGCCCAGCTCGCTAAGAAAGTCGAAGAAAGCCTGCATTTCCTGAGGATCGGCTCCATCAAACACCGTGGTATTGGTCGTCACTCGGAAGCCCCTGGCTTTGGCTGCTTTGATGGCCTTGATGGCAATATCAAAGACGCCATCGCGGTCAACACACTGGTCGTGGTGCTCCTTCAGGCCATCCAGGTGAATGCTAAAGGTTAAATATGGAGAGGGCTCAAACTTATCCAGGCTTTTCTCCAGCAGAATGGCGTTGGTACAGAGGTAGACAAATTTTTTCCGCTCCACCAGCCCCTTCACGATTTCGTCAATCTGGGGATGGAGCAGGGGTTCCCCACCGGGAATGGAAACTACTGGTGCGCCGCATTCCTCCACCGCCGCAAAGCATTCTTCGGGAGAGAGGTGCTGCTTCAAAATCTCTTTGGGATGCTGGATCTTGCCACATCCTGGACAGGCCAGATTGCACCGAAATAATGGCTCCAGCATCAGAACCAGGGGAAACTTTTTCCGCCCTTTGAGTCGCTGGGAAATGAGATAGCTGCCGACGGCGATCGCCTGCTGTAACTGAACTGCCATTTTGTTCTCCTATTCCTCACACACAACGTTTAAGTATCTGGACATAAATAAAGCCAGTGGGGTGCGCTCCCCGCCGGGGGGCGCACCCCACCATAGCGTCGTTCATTTTTGTCTACCTACTCACCATTTTAAAGTTTCTGAACCCTGACAACCGAATTAAAAAAGCGCCCCCCTTTGGGAGAGCGCCTTTCAAGCTATCTATCTCAGGTTAACAAATGCATGGTCCTGAGCCTTTCGCAACTAGCCGTTGATGGAAGGAGCAGTCAGAGCCACAGGAGCAGCCTCAGCACCCGCCAGGTCAAGCGGGAAGTTGTGGGCGTTGCGCTCGTGCATTACTTCCATACCCAGGTTCGCACGGTTGATCACGTCCGCCCAGGTGCCA
>JBHJGR010000321.1:0-7662 GCA_050331615.1 Elainellaceae cyanobacterium
GAGAGAACAATGTTGTCGTCCAGAACGTTGTTACCTTCTTCGGGAACGTAGATACCGTTCCCTTCATTCGATACGATCTCATTACCGATAATTTCCAGCTTGCGGCTTCCGGTTTGAAGCGTGACGCCGTTACCACCATTGACCACGCTTTTCTTGTCAAAGAGGGTACTGTTCTCTGCCTCGGTGACAAAGTTGAACCCGTGGCGATCGTTGTTGATGGATACGTTGTTGGCAATGGTAGAGTCGAGAACTTTATCCAGAGTAATGCCGTCTAGACCGCTGTTTTGGACGATGTTGTTGCGAATGGTGAGGTTGACAGTGGGGCTACCATTCTTTGAGTTTTCATGGGGGTCAAATCCGTAGGACGGAGTATCGCGGGTGTAGAGGTTTTCAATGATGCTATCTGTGTAGGTGCCGTAGACCCCGTACTTCTTATTGATGAAGGTCTGATTGGCGCGATTACCGTCGATTTGAAAGTCCGCCAGCCTGGCGTTGTAAATCTCCACGTCGGAGCGCTTGGGTGAATCGGCCTGGGTGCGAATCATGCCCGACAGGGAGAGACTGGAGTCGTTCTGCAGGCGAATTTTGGTGCGCCATCCCGACCCCTCCAAGTTGACGTTGCTCCGCAGCACGATGTTGTCCGAGACGTGAAAGATGCCCGGCAGCAGCTTTACGGTGCCGCCACCAGCAGCAAACACATCCAGAATGGCCTCATTGATCAAGTCCTGGTCGCCCGTGCCGCTGGCAACATAGTCTGCTTGGGCGGCTTGAGCGGCTGGGGTATTGCTGGCGGCAATGACGATGGTAACGTCTGCCGTTGGTGCGACGGGAGTAATCACGGGAACTTCATGCACAAAGGTATTCACCTGAAACTGCTCGTCCACGGCCACTCCGCTGGCATCATACTGTCGCCCATAAGTGCGGTAGTCGTCACGGTAGTCATCAGGGGCATCGCCATCGGGAGCCAGGGAGTGCCAGAGGGTAACAAACCCTCCGTCCGCTAGTCCGGCGATCGCCGCTTTTCCCTGGTCCTGAGTGGGCGTAACGCCATTAATTTGAAAGTCGGTTCCCACTGGATTGCCTGCCGCATCGTAGCGCTGGCCCAGCACCTGATAGTCGCCGCCAAAGGTGGCCTGCGATCGCCAGGTAATCACAAAGCCCCCGTCCGTTAGAGCCGTGATATCGGGCTGTCGCTGGTTGGCTGTTGTGGCCGAGTTGACGACCCATTCTCCACCAAGGGGGGTACCATCGGCAGCAAGTCGCTGGGCCACAATGCCATAGGCACTGCCATCCTGGCCGTAGGAATTCCAGGCTACCACGATGCTGTTGTCGCTGAGGGTGGCGATCGCCGGATAGTTTTGAGAGCCAGCGGTGGTGGTATTGACCTGAAACTCGCTACCGACAAGGGTCCCATCGGCGGCAAAGCGCTGACCAAAGATGCCGTACTCATCGCCGTCCTGGCTGAGGGACTGCCACACTGCCACAAAGCCATCGTCTAGCGTCGCCACCGCCGGTTGAGACTGGTTGCGATCAATCGCCGTATTGACCTGAAATTCCCCGGATACTTTATTACCGCTGGCATTGAACCGCTGGGCAAAGATACCATAGCCCCGCCCTTCCTCCTCCGCCTGATCCTGCTGCCGGGATTGCCACGCCACCACAAAGCCGCCGTCTGCCAGTGCCGTGATGGTGGGGTCGGTTTGCCAGTTTGCCAGGTTGGTGTTAACAACAGTTTCGCTACCAACCTTTGCCCCCGTCGCATCATACTGTTGGATGAAGATGTCGTATTCGGTGCCGCCAAAGTCGCGGGACTGCCAAGTAACCACAAATCCACCATTGGCTAACGCGATCACGGATGGCGCATCCTGGTCGTCGCGGAAGCTTTCATTAATTTGGAACTCTTCTCCCACCGGGTTGCCGCTGGCATCGTAGCGCTGACCAAACACGCCGTAGTCCATCCCATCCTGGTAGGCGGTCTGCCACACCGCTATGAAGCCACCATCTGATAGTGCAGCGATGGCGGGGGTGGGCTGACTGTAGAGGGTGCGGGTATTGAGCTGAAAATTTGCCATGTGAAACTGTCCCTTGGCGATCGCCATGAGTAGAAACAAAAATTAAATAGATTCACATTTGTAGAGGGCGAGGCTTTCGGTGTAGAACCTTGGTTTAGACTCAGATGTTATTGCCGAAGGCTTCGCCCCTGCGAGTTTATGACTGTTGGAGACCTTGAACCTGGGTATGGGTGGCATTGATTTGCCGAATGCCATCTGACTGTAGATTGCCCGTGATGGTGACGTAGCGAACGACAACATGCTGGGTAGAATTCAGCACCAGCGCGTGGTTGGCAGACGGCTGCAGGTGCAGGCTTTCGACCCGCGCCTGTTCAACGTTTTGTAAAAGAATGCCGCTGAGGGATTTGGATGCTTGCTCGGGCTGGTCGGGGGAGGCAATCGGACGTAGAGTAAAGCCCTGCATCCGAATATCCCGCAAATAGGGGAATTGCCCTGTACTTTGGCCATTGGCCGTGGTTGGAATCTCGGTTTCGGTTGTGCGTGAACCGCTTTCAGTTAGGGGCGACGGTGGGTAAGCCTGAAGGACGGCAGTTGCCGCGCCTGCTTGATGAAACTTGGCACAGAGAATGGTCCGCTCTGCCCCCCGCCCCCGGAGGAAGGTATGGCTCCGGTGAATGGTGAGAGGCTGGTGGAGTTCGATTTCGCCAATGGGCAGACTGATCTGCACAGTACCATCGGCAGGAAGGGAAGCCAGTAGCCGCTGGAGCGCCGCTGCATCGTCCTGACCATCGTTGGGAATCACGCCGTAGTCCACTGCCCTAATCACGCGGGGTAAGGGCTGCACGCTTACCTGGCGGCGGTGCCACAGAGCAGTTACGTCCTGCACGGGGTTGAGGATTCCCAGGAGGGTGAAGAGAATGACGCCAAAGCCAAATGCCTGGGACCCCAGCAGGAACCGTGAAGTATTTTCTGTCATTAACTGCGTCCATCGGCTGTTCCCAGTGCGAAGTTTGCGATCGCCTCGATTAAACCACCGCTGCTTCGACAGGTTCATCTGGGTCCAGATTTTGATCACCGCTGAGGACCACTGGGAGAGCAGCAGAATCGGCAGGTGCTCCAGCTTCAGGTAGGATTCGCGGCCCCAAAAGATGAGAGTGAGGGTGAGGGAGCGGCTCATTACCAGCCAGGAGAGTAGGATACCCGCTGCCAGCCATTGGCGCGTTAGCAAAGCCGTCAGGAGTAAGAAGGGCGATACCAGAGACGTCCACATACTGATGCGCTGATCGAGCAAGCACAGCCAAACAAAAAAGCCCAGGCGACGCGGGCCTAGTGCCAGGGCGCGGTTGCCGTTGCGCAGCATATTGCCAAACCAGCGGCGCATATTTTGATACATCCGCTGCACCACCGATCCAGAGACGCTTTCGATGGAGTAAATCACCACATCGGGCACATACATCAGGTCATAGCTGCCCTGACGCAGCATCCAGTACCAGGTGGTTTTGTCGTCCCCCGAGAGAAACTTGAAGGTGCCCCAGAGCCAGTCATCCAGCGTATCGTTTTCCAACTGTTGGGCAAAGGTTGGATGCAGGGCTGCCGTGGCGCGATAGAGGGAAAATCGACCGGTTAGGCACAAAACTTTCTTTGAAAGCGAGAGAGAACTCATCTGGTAGTGGCGCTGGGAAAACCGCAGGTGAAACCACTCGGAAAACCAGTAGGAGCCTTTGACGACGGGGACCTCATCGGTGGTGAGGGCACCTAGTTTGGGAAAGAGATAAAAGAGGGGAAGGCAGCGCCGCAGCGTACCTTTCCCCATTTCAGAATCTCCATCCATTAGGGCAACGATAGTGTCGGCAGGGAGGTGGAGTTGGGCGATCGCCCGCAGTCCTGCTGCCAAAGCCTTGCGCTTACCATCTCCCGGATCTTCTGCATGCACCACCCGCACATGGGAGAGATCTGGATCACCCAGCTTCAACGCCTCAACGATAGCGGCGTCTTCCTCCGGTCCGCTGCTGACGGTGACAACGGTAATCGGCTGCCCCAAACTTCTGGCCTCCAGGCCCACGGAGCGAAATACCCGCTCGGTAATCCACGGCTTTTCCTTATAGGTCGGAACCAGCAGGCAAACAGGCGGCAGCTTCTCTAGGGGAATCTGGTCCGCCCGCCGTCGCCATCGCGGAAAAACCAGGTGCTGATAAATCCGGGCGCGTAAGATGTGTAGTCCAAACCAGGACCATCGCCAAATCCCGATGGTGCCCATACTCACCAGGCTTGACCATTCCAGCGCCGAGAGATGCTCCACCCGGCGCAGCGACAGCAGCAGCAACAGTCCGACCACGCCCACGAGACAAACCAGGGCATGATTGAGATAGCGGTTTAGCTTGAGGGAAGATTGGTACCCAGCAGACTGAGTCATGACGATTTCAGGCAGTGAAGCGAGGGTGAACTATGCGACTTTGACCGTTTGGCTAACCGGCTGAGCAGTCCGGGCCGGAACCGTTTTCCAGCAGGTCAGATCCAGGACCGGCATCTGACCGCCGAGGCCCTGAATCGTTGAAGCAAATTCAGGTCGCTTCTGGCTCAGCACGATCGCCTCTGACTCCTCCAGCGCTTCTGTAAGGTCGGCACGGAAGATGAGGCGAGCTTGGGGAAGCTGCCGCTCCAGATACTCCCGGTTGCTGCCCAGCATTGTGTCTAGGTTGACATCGGGATCATGCACCACCACTTTGACGCCATCCCGCCAGAGCTGACGAATGAGCTCAATAACGGGGCTTTCCCGTAAATCGTCGGTGCCAGCCTTGAAGCTCAGCCCCAGGATGGCAACGCTACGCACCCCCAGGTCATGGACCTTGAGCCGGGCGGCATCGATGTGTACTTGGTTACTTTGCAGCACGGCACTGGCAATGGGCAACTGTTCACCCAAACGACGGGCATTGAAGACGAGCGATCGCATATCCTTGGGCAGGCAAGACCCGCCGAAGGCAAAGCCGGGCATCAAGTACTTGGGAGAAATATTGAGCTTGGTGTCGGCACACAGGAGCTGCATCACGGTCTGGCTGTCTACGCCGATGGAATCGCACAGGCGACCGATCTCATTGGCAAAGCCAACTTTGAGGGCGTGGAAGGCGTTATTCACGACCTTGAGCACCTCGGCATCCTCCAGGCCAATGCGGTAGACGGGAGCGTCAACGCCCTGATAAAGTGCTTCCACTAAGTCTCCCGAACGCTGATCCAGTTCGCCGATGGCCGTTAAAGGCGGCTCGTAAAAGTCCTTAACCGCGGTGGTTTCCCTGAGAAACTCTGGGTTCATCGCCAAACCAAAGTCCTCGCCGACTTGCCGCTCGGAGCACTGCTCCAGGATTGGCAGAATTTGCTGGCGTGCTACCCCAGCGAAAACGGTGCTGCGCAGGACGATGACATGATAGCGATCGCTGTTTCGCAGCCCATAGCCAATTTCTTGCGCAACGCTATGGACGTACTTCAGTACCGGGCTACCGTCGGGAGCACTAGGGGTGCCGACGCAAATCAAGGACGCATCAGCCTGGGCAACGTACTGCCGGCCATCGCAAACGGCCTTGAGCTTACCCCGGTCCAGCCCTTCCCGGATGATTTCATCCAGCCCCGGCTCCTTGATAGGACTGTAGCCGCGATTAAACTTTTCTACCTTTTCGGCATTAATTTCAACCCCAATGACCTCATGCCCTAGCTTGGCAAAACACGCGGATACAACTGTTCCCACATAACCAAGGCCCCACACAATAATTCGCATACCTGATATCTCCTTAGTACAGACGGACAATGGGCTGAAAACCCCGATGTAAGTAGTTAAACCAAATTGTTTTCATGAGGGCGTACACCCCCACAAGCTGTAGTTAACTGTGCCTGAGCACTTAGCCTAATTTTCACTTTGAAAAGACGAGCCGTGCTGACTGGCCAACCCCGCAGAACTGCTGGGTTTGAGCATGGTTGTCGGGTGGTGGAATGCGGACGGTAATTCGCTTGAGGGGCTGCCCCGCCAGTTGGGGAGGAATGGCCGGTGGCAGCGCCTGAACCTGGTTATGAGCAACTAGCTCAGCCCCAGTCTGAAGACTAGATACGGGCTGCACCAGATCGATTTCTCCCGTCAGGGGTTGGGCCGTTGATTTGAGGTCAACGCTCACCGGCTGCTGCAGGTCAATCTGGCGGACCTGCTGGGCTGGAACAACTGCCTCTACCCAAATCTCGTTGCAGTCCAGCAGGGAAAGCACGGGCTCAGATGCATTCACCTGCTCGTTTTGTTCGAGATTGGTGCGGTAGATCACGCCAGCAAAGGGGGCGAAAATTTCCAAATCCTGGCGATCGCTATACATTGAGTTAGCCTGCTCAAGCTGTTGTTCGGCCTGGGACACTTCTGTGCGTAGAGTATTGACTAGGGCCGTTTGAGACTGAATTTGCTGCCGCAGTGCCGCCGCTTCCATCACAAAACTATTTCCCAGGGTCTGGTAGCGGTTAGCAACGGTTTGACCTGCCAAAGCCTGAGCCTCAGCATCCGCCGCACTGAGTGCTGCCCGTGCCCGGCGCACTTCCGCTTCCCGAGCTTCCCAAACGGCTTTGAGCTGATCAACCTCCTGCTCGGTCACCGCCCCTTCGGCCAGTAAAGTATTGAAGCGCTCGTAGTCGAGCTTGGCTGCGTTAGCCTCAGTAATGGCCTGTTCCAAACTGGCCTGATGCTGGGCGAGTTCGTCGTCGGCAATGTCGGCTTCAACGGTTTGCAAAGAGCGATGCTCGGTTTCGAGCTGCCGAAGCTGTTCTTTAAGAAAGGTGAGGGACTGAACCGCAGCATCCAACTGGCTGGTTTTGGCCTGCACCTCTCCTTCCAAGGAAAGAAGGTTTTGCTCCCCCTGGTGGCTGCGCGCTACCCTTGCTAATACCTGATCCGCTTCCACCTGTACGCCGGGCTGGGCGTAAAAGTCGGAGACGTTGCCATCGATGGGCGATCGCAGCCGTACGACCCGTCCGTTGACCATGCCAGTTTCAACGACCACATGAGTGAGCCGATATCCGACGGAACTGGTACCCAGCGCGAGGACCGCGATACCAAGCCCGACAAAGCCCGTTGCCAAACCCAAACGCTTCCAAGAAACCCGCTGCCGTTGACTAGATGGACGGGCGGAAACACCTTCCTGTAGCTGGAAATTCTGCTGTGTGCCTGCTTCGTTCTTCGGTTCAAGGGACTTAACCATAATGCGCTTTTAGGTAGATGCTCTGCACAATTTTCTCTATGTCTGGATATGGACAGGTCAGCCCAGCAGGTTAGGCAAAGAATGGGGATTACGGCGAGAACTGGGTCTAGCAGTAATGCTCCACCCTTACAGCTTGCGTACCTACGGGCGTAACTCGATGACTGCCTGTTCCGTAACGGGGCACGTGTTGTCTGTAAATCTACTGGAGATGCCCTGCAAAATCTACAAAGGAATCATGAAGGTCGAGCAGGTAATTTAAATCTTTCATGAATTTTTCTCTTCAAGCCCGCATGCCTGCAGTCAGATGGTTGACAGGTCGGCCAATTGGATGGTAGCCACCTATACGGATTAAGCTTATGATCTAAGTAGTTAAGTAGTTAAGTACATGGCCATCAATCAAAGCTAGTGGAGTGCGCCCCCCGCCGGGGGGC
>JBHJGR010000322.1:0-14755 GCA_050331615.1 Elainellaceae cyanobacterium
AGCAGGACAGGAACCGCCTTTGCTGGCGGCTATCCTGGAGACTGCGATCGCCCCTACTCTAATCGCTCCCTCAACGCTTGAGCTACGCCAGCGCATGCAAACATCCAGCCCTGGCGATCGCTCCCTTCTCCTATCCACCTACCTTAAGCAGAAAGCCGCCCAGGTTCTCCGGCTACCGGAGGTAGAAATTGATTCGTCGCGATCGCTCCACGAAATGGGTCTGGATTCTTTGATGGCAGTGGAATTGACGTCCCTCATCCGGGAGGAGCTTCAGGTGGAGCTACCCATTCGTGCCCTAATCGAAGATCCCAGCCTAGATACTTTGGTCGCGCTTCTTACTGAGCAATTGGGTTTGGATAGGCCCAATGTTGAAGTAAAAGAACGTGAACGGATGGATTTAGGTCGTGAGGCGGCTTTGGATACGGCCATCTGTCCCGATTGCGCCTCCATAGTAGCGGCGGATGAGCCATCGGCCATTCTCCTGACGGGGGCAACGGGTTTCCTGGGGGCTTTTCTGCTTCAGGAACTTTTGGATCAAACCCAGGCCGAGGTCTTTTGTTTGGTGCGATCGCCGGACATTGAAACTGCAGTTCAGCGGCTTCACAACAATCTCAAAGCCTATGGACTGTGGCAGGCTGACTATGGAACGCGAATCGTCCCAGTCCTGGGGGATTTGGCCCAGCCCCAGATGGGAATTGCCCCGACCCAGTTTGATGAATTGGCTGAACGCATTGATGCCGTCTACCACAATGGAGCGCTGCTCAACTACGTTTATCCCTACGCTAAATTCAAGCCCATCAACGTATTGGGGACTGAGGAAGTGCTGCGGTTTGCCTGCCAAACCAAGCTCAAGCCTGTCCATCACGTCTCCAGCGTCGCCGTATTTGAATCCTCGGCCTACTACAACCAGCGGGTAACGGAGGCGAATCCCATCGATCGACACGAAGATATCTATTTGGGCTATTCCCAGAGCAAGTGGGTATCAGAGAAGCTGGTGCAGATTGCCGGACAGCGGGGCATTCCGGTAACCATTCATCGCCCACCATTAGTTTCAGGTCACAGTCAAACCGGCGTTTGGAACACCACAGGCTTTCTCTGTCGGATGATCAAAGGCTGTATCCAGATGGGCAGCATCATGGCCGATCTCGATCTCTTCCTGGATCTGTCCCCTGTGGATTACAACAGTCGGGCGATCGTCTACCTATCGCAACAAAAAGCATCTTTGGGTAAAGCCTTTCACCTGCAAAATCCCCACCTCCTCCACTGGAATGAACTAACAGAATTTATTTGCTCCCTGGGCTACCCCGTGCAGCGGGTTTCCTACGAAACCTGGCAGGAACAGCTCAGCCATGAGCGGGAGAATCCCCTCTATCCGCTCCTACCTTTCTTCCGCCACCAGTGGTCTAACGGCCTCACCTACATTGAGCTGAATGAGCAGGGTTACCGGCCTTTAATCGGCTGTGAAGCAACCCTGGCAGCTCTCAGCGGTAGCGGTATTATCTGTCCACCGCTTGATGCCCAGTTACTGTCCAACTATTTCTCCTACTTTGTCCGCAGTGGCTTTTTACAGGCTCCCAAGGTTGCCGTTACTGGCTAAATTAAATCATTCATATCAAATTGCTTTAGCAAGGAATTAGAAAATGACAGCCCAAAACAAAACTTTGGCATTTCTAGTAACGGCATTTCCGCCGGAGGTGAGTGGTTCAGCCCATTTTAATTGGGCACGCGCCCAGTGGTTTGCAGAGCAAGGTTTTCGCGTCATTGTGTTTGCTCCTGATTGGGATCAGCGGGCGGAATCGGCACAGTTTGGGAAGCATTTGCGAGTTGAGCGCTATCGCTCTCAGCCCTGGATTCCTTACAAAATGACCTACGTTCCCACAGTTCAGGCAGCAAAAGAAATTAGCCAAAAGATTGACGACTATCAGCCCGACTTAATCGTCATGACCGACGTGGAGCGCTACTTTCTGCTAAGCGCGTGGCAACTACCGGGACGCCGCTATGCCAGGGAAAATCGGGTTCCTTACCTGGCTGAATACCATACGGATGTCTACAATTTCTCTGCCACCTATCCGGGCTGGCAGTGGCTGCGGTCGGTGGTGCGCCAGTCCCGGCTGCTGAGCCAGCTCTATCATCGGCTAGATGCCACCATTTGCCCCAGCGGTGCAGCCAGCCGGAGCTGTCAGGAAATGGGCGTCAAAAATATGCAAGTCATCCCGTTTTTTGGCACCGACATCTCCACCTATGGGCCAGAGCGGCGCGATCGCCAGCACCTAGCTTCCAGGCTAACGCCCCAAGAGCAAGATCATCAAACTATTATATTTTTAGGCCGATTAGGATTCGAAAAGCGGGTGGATCTGCTCATTGAAGCCTTTGGTCAACTGAAGCAGCGCCAGCCCAAAACCTCTTTATTCATCGTCGGGGATGGTCCCGCCGAAGTGGTGAACGCCCTCAAGCGTAAGGCAGCTCCCATTGCGGATATTCACTTCACGGGATTTTTAATGGGAGAAACCAAGGCCAATGTGCTGGCATCCTGCGATTTGTTTTGCAGTCCTTCCCCCTACGAAACCTTTGGCTTGACGGTAGTGGAAGCGATGGCCTCTGGTGTTCCGGTGGTGACGGTGGAAAGTGGTGCGGTAGCGGAATACTTGATTGACCAGAAGAATGCCTATCTGGTTCCCCCGGATAGCGTAATGGCATTGGGCGATCGCCTCGAACTTGCCCTCCAGCGGGACAACACTGTCCTGATTCAGCAAGCCTTACAGGATGCTAAACATTACTCAGTAGAGCAAGGCTGTCAAAATCTACATAACTATTATCAGCAACTAATTAGCACGAATGAAAATAGCCAGATTGATTTACCCGTAATGGATTCACTACCATCAGGCGTGAGCCGCTAAACCTGCCGTTTCCCCTATTTCACTATCTTTGCCAAACTGGAGTCAGACAACAATGGTTGAATTAAAGCGAGTGGTTGTCACAGGTTTGGGAGCCATTACCCCTTTAGGAAATACGGTATATAACTACTGGCAGGGCCTCCTGCAAGGGCATAGTGGTATTGACTCGATCACCCACTTTGATGCCTCTCGCTTACCCTGTCAAATTGCTGGCGAAGTCAAAGGATTTGATCCTTGTGATTATATCGAGAGGAAGGCAGCGAAGCGCATGGATCGCTTTGCCCAATTTGCGGTGTGCGCCAGCCAGCAGGCTTTGACCGACGCTCGACTCGCCGTCACCGACAGCAATGCCGATGATGTTGGGGTACTCATCGGTTCGGGCGTGGGGGGCATCAAAGTTATGGAAGACCAGCAGACTAACTATCTGAACCGGGGAGCCGATCGCTGTAGTCCATTTATGATTCCGATGATGATCGCCAACATGGCGGCCGGGCTGACCGCTATTCACATCGGAGCCAGAGGCCCCAATTCCTGCACGACAACCGCCTGCGCCGCCGGGTCCAACGCCATTGGGGAAGCCTTTCGCATGATTCAGTACGGCCATGCCAAAGCTATGATCTGTGGCGGCACCGAGGCCGCAATTACGCCCCTATCAGTGACTGGCTTTGCCAATGCCAGGGCACTGTCCACCCGCAATGAGGAACCCACCAAAGCCTCGCGCCCCTTTGATCGCGATCGCGACGGTTTTGTCATGGGTGAGGGAGCCGGAATTTTAATTCTAGAGGAACTTCAACACGCCCTTGATCGCCACGCCCAGATCTACGCCGAAATCGTGGGCTACGGGTTGACCTGCGATGCCTACCACCTCACTGCACCACCCCCAGGGGGTAAAGCTGCCGCCCGCGCCATGGAGCTGGCTTTGAAGGAGACGCGATTATTTCCCAGCCAGGTCGGCTACATTAACGCCCACGGCACCAGTACGGCAGCCAATGATGTGACGGAGACAATGGCCATCAAGCAGGCGTTGGGGCACCATGCTGCCCAAGTAGCTATTAGTTCCACAAAGTCCATGACCGGACATTTGCTGGGGGGATCGGGGGGTATTGAGGCGATCGCCACGGTAATGGCCATTGCCACGGACCAAATTCCCCCCACCATTAACCTGAAAAATCCCGACCCCGTCTGCGACCTGGACTATGTGCCTGGGTGCAGCCGCTCTCAACCCATTGAAGTGGCCCTTTCCAATTCCTTTGGGTTTGGCGGACATAACGTATCACTGGCGTTCAAGAAGCTGCAAAGCTTTTGATTGGCTGTAGAAAATCTCACCACTTTGGAGCGACTGCCATGACCGGGCTACTCGACCGCAATTCTACCCACGCGTCTACTTTAGACGCGAAAAGCCAAGAGCCTGAGAACGGTTCAGCTAATCCCGTTGCCCTCCATCCAGGTCCGACAATTCTGGCACAGGCCGATATCCAAAAATTACTTCCCCACCGCTACCCATTTTTGCTGGTGGATCGAATCATTGACTATGTGCCGGGGAAGCGAGCCGTTGGTATCAAGAACGTCACGGCGAACGAGCCTCAGTTTCAGGGGCATTTTCCGAGACAGCCCATTATGCCCGGGGTGCTATTAGTAGAGGCAATGGCTCAGGTGGGAGGCATCGTCTTGACGCAGATGCTAGACGCTGGCGAAACTTTGTTTCTCTTTGCAGGGATGAACAAGGTTCGCTTTCGGCGTCAGGTTGTTCCGGGCGATCAGCTGGTGATGACCGTTGAGCTAATTTGCATCAAGCAGCGCCGATTTGCCAAAATGCAGGCGCGGGCCGAGGTCGATCGCCAATTGGCAGCAGAAGGTGAACTTTCTTTTTCTCTGGGGAGCTAGCGTACTTGTCGTGCAACCGATCACCGTTGACCTGTTTGACTTAGGCGGGATAGAAGACGATAGGGCAGGTTTAGAAATGGCCACAGGACGGGGAGAGGTTACCACCATCGAGACTGGGCCATGCCAGGGAGAAACCTGCAACGAGCGGGATCCCTTGCTTTCTCCCTGCGTTCAAGATGCGATCGTGGTCGAAGAAGTCAGCAGAACCGTCTTCCGCTGGCAGGATGATTGGCAACCCCGTCAGGTCATTGTGCAAAAGCTCTACTCCGAGTCGTGTGATGCTACCTGGGTCAACGCCTATGTCCCAGACGGCACCTTTCTATTCATTCGGGAGCAGGAATTCGTTGAGGGAACCCAACCCGTGCGCGGTCTGACCCAGGCGGATAGCACGGGCTATTCCTGGGTGCAAAGCCACATGGCCAACGGCAACGTCGCCACTCAAGCCTGCGTTTCCCTGCCCGTGCTTTCCATTGGCGTTGGTCACGACCTGTACGACCACATCTGCACAGATTTCAGTCAACCCGCATGAATTGGGTAAGGGCAAATGGCCACTTGCTTCCATCACGGATATTGGCGCTTTGCAAAACCCAAAGCTGTAGTGTATGTTGGGGCGCAAGCCCAACGCACCACCGCTTCGGACTTTGGTGCGTCACGCAAGGCAATGACACACCCTACGGTAGTTTTCAACTCATTCCTATCCTTTATCTAGACGGCGAAGATAGTTTCCACATTGTTGCTGAAGGTGCTGGCGGATTGCCAGGTGACCACTGCGACCAGATCCTCACCCTGGAAGATCTGGGCACCATCGGCGCTGTCCGCGAAGGACAGATCGTCCAGGCTGCTCACGTTCAACTGGGTAGATCCCAGCTGGAAGTTCTTGATAGTAACATAGCCGAGTCCTGGATTGAGGGCGATCGCCGCTTCTCCTGCTCCCAGCCAAACCGTATCAAAGCCACTGCCCGCATCAATGAAGTCACCGCCGCCGTTAGCATAGATGGTGTCATCCCCAGCACCGCCCAGAATGGTATCGGCCTGCGATCCACCGTAGATCAGGTCATCACCATCGCCGCCCACCAGGGTATCGGTGCCGCCGTTACCGTAGATGATATCGTTGCCATCCAGACCATCTAGGGTTTCCGTCGCTCCGTCGCCAAACAGGGTTTCATCACCTGTCGGTTCCATGACGTCTTCAGCGCTGAAGTCCAGAAGCTTGCCGGAGGCAGCATCCAGCTTAGCCGTCCACCCATCAAAGGATCCAGCGTTTAACGCCCCCAGCGATCCCTGGGTAACGCCAGTGGCATAGAGGTTGCCCTGGTCGTCCGCCACGATGCCATAGAGTTCGTCGCGATCGCTCGTGCCAAACTGGGTAATCCAGATCTGGTTGCCGCTCTGGTCATACTTGGCAACCCAGGCATCAAAGGATCCGGCGCTGGGTCCACCCAGGTCTCCATCCGTATAGCCCGCGATGAAAATACTGTCGCTTTTATCGATAAACAGGCTGTAAGCTTCATCGTCGCCCGCAGTGCCAAACTGCTCTGTCCACAAGAGATTGCCCTGGTCATCGAACTTCTTCAAATAAACATCAAAGGAACCGGCATTGGTTCCCTCCAGGCTTCCCAGGGTCCAGCCTGCGGTGTAAACATCCCCGACACTATCGGTGCGCACATCCCACGACCACTCATAGTCGGGCGTTCCGTACTGGACAATCCACTGGGTTTCACCCGTGTCGCCATCATATTTGGCCAGCCAGTTGTCGTAAAGGCCAGCATTGGGGCCGCCCAGGTTACCCGAAGTCCAGCCCGTGGCGTACACGCTGCCGTCCTGAGCTACGGTCAGTCCATAGCTTTCATCAAAGATGAGGAAACCGGGGGTGCCCGTTTCCGTAAACCATTGCAGATTGCCGTTGGTGTCAAACTTAATGACAAATGTATCGTCTTCTAGGGTTGGCAGAACGTCGGCACCAGAGATGACAACGTCACCCGTTTCTTTATCAACTGCCAGGTTAAAGGCGTTGAAAACCACATTCTGTCCAAGCTGACGGGTCCAAATCGGATTACCTTCGCTGTCATACTTGGCGACGAACGTGTCCAGTTCCTCCGCCTGTTTGGCCCCAAACAGGTCACCACCAGTCACGCCTGTAACGTAGAAGTTGCCCTGGTTGTCGGTATCGATACCGTAGATGGTTTCAAAGTCAGACGTGCCAAATTGAAAGGAAAGCAGAACATTTCCCTGGCTGTCGTACTTGGTGACAAAATTATCCCGCAAGCCCTCATTGGCATCTACCAAGGAGCCATTGCTTCCCCCAGCAACGTAGATCTTGCCAGACGGATCGGTACTGATGCTCAGCGGGATGTCATATTCCGTGGTACCAAACTGCTGAATTTCTGGCAGGGCAGGGCCTGGAGGTGGCGTGGTTCCCCTAAATTCAAAATAGCTATCTAGTAAGCTTAACCCGGTTGTACCTAGCAAGAAGCCAATGGGATCGAACTCAGCTTCATCTAGAAACACAATGAGCGTCCCTAGCTCGATGTCCAGTAGTTGATAGTTATTCGCCTCACCAAATAGCTGAATGGAATCTAGCTCAGGCGTAAAGTCAGGAATTAGCGCCAGATCATTCAGCCCCAGGCTATTAGATGACTCGTTGACATAGTAGGGACGCACCCAGTCTCCTAAGATGAACGTGTCGCTCCACTGGCGGAACGCCGGATCTTCAATCGCCAGGTCGCCCAGCAAAGCATCAAACTGCTGTTGATCGGGCTCGAGGGTAACTGGCTGATAGCCCAACAATACATCATTTCCAGTCCGCCCCCAGACTACCTGGCTGGGGCGAAAACCGATGGCGATATCACTACCCGGCGTAAAGAGTTGAAAGGTGAACAATTCGTTTTCCACTTTGTGAGTCTCCTATTCGAAGATGGTCGAAGATGGTCGCTCCAGGTCACCTTGGATTTACGCTGCTGGTTACTCAAAGCACGCAAAAACAGGGAATGTGTCTACGTGTTTCTCAATCAGGATGAGCCTGGAGTACATCTGGTTGACTGAGTACGTTTTCTTACCTTTATTGGCATGCGGGCGAAAACGCTTGCTGCGCTCATTCAGCCTCAGCAAGGAAGAACTGCTTCATTTGTCTACGATGGAAGTGTTTTGGCCCTTCCGTATTGCTAGACTCGTAACTTGTGTTTTTTTGAGCAGAAAAGTAAGGAGATTACCCAGTATTTCTACTCGTAACGTATTTAGAGAAAGTAGGTAAGCTGAGGGATATGCAGGAAATCCCTATTTCTGGAGGCTCGGCAGAGTTAACCCAAGATTACAGCTCCACTCTTTCCGCCAGTCGTCTCTTGAGAAGTATTATGGCACCCCGCCACTCCTCCCCTGTTTGTCTACGGGTAACTTTACGATATTTTTATACGGTTCGTTATGATTATCCGAATTTGTACTGAGTCAAGCGGCATACACTGCTCTGACTGTAGAACAGTGACAGCGGAGAATGCCTTTATGAAAAATTTACAAAAAATAGTATTTTTGTCAGAGATTCTACGTAGTTAAACAAAATTATTTTCATGGGGATGTGGCCCCCCACCGGGGATGCATATCCCGGCATCGCTAAGCGGCGGGATGAATTCAATGCTGTCGCATTCCAACAGCCTCGTCAGGGCTAGCTTTCAGTAATTACTAGGATTTAGATTCATCCCAGGACTGAATAACGCCAATTACTTGGTTAGCTGACTCAATATCTGGGCGATCGCTCTAGCGGAAAGCAGGCTTGCCATCTGATTAATTGCTCGGAAAGAACTGAGCCACCAAAACGCTGAATCCCGGCAGTAAGGGGCTTGTCAGCTCATCCTCTGCGTATAGCGAAAGCGCCAGCTGCAATATGCCGCGATCGCGACGGTAAACTTCTACCTTTCGCTGCTGACGGTCTGCAATCCAATACTCCAAAACACCGTAGCTGGAGTACAGCTTCAGCTTGGCTTCCCGATCTCGGCGCTCGTTATTCTTGCCGGGAGACAGAACCTCTACCACCAGCTCGGGCGCTGCAACTAAATGCCCGGCTTCATCCAGCATGGTTTCAAGCCGCTCATAGGTCGCCCAAACTACATCTGGGATAACACTATCGATTTCAGAGAAGACCAGACCAGGATTCACTGCCGCTTCCCCTAATTGACTTTGGACTGACCAATTCTCCAGGGCCATGCCAATCTTGACCGAGACGTTCTGGTGCTTCCAGTGGGGTGCTCGGGTCACAAACAGCTCTCCATCAATGATTTCATAGCGCCGCCCATCGTCTGGCAAGAGCTCAAGATCTCGAATAGTCCAGCGAATATCGGCAGTGGAAGTGGACATGGCCATTACGCCTCGGTGCAGGGCTTTGACTCAAGACTAGCGCAGATTAGTAGTCCTGGTCGTTGTCAGAGTCACTGGCTGACGCTCGCAGACAGCAGAGAGCGGACAGCCTCAACCCGTTCCCGCACCTGCTCAACGCTCTGTCGGTTCATCCGGCTTTCCAGCACTTCTTGAAGACTGATTACGTTGGCCACGACAGCATCTATCAGCACCTGAAAGCGGAAGGAGCCTATGGTTATTTCTTCCATCTGGTGGTCGATGGAAGGTGCCTGCACTGCATCATCGGGCCAGACCGAGCCGCCACGCTAGCAAGCATCTATCGGGTCCTGCAACCAGGTGGCGGGTTCTTCGTCCAGTCCATGTGCGGCGAGATGAGGGATGCCTCACCCATGAAGCCCCGGTTTGACCCGATCTCCTGCTGCACCATCAGTGACCAGGGCATCACCACCCCCGCGTCCATAGTCCCTGGTCGTTTCGATACACCTTCAATGCCTGCAACGCGTTGGTGGCATCCGGCAGACTCCCAGTTGCGATCAGCTCCAGCAGGAACCCAATGGCCTGGTCGTGCCGCAGCATGGCGATCGCCATCAGCGCAGTACGGCGATAATCCGCCAGATGGGAGTGCTCCCAGGACTGCTGCAAGATGGGGAACGCCGCTTCTAGTTGGGACTCGCCTAACGCAAGGGCGGCCATCTCACTGGAGGGTTGCTCCAAGTCAAGGTATTGGGCGACGAACGGCAGCGACTGCTCCGGGGCAAGTTTCAGGAGTCCAATGAAACACTCTGAAAGTACCTGGGGATGACTATCGCCCATCCGAGCTTTGAGCCGTAGCAATGGCACGCCGTCGCGGTTCTCGGTGTAGGCGATCGCCCCTACCCCAGCTTAAGAATGCTTTGCCATGGGTCTCTCCCAGCTCGGCTCCATGAAGCTTACTCCATCTGCTGCTGGCGCTTCTTGCGGCTGCTTCGGCGCTGGGCGCGCAACAGCTCGCTGGCTTGCAAATTCTGGCTGGCGTTCACGACGGTAGATGCTGCGTACTGATTCATCACCTTGACATTCACCTGCTTCTGGTGAATCTGGTGTTGGATATAGGGGCTTTGATACATAAATTTCACCACTTCCTTGGGTGCGTACCCCGCTTTGAGCGCAGACTGGGCCACGGCATCATCCAGCTTGATGGCTGCCCAGTCATTGGCGCGGGAAACCCTGGTTGGACAGGAGTCAGAATCCAGGAGTCAGAATTTGGGAGAGAGCGGACTTCTGGCTCCTAACGCCTGAATTCTATTCTTGGGAAAGTGTCCCACCTTACGCTGATACCCGAATTCTGCACCTGTACCCAGACCTATCGCAGGTATGCTGAATAAAGCGTTTGTGCAACTCTTTAAATGTCTCGCTCGCCTCGTCAACTGCATCCTGATTATTGCTATCACGTTACGGTTCGGTGCAACAACCGCGAGTTTCGCCTGACTCGGTTTGAATGCCGGGAGTTGCTCTTGTTTGCTATCAAAAAGTGCCAGGGAAAGTTTAGCTTTAAGCTTTATGGCCTCTGCATTATGAGCAACCACGTGCATTATTTGCTGGAGCCGCAAGCCCCAGAGGACCTGCCGAGGATTATGCACTGGCTAAACTGGTACACCGCAATGTGTTTCAACAGATTGTTAAATCGTACCGGGCACTTTTGGGAGAAGCGATACCACAGCACGGGCTTCCCTGTTGACGATAAACGCCGAGCATTGAATACTCTGCGCTACATACACGGGAACCCGAAGGCGGCGAATATGCAGCAGGGATGGTTTTACGATTTCAGTAACTACGGCAGCTACGATCGTTTGACGAATGACGGCATTACTCAGTGGCACCCGGCATTTCTGTTGTTGGGAAAGACTCTGGAACTCTGTGCTGAAGCGTACCGCAAGTTTTGCAAGAAGTATAAGCCCCAGCCGAAACCAGAGCGCAAAAATCACTGGGGCAGCAAACTGCTGGCGGGGCTGAAGATCAAGAAAAAATCCCAGAAGACCAGCCCCGGACAGCTCGACCTGTGGGAACAGTGGGAGGCCCAACTGGACGAGGCCCATGTGGTGACCGAGCAATTTTTGAGAGCGAATAGCTACAGTCCAGATTACGCAGTTTCTCAGATGCCCCACCAGCCCCGGTGCCAGGTATCGAATTTCCAGAACGCTGATTCCTCGTAGGGATTGAGCTTCGTAACAAAACTTTTGGAGAATTTGAAAGCCTTATGCCCTACACTTTACAAGTCTGGATGCGAGAGAAGAGAATCTCCCAAAGACCACCCACACACCAAAAGCCCAAACCCAACACCACCGACACGGGAGGTGTCCCGTTGGAGAAGAAGTATCGAATTTTACTTCGCTGAACTTCCATTGGCCCTTCCTTCGCCATCGGACGCGATCGCCAAACTTCTCAAACGCTTCCTTATGATACTTCCCATCCGGAATGCCGCCGCAGTCTAGATAAATATTTTTTTGGACACTGAAGCCAAACCGACCATCGCTGTACTTCACCCACAGCCCATCAATGGTCAGCAATTCCTCGCAGGGAAAATGCAGCAACTCCTCTGGCTCAAACTCTTGCCCTTCTTCCTTGCCCACGGTGGTAATCATCAGTCGATAGGTTTCCTGGTCGGCTTCTTTCCACTGCCCATTTTTCAGGTATTCCTCCAGTTGGGCATAGCGCAAATCCTGCACCTGGCTAGCAAGGGGTTCGATGACGGCGACCAGTTCTGGGTCAACCCGCCGAGTGGTTTCTTGCAGACAGCGATAGGCTAGGTCTGCGGCCCCCCGATCGACTAATCCCTGAAGCAAGGTTGCCGGATTTCTTACCCGCGCCACGTAGAGCAGAATCGTCTCCTGCCACCACTCGTTTTCCCAGCGATCGAGCAACCAATCTTCCCGCTGCTGTCGGTCGATTTCCACCGCCGCCAGATAGCTCTGAAAACTGCGGTGAGAAAACTCATATTGCTGAGGTTCTCGCTCCACCAACAACTCGCTCACGTGGGAAACTCGATTCAAGAAAATCTTGGGTTCGATGAATTCATCCAGAGCAGTCAAATAGTCTCCCAGGTGATGTAATAGAACCTTCTCCTCAATGCGGGTTTGCTGCTCCTGCTGGCCCATCTCCAGGGCCAGCCACTGCAACACCTGCTGGCTGTCAGTGGCGCTCAGGCCCATATCTACCCGTTTCGATTCAGGGCGTGCGCCCAATTGTAGCTGACAAATTGCCTGATACAGGTCGGCCCGACGTTTCGGCAACTGGTTGCCGGGGTAATATCGATGGAATGTGGCGATCATGTTCAGCAGCAGGGGGTTTGTTGCCATCGCGGCCAGTTCTTCTCGCTGCTGGATTTGATGAATCAGGTCGTTTGCCAGATTCTCCGCAATATCTGAAACAGCCGTGGGGTTTTTGTTGCTTTCTGCCCGACTGGTTTGCTCCTGGCAGCGATACCACTGGTGAATAAATAACTGCCACTGGTCGGGCTTAAAGGGTTTGACAAACACACTGCGCCTGGGCCGTTCTCGACCGCTGTAGTGGTCATAGCCCCCCGGACGAGACGTGAGAATAAAGATAGTTTTAGGATAAGCCCGCATCTGAGCACTAATCCACTGGCTCACCTGTGGTCGCTGATCTTCAGCCACTTCATCAAACCCATCGAGCATCACCAACCCCTTCCCCTGGGTCAGCAAGTTGACAGCCCACGCCTCAGGCAAATTCAGAGATGCGCCTCCTGGCAAATCGGGAATGTGATTCTTGGTAATCAGTGCAGGGAGATCGGGAGCATCCTCCTGAGCGATGACATCCCGCCACTTTCGCAGATAAAGCAGCACCGGTAAAAGTCGGGGCACCCGATGGCGTTTGTGCCGACCGTGGGCAAAGGTGTAGGTAACGTGGCGCATGAGGGTAGTTTTGCCAAAGCCGCCCCAGGCCAGAATTGCTAACCGAGCATAGGCGTCATCTTTTTGGGCCTGTCGCAACAAATCCCAAATGCTGAGGGGGTCGCCCCTGAACTGCTTTTCCAGAAGTTCGTCGCTTTGAGACCCCATTTGAAACGGCAGAGCATCGTCATCCACGCTGCGGCTAAAGCTGGCGCTGAGTTCCAGGGGCACAAATACATCTTTCAGCAGCGCTACAGTGATATCTTTGGGTTGGCGGTACCCCTCAATGTCGTTATACAAACATTCTGCCCCCTGACACCGAAGGTACTGGGCATCAGGCTTGGCAAAGGATTGGTTTAACCGCTCCAAAAATCTCATCAATGCATCGGCATCACTGCGGCCCCGCTCGGCATAAATCTCGCGCATCCGGGCCACAAAGCTTTCCGTATAGGCCGCCCAAATGGCTGACACCAGGGTGACAGGAAATGCAATGAATGCCTCCGCCCACGCCTGCTGCCGCAGAAATGAGAGAAATAGCCAACCACTGCCGCCCAGGGGCATCCACTGAATCAGGAAGTTTACGAAGCGCTGAGGGATGGGAGACTGGGGTGGTCTGGGGGACGGGGTCATGGCTGGTGATGGCTGGCGAAATGAGAGGGCGACTCAATTTTACTTCCCGTGTAGGCGATCGCCCATCAAGCCACGAGGTTTTGCAGGAAGTGGCCGAGGCCGAACAGGGCGAACTCCTGGATGCTACTAGCGAGATTGAAGCGATTCGTCAGCGGGTGCCGGCAGGCGTATCAGCACCGCTTAAAGCAGACGGTGGTCTGGGCTGAGAATCTCTTGCTAAGGTAAAGAGCATCTAGCCCCTTGTCTGCCCTACGCCTATGGCTCGCTATGCCCTCGTCATTGGCATCCAGAACTATCAGAGTCCTTACCTCCAGCCGTTGAGCAAAGCGGCGGCGGATGCGGAGGCGATCGCCCAGCCTCTGGAGCAGCATGGCGATTTTCAGCAGGTGATGCGATTGCCCGCCCGCTGGGTCGAGGCAGAGCAGCGAGAGAGCGTGAGCCAGAAAAAATCCCTGAGGGGCGCTGAGCTGGGGCAGGCGCTGCAAACCTTCTTGCTGGAGCAGGCGGTCAAGCAGGATGCCCTGATTTACTTCAGCGGTCATGGATTTGTGACCACCGATAGTTTGGGCGATCGCGAAGGCTATCTGGCTCCTTCGGATGTCCAGCTTGAGGTTGAGGGCGATCGCATTGCCGCCCAGAAATATAGCATCTCGCTGAACAGCCTGAATCGGCTGATTGAGAAATCCGACCTCAGCAGCCTGGTAGTTCTCCTGGACTGCTGCCACAGCGGATATTTCATCGATCGCCCTCTGACTGAACAGTCCCTCTCTGCCTTTCGCCACAAACAGGATTACTGCCTGATAACGGCCAGTCGTGGCTTTGAGCAGGCGTTTGAAGGAGAGCAGTACAGTGTTTTCACGGCAGCGGTGTTGGCAGGGCTGTCCCGCGAGAATGCCAATCCGAAGACGGGACGGGTGAGTGGCGATCGCCTCTTCGACTCGGTCTACACACAGCTCCAAAACAGAGGAGGCACAGGCTGCATTCTTCTTTGGGCGGCGTAGGGTGGTGGAAGCCATTTGGAACGTCCTGGACCGGCATGGCTTTGTGGCGGTGATTGGGGCATCGGGTAGCGGCAAATCCTCTGCCGTGCGAGCCGGACTGATTCCCTGGCTG
>JBHJGR010000323.1:0-11286 GCA_050331615.1 Elainellaceae cyanobacterium
GTGCTGCTAGCGGGCGAGGAACGGCGTACTGCCACCCGCATTCAGCCCCGGCGAAGTGCTTTCTGGAAATCGGCCAGCCTGGTTGTTGGCGTCGGCACACTCCTCGGCCTGACCTATGTTGGCTTTCGGGCGCTCGGCTTCCAGCTCACCGTCTCTCAGATGTACGACCCCCATCCCACCTCGCTGCCCTGGATTAAGGATAAGCAGGTCTGCCGCGAGCAGGGCCGGGTCTGGGAAGGGGGGCAGTGCTGGGACGCCGAACACAGCCCTGAGTTCTAGTCCACCCAGGGCTGATAGCGTGATGCTTTCGCGTGAGGACATTCTAGAGGTGCGGAACCCCCGTGTCGCGGGGGTTCCATGCTCAGGCCTTAGCCCTTAGGGCCATCAGCTGATTTCTCAAAGTGCGCGATGCCCTGCTGGGCCAGTCGGGCGCTGCCATAGGCGGCTTCGGTGTGGGGCGATCGCTCCACTGTCACTCCCAACCGCCGCTGCCTGATTGCCGTCCAGGCTTCATTCTTAGCGCCTCCCCCTGCCGTCAGTACGGATTGCAGCGGTGTCGCCCCCAGTTCCTGGAGGCGACCATAGCCCTGGGCCTCGATGTGAGCCATGCTCTCCAGCAGACCGTGGAGGAAAGCGACGGGATCTTCAGGGCGCGGCTCCAAACGGGGCGGTAGCGCCGGGTCGTTGATGGGGAAGCGCTCCCCTGGTTGGGTCAGGGGATAGTAGTCGAGCGGACTTTCCTGGGCAGGAATTTGTTGACTAAGGATCACCAGCTCGTCTTCGCAGAAAAACTGCTTCAGCACCGCACCGCCCGTATTGGAAGCGCCGCCCACCAGCCAGAGATCCCCCAGCCGGTGGCTGTAGATGCCGCAGCGGTGGTCATCGACGCGGGTGGTACTCAGCAGCTTTAGCACCAGCGTCGAGCCGAGGGAGGTGACGGCAGTACCCGGTTGTTCGGCTCCGCTGGCGAGGAAAGCGGCAATGCTGTCGGTGGTGCCAGCGCAGACCAGGCAGTCGCTGGGCAGGTGGTATTGGGTGGCGATCGCCCCCTGCACCTTGCCCACGGGCGTACCGGGAGCTACCACCCTGGGCAAAATCATTTCTGTGGGGATATGGGCCATCCAGTCGGGATAGCGCAGCTTGCCCACGTCGTAACCCAGCTTCAGGCTGTTGTGGTAATCGCTGACGCCGAGCTGGCCGTGGAGCAGAAAGCCGAGCCAGTCAGCCTGGTGGAGA
Source organism: Elainellaceae cyanobacterium (assembly GCA_050331615.1). Lineage (GTDB taxonomy): Bacteria > Cyanobacteriota > Cyanobacteriia > CAKZMO01 > CAKZMO01 > JAYKGU01. The sequence goes on from JBHJGR010000323.1 coordinate 1,237, forward strand.
AAATATTCGGGAGACTGGAGGGTGCGGTTGGCGATCGCATCGGCGCAGGTCCACCACAGGAGCTTCGCCAGACTGGAGGTGGCGCTCATCACAATGGCGCGAGTTGGGTCAGCGGGATCCGGTGGCAGGATGGCCTCCAGGAGGCCCAGGAGCGATCGCCCCCGGTCGTCGTTATAGAGAATGGGAGCCTCTAGAGGTTCCCCTTGCCCGTTGCAGCGCAGCACCGTAGAGGAGGTGCCGTTGATGGCGATCGCCCGCAGCCGCTGACGCACGGGGATGGGAAGCTGGTGGAGGAGGGCAAACAGGCTCTCCTGCCAGAGCTGGGGCAGGGCTGTGTCGGCAACCTCCCCAAAGGCAACACGGACATCGGCGCAGGGGGTGGACTGGCTATCAATGGCGATCGCCCGTGCCCCAGAGGTACCAAAGTCAATTCCCAGGAAAAATGCGTCAGTCATTTTGCTAAATGGACGAGTCTGAGCCTGATTAGCCCACAAACCACCTCCGCATTCTATCCCCAGGTAGTCACCCCAGCCCTACACCTTTGATTAAATAGGAAGTGTGCTGGTTGCCAAACTGTCCTAACCCCTCCTATGCCACAATCCACCCATTCTGATCTGGCAGAACGTCTCCTGGCTGTGGACGTTTCCCAAATTGAGCGACGCGATCGCATTCGATTAGCGGAGTATCTTTGGAGCAGCGTCAATTCCAAGCCGGACGGCGAGCTGGCGGCGGCGGAACAGCGCAAGCTCAACCGTCGCATCAAGCTTTATGTGGAATCTCCCATTACGGGGACCCGCTGGGATGAAGTTAAAGAGAGGCTGAGCTGGTACTGATGTTTGGATGCAAAGTGTTTGTGCAGCCCCAGGCTGAAATTGATTTGCTGATTGCCTACCAGGGGTTAGAAGACCGATGGGCCGGGCGGGGTAATGACTTTTTCCGGGCCATTGATGATTGGCTGGATGAGACAAAGCGAGAACCAGAGCGGCACCCCGTCATCCATCAGGAGTACGATACCGAGCTGCGGCAGGCCCTCGTTCCTGAATTTCCCTATCGCATCTTTTACACCGTGAACGAGGATGCCATCGTGATTATGGCGTGCTTCAAAGTGAGCGATCGCTACGAGCTTGAGGATCACTTCAAAATTATGGACCGGTGCAAGCGCAAAGGCTGACGGAGACAACTTGCGAATCGCCAATGTGCCTAGTGGCTGCTAAATTGCCTGTGGGAATTTGAGCGGTACCTGCAGTGCATCTAACCGAAGTCTTTATCAGAGCCAACCAGCGTCTCGCCAGCAATCGACCGCGATAGACTAGGATGGCTGATTGATGGCATTCAGTGCTAAAGCGCAACGAATGACAACTTGTGGGGATATGCGCTCCCGCCGGATCGCACACTCCAAGAAAATAGTTTTGTTTAACTCCTTACCTTCAGAGCATCATGGTTCGCATGCACACCATTCGCATCCACAACCGTCAGGCGGGCACTACCCATACGGTAACGGTGCCGGAAGACCGCTACATTCTCAGCAGTGCCGAGCGGCAGGGCGTGAATCTGCCTTTTTCCTGCCGCAACGGAGCTTGCACCACCTGTGCGGTGCGGGTGAAGTCGGGGGAGTTGGCCCAGCCAGAGGCGATGGGGCTGTCGCCAGATTTGCAGAAGCAAGGCTATGCCCTGCTTTGCGTAAGCTATGCCCGCTCTGACCTAGAGGTGGAAACCCAGGATGAAGATGAGGTCTACGAGCTGCAGTTTGGCCGCCATTTTGGCAAGGGACGGGTGCGGCGGGGGTTGCCCCTGGAGGAAGATTAAGCGATACAATCAGGGCTGTTGATTGGTGCGATCGCCACGTTTCCCCATGACCTCCCCCTCTCCCGACCAGCTCCAGCGGTTTCTTGACATTGCGACCGAAGCCGCCCTGACCGCGGGCACCCTCCTACTCGACTATCAGGGCAAGCTCACCAACATTCAGGAAAAGGGGCGTCCGGGGGACCTGGTAACCGAAGCCGACCAGGCATCGGAGGCTGCCATCCTTAAGGTTTTCCAGCGTCACCTGCCCGACCATGCCATCCTGGCAGAAGAATCTGGTGCTCAGGGTAGTGAATCTAGCCCCTACCGCTGGGCCATCGATCCCTTAGACGGCACTACGAACTACACCCACCAATATCCCTTCTTTGCTGTCTCTATCGGTCTGCTGGTGGAAGGTACCCCCCACGTCGGCGTCGTCTATGACCCCGCCCATCAAGAGTTGTTTCGCGCAGCTAAAGGACTGGGGGCTACCTGTAATCGCCGCCCTATCACTGTGTCCCCTACGGCTCATCTGACTAACAGCCTGCTAGTGACCGGGTTTGCCTACGATCGCCGCGAAACCATTGACAATAACTACGCGGAATTCTGCCATCTCACCCACTTGACCCAGGGAGTGCGCCGGGGCGGCTCGGCGGCTATTGACTTGGCCTACGTTGCCTGCGGACGACTGGATGGCTACTGGGAGCGGGGCCTCTCCCCCTGGGATCTAGCGGCGGGGATCGTGCTAGTAGAAGAGGCGGGTGGTCAGGTGTCGGCCTACGACGGCTCTCCGTTTGATATCTACTCCGGACGCATCTTAGCCACGAATGGTTTTCTTCATCAGGCTCTCAGCCATGAACTGGGGCAGGTGCAGCCGCTGCCAGAATTTCGGCCTGCTTAGCCTGTTGGCGCTTGAGCACTTACAGCCCTACGAGCTAAGGTTTGAGCGTGGAACCCTCGCGACATGGAGGTTCCACACCTCTTGAGTGTCCTAACACGAAAGCGTAACGCTATATCCATAGAGACGAAGTACACTAGAAACAGCTCTCAGGCAAAAAACCAGGATTGTTGGCATGGCTTTCAAGATCGAACGCGGTTTATATAAAGACGAATTTATTGATTATTACGCCGTCTTAGGAGTCTCAGTAGGGGCCGATGCCAAGGATGTGCGGAAGCGCTACCTGAAGATTGCCCGTCGCCTGCATCCGGACAGTTCTGTGATTAAAACGGACGAAGAGCGACAATTTGCCAATGATCTGCTCTCCAAGCTAGTGAATCCAGCCTACGAAAAGCTGTCCCAGGAGAAAGAAGCCACTGAGTATGGTCTACTCCTGAAGCTCAAGGGGCAGCAGGCTACTCGGCAGCAGGATACTATCTTGTTGACTACCGACACCTCCCGCCAGCTGGCGGCGGCTAATGATCTGGAAGGTCAGTACCGCTCTACTCTCAAAGAACTCACGGAACAGCAATACGAAGACCTCAGTCGGGTGCTCGATGTCATCGGGCAAATTAGCGAAGTCAACCTAGTCTACCTGATGCGGCGAGAGCAGGGAGGGGCTACCCCCACTCACCGTCCTGCTGCCGCCGCGCCCGCGTCGGGGGCCCCTGCTGCAGCATCGGCCTCAGCGCCCCAGCGATCGCCCAAGTCCTCGAAAGAAGAGCTCGTGGACGCCTATCGCCGCCGCGCCCATGAGCATGAACAAAAGAACAATCATCGGGATGCCATTTTAGAGCTGCGGGATGCGCTAAAAATCGACCCCAACAACAACGAGTGCCATTCCCAACTGGGGACGATTTACCTGAAGAGCAACCAGCCCACCATGGCAAAAATTCACTTCAAGAAGGCGCTGGACATCAATCCCGACGATCCGATCGCCATGTCGGGGATGCGGCGGGTTGACCCCAAAGGCGCACAGACGGCCCAGCCAGCTTCCCAGTCGAAGGGGCAATCGCAGGGTAAGTCGGAGTCGTCGAAGGGGGGTCTGTTTGGCCTGTTCGGCGGCAAGAAGAAGTAGCAGCTTGGGGGGCGTCTATGATTCACCAACCTCCCGCCGGGGCGAGGGACTTATTTCCCCTGGATGTGGCCCAGAAGCACTGGATTGAAGACCGGCTCCAGCAGGTGTTCCACCGCTGGGGCTACCACCGCATGATTACCTCCACCCTGGAGCGGCTGGATACGCTAATGGCAGGCGGCGCAGTGCAGCGATCCACTGTGATTCAGCTCCATGACACCGATAATGAGGTGCTGGGGCTGCGTCCAGAGCTAACGGCCTCCATCGCCCGCGCCGCCGTCACCCGCCTGGATAGCCTCAGCCTGCCCCAGCGGCTATACTACAACGCCAATGTGTTTCGCCGCTCGGCTAAGGGCAGTAGCGATCGCCAGTATGAGTTCTACCAGGCTGGGGTGGAGCTAATTGGTGCTCAGGGCACCGTGGCCGATGGGGAAGTGCTGCTCTTATTAATGGACTGTATCCAGAATCTCAAGCTCACCGACTGGCATCTGGTGCTGGGCAATGCAGAACTGACGCGATCGCTCCTATCTCCCTTCCCCAGCGAATGGCGCGATCGGGTGCGCCAGGGCATCGCCCACCTGGATCGCATCGCCTTGGAGACGCTGCCCCTCTCGCCGGAGCTGCGATCCCGTGCCCTGGCCATGTTCGACCTGCGGGGCACCCCTGCCCAGGTTTTCCCCAAACTGGCTCAGCTTGAGCTGGACGAGAGCCAGTGGGCCGCCGTGGAGAGCCTGAAAACCCTGGTGGATCTGCTGGAGCAAACCTGTGCCCTGCAATCCCTGGAGATGCCGTCCCTGGTGCTGGATCTGAGCCTGATCCAGACCTTCGACTACTACACGGGCATCGTCTTCGAGGTGGTCACCGCCACCCCCACGGGCTACCGCACCATTGGCCAGGGGGGGCGCTACGATCAGCTCCTCGAATTGTTTCACCCCCAGGGCAAGGGCGCTCCCGGCATTGGCTTTGTCCTGAATATTGAGGAACTGCACCAGGCGCTGCTGCCCACCGGGCAATTGCCGGACGCGACTCCGGTGAATAGCTGGCTGGTAGTGCCCCAGTCCATTGATGCCCAGGCCGCCGCCTTCGCCTATGCCCAAAAGATTCGCGGTTCTACTACCCTGGTGCGGGTGGAGGTAGATTTGGGCGATCGCACCCCCGGCCAAACCCGCAGCTATGCGCGCCAGCGGGGCATTGCTCAGATTGCCTGGGTGAATGGGGCGGGGGTGACGGAGATTGAGGCAGTGAAGTGATTTTGGATTTTAGATTTGGGATTTTGGATTGGCACCAGAATTTGGGAGTCATGCCTCATGTGAATCATCTCAGAACCTTGCGTCGCGCGGGCTTCCGGCCTGCAACGGGACTATGCGGGCAAGCAGGATGCTTGCGCGACGGGATATCTAGTCCCCGATCCGCATCAGACGTCACGCAAAACTCAAGCAGAATTCCAAAATCAAAAATCAAAAATCAAAACAATCCGCTCCCGCAGGTATCTTTGTCATGACCTCGTCCCGCTCTTCTTGGTTGAACTCGCTGTCGGAGCCGCTGTCGGATGAGGTGCTGGATGAGCTGTTTCCCAGTAGCGATGGCAAGCCGATGGCGGAGAATACAGAGCAGTTTCGCTGGATTGTCATCATTAAGGAGAATCTGGAGATTCTCTTTGCGGACGACCCGAACGTGTTTGTGGCGGGGGATTTGCTTTGGTATCCCGTGCCCTCGACGCTGGTACCTCCCACGGCTCCGGATGCGATGGTGGTGTTTGGTCGGCCTAAGGGGCGGCGGGGCTCCTATCGCCAGTGGATGGAGGACAATATTCCGCCCCAGGTAGTGTTCGAGGTGCTTTCGCCGGGGAATACCGCCAACGAGATGCGGCGCAAGCTGGAGTTTTACAACACCTATGGCGTTGAGGAGTATTACCTCTACGACCCGGAGACGTTTTTGCTGGAGGGCTGGCAGCGCCAGGGCGGGGAGCTGGCGAAGCTGTGGCATCTGGATGGGTGGGTCAGTCCCCGGCTGGGCATTCGCTTTGCCGCCCAGGAGGGTCAGGAGCTGGTGATTTATCGTCCCGACGGTCAGCGGTTTCTCTCCCCCGTGGAGCTGAACCAGCGGGCGGAGGCAGCGGAGCAGCAGCTAGCCCAGGAGCGCCAGCGGGCTGAACAGGAGCGCCAGCGGGCTGACCGGATGGCGGCTTATTTGCGATCGCTCGGCCTCGACCCCGACAATCTGCCCAACGACTTTCCTTCTTGATTGGTGCGTTGGGTAGCGCACCCTGCTGGTCTGACAAGCCTGAGATAGTGCATCAGGCGATCGCGTCAAACCTTTGACTGGTGGGCATCGCCCACCCTACGTGAGGCTCAACCAGAATTCCAAAATCCCAAATCTAAAATCCAAAATCCAAACCAGCCGCTCCCATCAACAATCATCGACCTTACTAACCAGTCTCATAAAGATTGCTGTTCCAAGGGTTGGGTATTCTAAGGGATAATAAAGAAACGTAAAAGTTTCTAAACTCCCCTTAGCAAATCGTTATCCAGGAAGGAGGTTGCCAATGGTCGCTACCGCTGAACGCACCGCAAAACGCCTGACCATGCAAACCGCAGCGATCGCCCCCGACACCACCACCATCCGCTCGCTGGACTGGGATCGGGATCGCTTCGACATTGAATTTGGCCTGCAAAACGGCACCACCTACAACTCCTTTATCATCCAGGGCGAAAAGCTGGCCCTAGTGGACACCTCCCACGAGAAGTTTCGCCAGCTCTACCTCGATACTCTAAAGGGGCTGATCAATCCCGCCGACATTGACTACATCGTGATTAGCCATACCGAACCGGACCACAGCGGTCTGGTGAAGGACGTGCTGGAGCTGGCTCCCAATGCCACGGTGGTGGGGGCAAAGGTGGCGATCGCCTTCCTGGAGAACCTGGTGCACCGTCCCTTTGAGCGCATCCAGGTGAAGAACGGCGATACGCTGGATCTGGGCAACGGCCACGTCCTGGAATTTGTCAGCGCCCCCAACCTCCACTGGCCCGACACCATCTTCACCTACGACGCTAAGACCCAGATTCTCTACACCTGCGACGCCTTCGGCATGCACTATTGCAGCGATGCCGCCTATGACGAGGATCTGAAGGCGATCGAGGCGGATTTTCGCTTCTACTACGAGTGCCTGATGGCCCCCAACGCCCGCTCGGTGCTGAGCGCCATGAAGCGGATGGCGGGTCTGGGTGCCATTGACCAGATCGCCACCGGCCACGGTCCCCTGCTGAAGCACAACGTGGGCGAGCTGACCGGACGCTACCAGTCCTGGAGTCAGGCCAAGGCCAAGGCCGAGACCACGGCAGCGGTGTTCTACGTGTCGGACTATGGCTACAGCGATCGCCTCTCCCAGGCCATTGCCCGCGGCATCACCAAAACTGGCGTGGCGGTGGAGATGATGGACCTGAAGTCCGCCGACCCGCAGGAGGTGAACGAGCTGGTGAGCCACGCCTCGGCTCTGGTGGTGGCCACACCTCCGGCATCGGGAGCTTTTACCAGTCAGGCCCAGGCGGCGGTCAGCACGGTTTTGGCGGCGGCCAAGGAGGGTCAGTTCATCGGCATCTACGAGTGCTACGGCGGCGACGATGAGCCGGTCGATCCCCTAATTAACCGCTTTATCGACCTGGGGCTGAATAAGGGCTTCCCCTCCATCCGCATTAAGGAAACTCCCAGCGAGGCCACCTATCAGCTCTGCGAAGAATCGGGCACTGACCTGGGCCAGCTCCTGACTCAGGCAGCGAAAACCAAGAAGCTAAAGGCCATCGATAACGACCTGGAAAAGGCTCTGGGACGCATCAGCAGCGGCCTCTACATCCTCACGGCCCAGAAGGGCGACCTGAACGGGGCGATGCTGGCCTCCTGGGTGTCCCAGGCGAGCTTTGAACCCCTGGGCTTTACTGTAGCAGTGGCCAAAGACCGGGCCATTGAATCTCTCATGCAGGTGGGCGATCGCTTCGTCCTCAATATCCTGGAAGAGGGCAATTATCAATCGCTGATGAAGCACTTCCTCAAGCGCTTTCCACCGGGGAGCGATCGCTTCGCAGGCATCAAAACCCGCACCGCCGAAAACGGTTCCCCCATCCTGGCAGACGCTCTGGCCTATCTGGAGTGCGAGGTGGCTAGCCGCATGGAGTGCAGCGATCACTGGATTGTTTACAGCACCGTGCAGGCGGGCAAGGTGTCGAAGCCGGATGCCCTGACGGCGGTTCATCACCGCAAAATCGGGAACTACTACTAAATCTAAGTACCATGACCCAAACCAAAGCCCGCGACGTCCAAGTTCTGCCGATCGCCACGGATACGACGGTCTACCGCTCCCGCAGCTGGAACCGCCTGCGCTTTGAGATTGAGTATGCGCGGGAGAAAGGCACCACCGCCAACTCCTACCTGATTCAGGGCGACCAGACGGCGCTGATTGACCCCCCTGGCGCATCGTTTACGGAGATCTTTCTGAACGCCCTCCAGCATCCAGCGCAGGAGTCGCAGCCCGAAACCCGGCTGCCCCTGTGGGGCGATCTGTGGACCCAACTGCGCTCGGTGGTGCAGCAGTACACCCGGCCCACCGTACAGCCCGTTGACCTGGCCCAGGTGGATTACCTGATTCTGGGACACGTCAACCCCAACCGCATTGAAACCCTCAAGGTGATTCTGGCCCAGGTGCCCCAGGTGACGCTGGTTTGCTCCAATCCGGCGGCGATCGCCCTGAAGACGGCCCTGCCCGACCAGGCCCTGAACCTGAAGGTGATCAAAGGCGCAGACGACGTGCTGGACTTAGGCCGGGGCCACCGCCTGCGGTTTGTGCCCCTGCCCACCCCCCGCTATCCCGATGGGCTGGCCACCTACGATCCGCTGACCCAAATCCTCTACACTGACAAGTTCTTCGGTGCCCATGTCTGCGGCGAGGAGGTTTTCGACACCGATTGGGAAACCCTGAAGGACGATCGCCGTTACTACTTCGACTGCCTCATGGCCCCCCACGCTCGCCAGGTGGAAGTTGATCTGGAGCGGCTGGCGGAGGTGGCTCCGGTGCGCGGTTACGCCCCTGGCCACGGCCCCATCCTGCGGGAGGTGATGGAAATCACCAATGCCTACCGGGCCTGGTGCGAGCAGCAGAAAGGGCAGTCCCTGATGGTGGCGCTGCTCTATGCCTCCGCCTACGGCAACACGGCCACCCTGGCCCAGGCGATCGCCCGGGGCCTGACCAAAGCGGGGGTGCGGGTGGAGTCTATCAACTGCGAAGTGGCAGACCCGGAGGATATTCGGGCGATCGCCGAGCAGTGCGAGGGCTTCCTGATTGGCTCTCCCACCCTGGGCGGTCATGCGCCCACCCAGGTCCAAACCGCCCTGGGCATTATGCTGTCCAACGTACCTACGGAGAAGTATGCGGGTGTCTTCGGCTCCTTCGGCTGGAGCGGCGAGGCCATCGACTACCTGGAAGAGAAGCTCAAGGATGCGGGCTATCCCCTGGCTTTTGAGCCGCTGCGGATTAAGTTCAAGCCCACGGATGCGGTGCTGCAGATGTGCGAAGAGACGGGCACCGACTTTGTGCAGACGATTAAAAAGGCGAAGAAGCGCAAGAAGGCCACCCAGCTCACGGCTAAACCTGTGGTTTCTCCCACGTCGCCCCTGGAGCAGGCAGTAGGGCGGATCGTCGGCTCCCTCTGCGTGGTGACTGCCCAGCAGGGGGACGTCTCCAGCGCCATGCTGGCTTCCTGGGTGTCCCAGGCCACCTTCTCCCCACCGGGCTTTACCGTGGCCGTGGCTCGCGATCGCGCCATTGAATCCCTGCTCTACCCCGACAGCCGCTTCGTGCTGAACATTCTGCCCGATGGCGGCCACCTACCCCTGATGAAGCACTTCCTCAAGCCCTTCTCTCCGGGAGAGGATCGCTTTGGCGGCGTAGAGACGAAGCAGGGGGAAAATGGCTGTCCCATCCTGCTAAACGCCTCCGCTTATCTGGAGTGTCGGGTGGCCAGCCGCATGGAGTGCGGCGATCACTGGGTAGTCTACTCGACGGTGGAGCGGGGCGAGGTGCTAAACGCGGAGGCAAAAACCGCCGTCCACCACCGCAAATCCGGCACCCACTATTAAGTAGTTAACCAAAATTATTTTCTTTTGGGGTGTGGGGGCGCCCCCCCCCGGGGCCCCCCCCCCCCCAAGGGTACAAAATTTTTGTTTTTTTTTTAAAAACGCCGGAGTGTGTAACAGCGGAGGGCAAAAA
>JBHJGR010000324.1:0-24800 GCA_050331615.1 Elainellaceae cyanobacterium
ACCCGCGCCCTCACCTACCTCATGAATGAGCAGGAACCCGACGGAGCCTGGTTTGGCCGCTGGGGCGTGAACTACATCTACGGCACCAGCGGCGCACTCTCGGCCCTGGCCCTGGTCGCTCCCAAGAGCCACCGGCCCACCATCGAGCGGGGTGCCCAGTGGCTGGTGAGCTGCCAGAACGAAGATGGCGGCTGGGGCGAAACCTGCTTCAGCTACCAAGACCCGTCCCTGCGGGGACAGGGGGACAGCACGGCGTCTCAAACCGCCTGGGCCTTAATCGGGCTAATGGCAGCGGGGGAGGCTACGGAAAATCCAGCAGTGGCAGCGATCGCCCGCGGCGTCCAGTATCTGGTGAAAACCCAGCAAACCGACGGCAGCTGGAATGAATCCCACTTTACGGGAACGGGCTTCCCATGCCACTTCTATCTGAAATATCACATGTATCAGCAGTACTTTCCGCTGATGGCACTGGGGCGCTATCGAGCCTGGAGCGATCGCTAGATCTTTGAGCGAATCGTGAAGGTGTAGTCTCCCCCGGGCTCTAGCTGGTAGTCCCAGCGCTCTAGAAAGCGCCCCAGGGGCTCCTTAATCAGCGCCCGCCCCAGAGATGGCTGCACCGACAGCTTCCCGCCGCGGAACCGCCACTGGAAGCGCCATTCATAGTCATTGGCCCGCACCTCCCCCTCGATCTTGCCCTGAGGCCAAGACTGGTGGGTGATGCGGACGTATGCAGTGGTTTCGGGTAAACGTTTGGAGGTCACAATCGCTACCCTGGCAGTTTGCCAGTTCGTTCAAATTTTCGGATGATCACTTAAGTAGTTAAACATAATTATCTTCTTGGGGGTGCGCCCCCAAGAAAATGTAATTACAGCGCTTCGCGCTTTGATGGAATCAGATTTTTTGTTGGAAGCCGCGCAACGCGGGGCTTCCAACAAAAAATCTGTACCTCATGCACCTGAAAAGTGCTGTAAAACAGCTCAAGCAGTTAGTGATTAGACTGTTTGACCTGTCGAGCATCGAGTTCAAGAACCCACAATACCAAACCCTTCCGGACTCTCGTCAAGATAACCTTGTTACCTTTCTGGGCGAGTCGCCTGGCACCCCGTTGGGCAGCGTCCAAATCTCTAAAGAGCTTGACATAGGAGTAGAACTGGCCATCGTAGATGACAGCACCGATGGGTTTAGACATGTCGGGAACGATGACGTGGCATCGATCGAGTGCCTTCTGGGCAAAGATGGGCGTTGGCTCTTCGATCGAGTTCGCGGTGGAGGAACCGCTGATGGCGGAGTGGAAATTTTCAAACATAGTCGGGCAACCCTCAAGCAAAACGCAATGCGATATCCTTAGGATTCCCGGTTAACTCCGTATTCCTTCAAATTTCTTCAAACAATCTTCAAGACAGAATCTTCAAGGTTGTGCAGCAGAGCTAGGGCAGCGTCACGGTTAGTCATGATAGACCACTAGGTAGAGCGCTCGGTTTCAACGGTGAGCGATCGCCCATTGTAAAGATTCATTGCTTTCTCCACCCCGTCCGTCAGGCTAATCTCTGTTGCCCGCACCACCCAGTGCAAGATTTCATCGATCGCCGCTGCTTCTTTTGGTGAGAACTTCCCCAGAACGTGGGAGATGACCTCTTTCTTCTCCGCATCAGACGCCGTTTCAGGGGCACCGATGCCGATGCGCACTCGGGGGAAGGACTGGGTGCCGAGGTGGGCGATCGCCGACTTCATGCCATTGTGCCCCCCCGCCGATCCCGATAGCCGCAGGCGCAGCTTGCCCACCGGTAGGTCCATGTCGTCATAGATAATCAATACCGACTCAGGGGGCAGCTTAAACCAGTCCACTACGGCTCGAATCGACTGCCCCGAGCGGTTCATGTAAGTGAGAGGCTTCAGCAGTCGCACCCGCTGCCCCGGCTTGACAAAGCCTTCGCCAAACTCGCCCTGAAACTTCCGGTTTTCCGTGAGGCGGCACTGCCAAGTATGGGCCAATCGCTCGACAGCATCAAACCCGACGTTATGGCGAGTGCGGTGATATTTTGCCCCAGGATTACCCAGGCCAACGATGAGCTGCGGCGTCACGCAGTCCTGAGTAGCATCGGTCATAGAGCCTAGATAAGGAGTTAAACAAAACTACTTCTTTGGGGTACGCCCCCAAAAATAGGAGAAGTCCGGGCAGACCAGAGGTTTAATACCAATTCCGTGTGAAGACGCATGGGAGAAGTTCGGGCAGACAAAGGGCTTAAGCCCCTTGCTGTGTGCAGCTTCACAGAAAAACGGCATAAGGTGATTTTTGAAAGCGCTCCTACCCGATGACGTAGGGGCAAATGGCCATTTGCCCCTACCGACCGTTCAACTGGGGGTTAGAATTTTTCCCAGAAATCGCCCAAGCCCCTTGTTGTGTGCTAGCTAACGGCTTCTTCCTTTTCTGCTGGAGCGTCAGCGTGAGTGGCAACCGCTTCACCTGCGCCGTCGGTACCATCCTGATCGGCTTTGATGACGTCTGCCTCATCAACCTCATTGGCAGACTCGGAGTCGGCCTTGGCTGACGACAGCGCCTTCGGCTCAGGCTTCTCTAGGGTTGCTTTCATCGGCTCTTTCACCGACTTCTCAATCTGCTCGGCCTCCCGCTTAAACTCGTTTTCAAATTCCTTAGACGCATCTTGAAAGCCTCGAATGGCTTTCCCGAGGCTGCGGCCAATTTCAGGGAGCTTCTTTGGCCCAAAAATGAGCAGCGCCACGATGAAAATCAGCGCCATTTCGGGTAAACCAATACCAAATACATTCACGCCCATCCCTCCTGAGCAAGCAAAACAACGAGTGCGTGGCCTGTTAGACTTCGCGTTAGATTCGTTCAGTAGCCTTACAGGAAAGCAGCACTACTGGGAGTAGTCAAACCCAACTCTCCCTAGTATAGAACTCTCAAAATCTCTGCTGCGAAGACCGAATCTCGTTTACAAAAATAGGCTTCGTGAAGGCAGGCACAAAAAACCCCGGAATAGCCGGGGTTAGTTTCTACCAATTTTTCGCCTAGCGTCGCCCAAGGGCAGACCAATCCACATCCAGACCTTCCAGAATCAGGGAGGAGTTGTAAATCTGTAGGATGATCAGCAGGAATACGAAGAATAGCAGCATGAACACTGCCATCAGGGGGGTGGTGCCCCAGCCAGGAGCAACCTTACCGTATTCGGAGTTCAGAGGCTTGAGGATATCTCCCAATCGCGTCCGTTGTGCCATGAGTGACCTATACCTACCTTAAGTAAATCCTTAAAATTTTAACGTTCCGTAATAATATAGAAGCATACCATTCAATAGGTACCTGCGTAACATGATGATGGAACCTGCAACAGTTTTTAGTATTTCCATTGCGATCGCCCTGGTTGCCGTAACCGGGTTCGCCATTTACACCTCTTTTGGCCCGCCTTCCAGTGAACTCAGCGATCCGTTCGAAGATCACGAAGATTAGATGCCGCTGATGCGAAACGTCTGGATACCCCACGGGGGGATAGTTGAGGGGCGTTTCGCTGCGCGACCTGAAACACCTGCCTGCCTGAAGCCTGTATCGCCGTTGCTTTGAGTAGCGGCTAAATCGGCTTGCTCCTCCGGGCTCTGCCTCCTGCCGCTCTCTCTGGAGTTAGCATCAACTCGCTCTAGCAGATCGGTCGGTTCAATTTGAATCGACCGACCTCCGGCATGCCAGGGAAACAAGGGCTGTCCCCAGGCGACCGTGCCCGATCGCCCCGCCCATTCATAGAACCGGACAATCCAGCCATCTCCCCCATCCTCGGCAGGCTTCAAAGCGCTGAGGATAACCGATTCGCTTGTCAAGCTAACCAGGGAACCGCAGGGCGGCAGGGTGGATGAGTGAGGAGTAGATGGGGTGGGGGCGATCGCTCGCAGCGGTTGCTGCATCTCGTACCCACGATGAACGGTTTGGGCCTGCTGCCAGGGGCCGCCGTGGGGATAGATGGCGTAGGTGAACCGGTGGTACCCCCGATCCGCCTCCGGGTCGGGCCAGCAGGCTCCCCGCAGCAGGGTGATGCGCAGTTGGTGAGGGGTGGCGTCGTAGCCCTGCTTATAGTCGCTGAGGAGGCTAACACCGTAGTCCTCGGTGCTCAGATCAGCCCAGTTGAGGGCGGGCACTTCCCACTTGGCGCTTTCCCGGGGGGTGGTGGGTTGGGGCGATCGCTGGATTGCGCCAAAAGGCATCTCGTAAGTGGCGGCAGCCTCAGATAGGTTAAAGGGGAAAACGGCCTTCACCAAAACGTGCCGTTCCCGCCAGTCTACCTGGGTTTCAATTTTGAGGACATCGCTGGCCGCCTGCAAGACGTAGTCCTGCTGAAATGTCGATTCTCCTAGAGCTCGTACGACGCGGATGCGCCACTGGACGGGACCGTTGTCCAGCCAGGAGATGGACAGGAGACGGCTCGGCGGTTGGGGATGGTGGTGGTAGTCGGGGTCGATGTTCCAGGCGTCCCAGTACTGCCCCTGGTCTTGAAATGACTGGAGCTGATTTCCCGGTGCTGACAAGACTTGTCGTTGATGAACGCGGTCATAGAGGCTGGCGATATCTCCCGTCTCAGGGTCGATTTCTGCCCGGAGGTAGTCGTTTGCTAAAGTATAGCGATTGGGGGAAGCGATCGCCCCTCCTCCCCTGGTTTCCTCCTGCCGCAGCCAAAACAGCCGGTAGCCCAGGCTGGGAATGTCGCAGGCTCGGAACAGCAGGCTGGGCGGTTCACCCGGAGCATCTCCGGCCTGGATCTGACTCGGTACGGGGTGACCCTCGGAGTCAGACACCTGCCAGCCGCCCTCGTGGGCTGCCCTCGGTACGGGTAGGGCGACAACTTCGAAGCGGTGCCAGTTGAGGGAGTTGAAGACCAGAAGGGGCTGGGCGTCGGCAGCCGGGGGCGCGGGAACAGTGATGTGGGGGGCGATCGCCATGAGGGCAGCTTGAATCATCTGCTGGCATGCCCCTGCCACCGCTTGCCAGACGGGATTCACCTCGGCATACACCTCCGGAATCGCTGACCCCGGCAGGATGTCGTGAAACTGGTTGAACAGAACGCTTTTCCAGGCAGATTCTAAACTTTCCCGCGGATAGGGCTTCTGGGTTAGCAGCGTCGCCAGGGAGGCGTATAGCTCGGCCTGGTAGAGCAGCGCTTCACAGCGGCGGTTCGCCTGCTTCTGGTCAGCGTGGGTGGTGTAGCAGCCGCGATGGAACTCCAGGTAAAGCTCATCATTCCAGCAGGGCACGGTTATTGGCTGGCTTTGGCTAGGAGAGGCAGGGGTCAGCCCATCGAGGAACCGTTCTGCGGTGGTGAACTCCAGTTGGGGGAAGAAGGGCGATCGCTCCCAGCGCTTTACCTTCTCCAGCATCTCGCGGGTAGGCCCGCCGCCGTGGTCCCCTACGCCCGGTAGCCAGAGGGAGGTGGACTGTCCGGTTTTTGCTTCCCACTGGCAGGCATAGCCAGCCATTTGTACGGGATCGATAGCGGTGCCGATGGGAGGGGTGGTGAGGCTGAGGATTTCGGTACCGTCGGGCGATCGCCACCAAAAAACTTCGTGGGGAAATTCGGTCGTGTCGTTCCAGCGCAGCTTTTGCGTCACGAAGTACTCGACCCCTCCCTGGGCCAAGATCTGGGGAAGCTGCCAGCAAAATCCAAAGCTATCGGGTAGCCAGGCGATGCGGCTCAAGTGACCAAACCTTTCCTGGGTGTAGCGCTGGCCATAGAGCACCTGGCGCACGATGGACTCGCCCCCCACCAGATTTAGCTCGGGCTCTACCCATAGCCCAGCAGCCACTTCCCAGGTTCCGCTAGCCGTCTGCTGCTGAATCGCCCGGAACAGGTCAGGACGGTGCTGCTCAATCCAGGCATACAGCGCCGGAGTAGAGTGGGTAAAGACCAGGTCGGGATATTCCCGCTGCAAGTTCAGCACCGAGGCAAACGTGCGCTGGGCCGCTTCCCAGGTATCGCTGATTTCCCAAAGCCAGGCCAGATCGAGGTGGGCGTGGCTCAGCAGCCCTATCCGCCGCTGCTTTATCCAGGCACTGAAGGGCTGGAGCTGCTGGCGGAGGTGGGCGATCGCCTCCTGGAAACCTTCCCGATCTCCGACCGTTTCCCAAGGGATCACCTGCACTGCCTGGGCCAGAGTGGACATCTGACCGGGGTCAAACGTCTGGAGAAACCCCTGGAGAACGGCCAGCTCATCAGCCACAAATCCGGGCTCGGGAACGGGGTCAAGGGACTGGTCAGGATTTTCATAGAGGCAGCGCGATCGCACCAGTGCCCCGTGATCGTGTCCCGGACTCACCAGCCGTATCGCCACTTCTACCCGCTCCCCCGGAACCACGGCTGGCTTCAGCATTAGCTCAGCGGAGCAATCGAACAAATCCCCTTCCTGCATCAGAGTCCCATTTACAAAAATCTGCGCTACCTCGGCCCACCAGGTCAAGGCAAGCCGCAGCGCCAGACTAGAAAGCGGGTAGCCGTGCAAACGGGTGGGGATCACCAGGGTTTGCCCCATCCAGAGAACCTGACGCCCTTTGCTCCAGGCCAGGTGCTTCCGCTCGTTGAGGCTAGCTGGACGCCACCCCTGCCAGGCTTGAGCCTCAAGAGCATCGGCAAGGGGAAGGTCGCCCTGATATACCCGCCAAGCGGACTGAATGTTTTGCTGGGTGAGCTGGCGCAGTTGGGCGATCGCTCCATCAATTAAGCGATTTGGATCGTGATCTGTAGCTCCATCGGTCAACCAATTTGAAGAAATTGGGGCAGTCGGGGGGGCATCGTCAGCGAAGGGCATGAGCGTCTTCCAGTCAGCATCTTCCGATAAGATCAGGGCAAGCATCTACAAAGCGATACCACCGACAGCAGCGATATCGCCCTGGGATTGTCTTGACTCTACCTTAGAACGCCAGCACGTCTGTCTTTCCGTCAGTTTCTCATCCCCTCACTCTGCCCCCCGCCCATGTCTTCCTCCGGTCGCTACCAAAGCCAGGTTCTCAGTTTCTTATCCCAGCAGTCGCTAAAGCTGCGCGATCGCACCCTGCGGGGGCTCCGCCAGGTCAAGGTTGCTGCCGTTTGGGGAGCCCAGGTGTTGCTCTATCCGGTTTATCTGGCGTTTCAAACGACCCGACTCGTCAGCCGCCAAATCGGGCGATCGGTCCATCGGGTGCTGCCCACCCTGCGGGCCGCCGCTCAGACCGTACAGCAAAGCACCCAGTCCCCGTCGCAGTCGCCGCCTACCATCCCGCCTCAAACGGATACACCCATCCGCCGGACGCTTCAGAGCCTGCAGATTTTTGGCCTCCCGGTGCCTCTGAGTGCTCAGATCGTCAAGCCCCTCACCCTGCCAGACGCCATCAATCCTCTGCGGCTTGCTCCGCCTGTCGCCCTCCAGCTCAGCGATTCATCCAGCCTCCAGGTCAGCGCTGCTCCGTCGGGCCTGGCCGCCACCGAGTCAGCCCCTGCCTCAATGTCCGTCGCCGATGCCCCGCTCCCTTCTCAGCCCCAAATTCTGGGAGCAGCCCCTATCCGCGGCATTGCTACCCTGCTGGCCTCCCGCCGCCTGGTGCTGGTGGATATTGAGAATCGGGTACAGGACGTGCTCACGCCCCAGCAAGAAATTTACCTAAAGCGGCGCATTATTTGGGAACTGGCGGACTTCTGGCGGGAACAGCGGCGCTTTTTACGGGCAACGGGGCGATCGCTTCCCCATACTCCCCATCCCTTCACCTTTCTCCCCCCACCCGCCGACCGAGACACCCTCGCCCCTCCCGTTCGAGCATTTCGGCGGCTGATGGCCTGGATGCAGACCAGTCCAGTGGCGATCGCCGTCAACCTGTTTCAAGAGTCGCGGCTGGTGCCGTCACCCTCTCCGACGATGGCCGGTCCTGATGGTCGATTCACCCACCCTCTAGCCCCTGACCGGCTAGCTCCTCGCCTGCCGCCTGCTCCTGCGCCCCCTGCGCTCCAGCCCTCGCTTTGGCAGCGGGTTTGGAATGTGCTGCAGACCCTCAATCCCCTCGTGGATCAGGAGAAGGTCTCCAATGACCCAAACCAGGGCAACTGGGCCGGTTCTGGCCCACTGCTGCCTCAACCAAGCGCGTTTGATGCCCAGCAGCTCAACGCTCGGCGGCTCAGCGCCGAGCTTCGAGGCACCTGGTTTGATCCCGACTACCGAGGAAGCAGCGAAGGCTGGCAAAGCGCGAATCAGCTCAGCCAGAGTCGCCGCCACCGGGAATTTCCTCCCATTGTGCCCTCGCTGCCGGTGCGGGCAAAGCCTTACCTGGTTGCCGCCCCCCTTTGGTCTAGCTATGCCAGCCTCGACGCCGATTTGACCGACGCTATGGAAGGGGCGATCGCCCGTATCCAGCCCCTAGAGCATGAGACGACTGACGACGTGGATGCCTTTATGCTGGACTATGCCGCTGCCTCGGTCCCCATTCAGGAGCTAGAGCATCATCTCGTCGATTATCTACAGCAGACCGACTTGGCCCATCAGCGCAGTTCCTTGGCGGCGATGACTCCGGGAGCGATCGCCGACGAAACTGCCTGGGATGCGTCTGTGCGGCAACGAACTGACAGCGCCATGGCGGTGGGCCAGACTGCCGCTGGCGAGATCAATCAGGGGTACGAGGACGAGAGCGACGAGGCCACGCTGCTGCCCACCTGGATTGAAACGAAGGCCACGCTAGTTCGATACGAAAAGCATCCCCTGGAGCAGCTGCTGGAGTGGATTGATCTGGGGATGCTCTGGGTTGAGCAGAAAATTACCACCCTGTTTGAATGGATGCGATCGCGCTTTACAAACTAGTCCACAGTAGACATAAATTGTTAACTTTCATCTATAGTTTTATTTGATTTTCAGGATTCGTGCTAACACATTTAGGTGATTAGGATGCGTCCCGCATCGGCGTTTCGTCTCTGGATAGGTAATGGCTACACGCAAAGCAAGCGCGCCCCCGCCTGAGGGTAATGAGCCCAAAAATCCAGCTGCTGCGTCGTGGGATAGTCCTTTACCTGAGCGGCCCAGTGATGCAAATATGGCTGGTGGTGCTCCTGCAAGTGGCGATCGCCACCTTTCGTCGTTTCCACACAGATCCCAGGCATTCCCCAGTCCACCTCCCCGAGGCCAGCAGGTCAATCGCTTCCCCACCGCTATTCGACAGGATGCCGCCCAACGTCAGGCTGAATACCAGGGGAAGCAGTCCTCTCACCCAGAGAAAAGGATTATGAGTAACCAATTCCGTCGCGGCTCAGCTAATCAATCGCCTACCCCCGAAGCGCTGATCGCGCTTGTGCAGGACCTCAACCAGCGGAACCATGAGCTGCTAGACCGAATTGCAACTCTGGAGAAGGCTCTGGATGCCCGTCAGCAGAACCTCCAAGCCGTTGGCGACGGGCAGCCCCCGTTGGCGGATGTCCGGCCCCAGCCCAGTGGAGACGCAACCCAGGATCAGGTGAATTACCTGCTCAATCAGCTTGAGTTTGCCCAGCAAACTGCTCAGCGGCAGGAGATTCGCATTCAAACCCTCACGGAGCAGCTCAACGCTAGCCAAGAACGGGCAAGCTGCCTGGAGCGGGATAATACCCGGCTGCAGCACATCGACAGTCAGCAGACCCATCAGCTCAATCAGCTCAGTGATGAATGTCGGGACTTGCGGGTGCGGCTCCAGCGGCAGCAGCGCTATACCCTCCAGTTCAAGGCAGCCCTGGAGAAGTGTCTGGAGGTGCCGCCCCCCAGCTATGGGACCTTCTCAACCGATGGACTCATCAAGCCCCCGCCAGCATCCCTGCTCGATGAAACCGCTATTGGCGAAACCGCTATTGGTGAAGCTGCGTCGGTCGGTACTCTGATGCCGCCCCTGTTCCCCAAGGCGTCAACCATCCAGCCTTGGTCATCGCCATCGGTAGACCAGCAACCGGCACAGCTTACGGAACTAGGAGGAACGGCACCGCTAGACAGTTCGAATGCTGCAGCGGCGGAATCCAGCCCTTCTGACCGGTTCGCGTCAGTAAGCGGGGCGTTTCGATTTCAGTCGCGGCTGATGGAACTGGCCCACCAGCCCCTACCCACCGATGCTGAGGCGGCTCCTGCTGGGGTCAATCATTCAGAAGAGGCGATCGCTTCCTCCGCCCCAGAGCAAGCATCAGCCCCAACTCTGGAACAGGCGATCGCTGACGATGACCCCAATCAGCCTACCAGCTCGCAGTTAGGGCAAAATTCAAACCTAGCTGTAGGTCAGCCTGCTTCTACCGCTTCCCCTCCAGCCTCGGCTGATGCCAATTTGGCTGACTCGGATCCGGCCAGCCTTGCCGCCGCTGAGCCAAGCTTTGCGATTGATAACCCCTTCCAGCGGGGAGCCGCCACCGTTGGGTCAGCACCGCTAGGCCCCGAGCCCGCCGCCGCAGAATCCTCTGCGGAATCCTCTGCGGAATCCTCTGACGAAGATTCCCTCTGGCGAGACCTGGCCCGCCTAGTGGATGCCTCAATGGATGACATCATCCAAGCCCAGCAGTCAGGGGGGCGATCGCCCCTTTCTACCGATCAGCCAGCGGTATCGGACTATCGGGAGCCGTCGGGCGAAACTGGCGAGTCTCCAGCCGGCGTGTCACCGGCGAAGGCGGCCACTCCCGAGCCCAGTACATCCGCTAATCGCGTAGGGGCGGCTCCACAGGCAAGCGAGGAAGAAATTGCCCTTGCCGACCTGTTGCGGAGCGGCGTTCTGCAGCCTGTTACTATTGCACCAAGCGGTAGCCCTAAACCCAACGGCCCCGCGCCTGCTCGACCCCAGGAAAAGCCTTTGAAATTGCCCAAATCCCTTGATTTACCCCGGGTGGCCTCAGATGCGGCACCGTCGTCGGCCAAGTGGGCTGCCGCTGCCGAGCAGCGTTCAGACGAATCAACCGCAGCTAACCCGCCGGAGGCTGGCGAAGCAGACCAGCCTTCCTCAACACCAGCCCCGGCCAAAGTACCGGCGGCACCGTCTGAGGCACAAAAAATGCCCCCAGACTGGCCCTCTCCTACTCTGGATGCTGGTCGGAGTTTCAGGCGGCAGGGCCTAGTGGATTTGCCGGCCTTTTTGCGAGGGTAGCTCTGCGATGCTTCCGCTAACTTTGAGTCACGGGTGCCGTCTGCTCTTGGCCCTTTTGACTGGACTGCAGCACCCGGTTGAGCTTGCCACTGCGGTGCCCTTCCAGATCTAGCGTGACGTATAGAAAACCATAGGTCTGAAACGCCTCAACCAGCGCCGATAGGTCAACGGTTGCTACAAAGGGCCGAATGTCTTGGGGAGGTAGTTCAATGCGGGCAGTGTCTCCGTGCGATCGCACCCTTAGTTCCCGATAGCCAAGCTGCCGCAAATGCCGCTCCGCCTGGCCCACCCGGCGGAGCTTAGCCACCGTAATTTCCTCACCGTAGGGAAAGCGAGAACTCAGGCAGGGCTGGGCCGGCTTATCCCACCAAGGCAAACCCAGCAGACGAGAGAGTTCACGCACTTCGGCCTTGGTGACGCCGACTTCGGCTAGGGGCGATCGCGCTCCTCGCTCTTTGGCTGCCTGAATACCGGGCCGATAGTCGCGCAGGTCGTCAGCGTTGACGCCATCAATCACGTAGGGATAGCCCCGATGTCGAGCTAGGGGCTTGAGGGTGTCGTGCAGTTCGCTCTTACAGAAATAGCAGCGATTAACGGAATTTGAGGCGTAATTGGGATTGTCTAACTCGTGGGTTTGCACAACTTCGTGGGCGATGCCAATAGCGGCGGCTTGAATGCGGGCATCTTCCAAATCGTCGGGCAGCAGCGATGGCGATTCTGCCGTCACCGCCAGTGCGCGATCGCCCAAAACATCGTAGGCAATCTTTGCAACCAGAGTACTGTCAACGCCACCGGAATAAGCGATGAGCGCCCTCTCCATTTCTGAAAAGAGCGCTCTCAGTCTATCAAGCTTCTTCGTCACCATACGTCTAAAACCGTCTGCCTATCTAGCACCAACGCAAGCTATGCTAGCGCATTCCCTAGCAACTGGATTCGTTTTGCTGGAGATAAGCCACAAGCGCCTGGAGCCCCAGGCGGTAGCTATTGCTGCCAAACCCACTAATCTGGCCTATGGCAACCGCTGCAAGGTAAGAATGGTGTCGAAAGCCTTCCCGGCGATAGATATTGCTGAGGTGAACCTCTACCGTGGGTAGACGAACTGCTGCGATCGCGTCCCGGATGGCAACGCTGGTATGGGTGTAGGCTCCAGCGTTAATCAATAGCCCTTGATGAACAGAGCGAGCACTCTGTATGGCATCCACGAGTTCGCCCTCGTGGTTCGACTGAAGCGTAGAAACGGTTACCTGGAGACGGTCCCCGTCCTGCCGAAGCTGCTCGTCAATGTCTTGCAGGGTAATATCCCCATAAACCTCAGGTTCACGTAGACCCAGCAGGTTGAGGTTGGGGCCATGAAGCACAAGTATGCTCAGCAAGTTTGAGACTCTGACTGCTCAACAGCGCTGGTAATCTGAACCTAGCGGCGACGGCGTCTGTCATCGACTGGAACAGGGATTGGCTCCGGCTCTGCTTGCGGTTCTGGTCCAAACAGGGCATCTAAGACCTTGCGAACCCATTCCCGAAGCTTTTCGAGCATATCCTCTATGAATTCCATCGGTTGAATCGCTCCCTTCAAGACGACAGAGGCGTATTCCTCATCATACCAGATAATCATAAGGCTTCGATGCGGAAATTTTATGTTTACGCCTTACATTCATCATAGCGAATTCACATAAATGATCAAGTTTAACTTGACCTTCATTCACCTTCATTCATAGTTTTCAACGGTTTCAGGGGCGATGTAGCGGCGACGTAGCTGATCGAGGGCCGTGCAAACGCTGAGCCAGCGAACCCAGTCTCGACCGCGATAGGCTGCAAACCGATAGGCGCGAGTCGTGACGAACTGCTCTGGTCCAGCTAAGCCAATATAAACTAGGCCAACGGGCTTGTCCGCAGTGCCGCCATCTGGCCCAGCAATGCCGGTAATGCTGATGCCCCAAGTGGTACCGAGGCGATCGCGCACCCCCACCGCCATTTGTTTCGCCACCGTGGCGCTCACAGCCCCTTCAGTCGCCAGGTCTTCACTGCTGACGCCCAGCAGCGCCTCTTTGATGCGATTATCGTAGGCAATCACGCCTCCCCAGAAATAGCGGGAACTGCCAGGAATTGAGGTAATGAGCTGCCCTAACCCACCGCCCGTACAGGATTCGGCCACCGCCAGGGTGTGATTGGCTGATTGCAGCAGGTCCCCCACGACGGAGGCTAAGGTGTCCTCGTCCGTACCAAAACAGTCTGCACCGATCAGGTCACGGAGCTGCTGCTCGACCGGGTCAATAAGCTGGCGAGCCGCTTCATCAGAAGCAGCGTTGGCGGTAATCCGCAGGCGCACCTCGCCTTTGCTGGCATAGGGGGCAACGGTGGGATTATCCAGCTCCAGAAAGGCGGAAACCTTTTCGGCTAGGGTTGATTCAGCAATGCCCCAGTGGCGCAGGATGCGGCTATGGAAGGTGGCGGTACCCCAGCCCTGCTGCCGGAGATAGGGCACAGCAGTTTCCTGCCACATGGCCTGCATTTCCCGCGGTACCCCTGGGAACGTGAGGATGGTGAGCCCCGGACGGGCTTCCCAAATGATGCCTGGAGCGCTACCGATGGGATTAGGCAGACTTGCGGCTCCCTGAGGCACGAGGGCCTGCTTGCGATTGCTGGGGGAAACTTGGCGACCGCGATGGGCGTATTTTTCGGTGATTTCTTCCCAGATATCCGGTCGCTCAATCAGCGGCACATCGAAGAAATCGGCCAGGGTTTCGGTGGTGAGATCATCGGGGGTTGGCCCCAGCCCGCCGGTAAAGATCAGCAGGCGCGATCGCTCACAGGCAATGGCGATCGCCCGCTTGATGCGGGTGGGATTGTCGCCTACCACCGTTTGGTAATAGTGAGGAATGCCGAGCTGGGCCAGTTGCTGAGCCAAAAACTGGGCGTTGCTGTTGAGAACTTCCCCCAGTAGCAGTTCTGTCCCAATGCAGATGACCTCAGCGCTTCGGTCCATGCCAATCACCTAATGTTCGCTAAGTGCGATGAGCAACCGCCCCTAGCTTATCAGGCATTGCCATAGTAATCAGTATCTGGACATCAACAAAGCAAGTGGGGCGCTCCCCACCATAGGGTCGTTAGTTTATGGCTACCTAGATATCGTTCCAGGGCAGCCCATCCTAATCGCTAATTTGCTTCCCGTCGCGCCAGGACGGTTTTCCAGCAGGTATAAATCAGCAGAGCCGTTGCAGCAGTAGCGTAGACCATGCCACTGGGGATTCTAGCGACCACTAGGGCCAGGCTTCCGACCCAAAGAGTCAAAGAGTAGATAAACAAGACCGTCGTGCGGTGGGAGAGCCCCGCCTTGAGCAGGCGATGGTGTAAATGGCGCTTATCAGCGATGAAGGGAGATTTGCCGCGGCGCAAACGGTCGATGATGACAGCGGACATATCCAGGATGGGCACAGCCAGGATCAGAAACGGCAGCAGCACGGCGACGGTGGTCACGCTTTTGAGCAGACCAATGACGCCCACCCCAGCCAGAGTAAAGCCCATGTAGTAGGCTCCTCCATCCCCCATAAAAATTTGGGCCGGGTTGAAGTTGTATCGCAGGAAGCCCAGTGCCCCCCCGGCTAAGGCAGCGACGATGAGGGCCGCAGCGGGCTGATTCATAAATAGGCTCACGATCAGCATCACCACTGCCGCAATGCCCGAGACGCCAGCGGCTAAACCGTCTAGGCCATCAATCCAGTTAATCGCATTAGCCATGCCCACCAGCCAGAGGACCGTCAACAGCAGGCTAATGGAGTCGGGTAGCTGGGTGATGCCGACAAAGGGGATTTTCACAAAGGCAATCTGCACCCCCACGCCCCAGGCCGCGCCCGCAATGCTGACCTGCATCACCAGCCGCACCAGCGGTGAGAGGTTGTAGAGGTCATCGGCCAAACCAATTAGAAAAAAGGCCAAACCGCCGATAGTGACGCCCCAGATTTCGTATTCTTTATGGGGCGGCAGGATGCCAAATCCTCCCAACCCCCAAACCACCAGCAGCGCCACCAGCGATCCCAGGAAGATGGAGACGCCGCCAAGGCGTACCATAGGCCGGTCATGAACTTTGCGATCGCCCGGCAGGTCTACTCGCCCACTCGTCAGCCCGATCGCTTTCACAATCGGAGTGCTCAGGAGCACCACGATCACTGAAATTAGGAATGCAACCAGATGATATAGCTGGGACGGCATCTGTCGTGTCGCTCAGGTTCAGATTTGTAAATTTGTGCTGTAGCAGAGTCTAGACCCATTCAGCGCCAAGTGCAATGAGATGGGATGTGACAGCACAGGAATTGGCATTGGGTTCACTGTTCCCCGCCGAGTTATCTCTACCGCTAACCTCTCTTAAGACCCGGATGACCTGTTGAAGCGATTTCTGGGAAAAATTCTACCCTCAGTTAAACGATCGGTAGGGGCAAATGGCCATTTGCCCCTAGGTCATCGGGCAGGACCATTTTCAAAAATCTCCTAAACATGGCAATGGCCCGGTGGGGCACCGGGCCAGAGGATCTGTTGAGTTAGGAAGTGGAGTTTGCTTCGGGGAAAATCTACTTCAAAAAAGTTTGGGCTGTAGCCAGTGTCCTACACCAGAGCGGGTTGGGGGATGGTGAGGTGGGGGTAGAGAGGGAAGCGATCGCACAGTTTCTTCACCCGCAGGCGGCAACCCTGGGCGATCGGCTCCTCTTCCGGCGTCAGGAGGCGATCGGCGATGATATCAGCAATTTCGGTAAATTCTGCCGCACCCATGCCGCGGGTGGTCATGGCGGGGGAGCCCAGCCGCAGGCCGCTGGTGACGAAGGGCGATTCGGGGTCAAACGGCACCGTGTTCTTGTTGGCCGTGATATTCACGCCGCTCACCAGCTGGTCGGCCACTTTCCCCGTCATGCCAATGGAGCGCAAATCCACCAGGATGAGGTGATTGTCGGTACCGTTAGAGACGATTTTGAAGCCCCGGTTCTGCAACTGGCGACCTAAAGCCTGGGCGTTCTCAATCACCTGGGCAGAGTAGGTTTTGAATTCGGGCTTGAGGGCTTCCCCGAAGGCCACGGCCTTGCCGGCGATGACGTGCTCCAGTGGCCCCCCCTGGGTTCCTGGAAACACGGCCTTGTCAAACTTTTTGCCCAGTTCTGGATCGCGGGTGAGGATCAGGCCGCCCCGTGGACCCCGCAGAGTCTTGTGGGTGGTGGTGGTGACCACGTCGCAGTGGGGGATGGGGTTGGGGTGCAGCCCCGCCGCTACCAGACCGGCAATGTGGGCGATGTCGGCCAGCAGATAGGCCCCGACTTCATCGGCGATCGCCCGGAAGCGGTCAAAGTGAATGGTGCGCGGGTAGGCCGAATAGCCGCAGATCATCAGCTTGGGCTTGTGCTGCAGGGCCAACTCCCGCACCTGGTCGTAGTCGATCTCCTCGGTTTCCTGGCTGACGCCGTAGTGGCAGACGTTGAACCACTTGCCCGACACGTTCACTGGAGAACCGTGGGTGAGGTGGCCACCGTGGGAGAGATCCATGCCCATAATCGTGTCCCCCGGCTGGAGCAGCGCCAGAAACACGGCAAAGTTGGCCTGGGCACCGGAGTGGGGCTGGACATTGGCGTGGGCGGCACCGAATAGCTCCTTAGCGCGATCGATGGCTAGCTGCTCCATGCGGTCGATAAACTCACAGCCGCCGTAGTAGCGCTTGCCGGGGAGACCTTCTGCATATTTGTTGGTGAGTACGGAACCCTGGGCTGCCATCACTGCCGGGGAGGTGAAGTTTTCGCTGGCGATCAGCTCCAGGTGCTCACGCTGGCGTTCGAGTTCGTGGTGAATCAGTTCAGCAGCGGCGGCGTCAGTCTCTACAAGAAAATCCAGATTAGTCCGGGTCACGGGTCAACTCCTATCGTTGCGATCGAGAGTACGGGTTGGGTGAAATGAGCAAGAGCGGGCGGATGAAAACCAGAGCCAGTGAAGACTACTCAAAATGCCCATGAGTTTACTATGGTAACCCGACTCCCCAACATGTACGCCTATCTCTCAAAAAGAGAAGTGGCGCAGGCTGCCTGCGCCACGAGAGTTGGGTCATTGCGAGTTACAGCACTACGCTTTCGCGCTAGGACACTCGACCCTTAGCCCGTAGGGCTTTTGGATTGGCATTAGGCCCAGCCATTTAGCTGGAAGAAGCCTGCCCGATTGAGCACATCCCAGGAGTAGTCCTGCCCCGTGGTGTAGTAATCGACATCGCGGCCTTCCGCCAGTGCCCGCTTAACGCTGCCCAGTCCGGCGTTGTAGGACGCCAGTGCTCCCCGCAGCAAATCGACACCTTCCAGGGTTGTATTCCGATCCAGGTAGCCATAGTTGGGGGCCAGCACTTTGTCGATGCCATAGTCAATGCTGGCTTTGGGGTCACGCCAGGCTCCCGTATTGATGAAACTGGCGTGGAAGCGATCGTCAATCTGCATCAGGCCACGACCGTGGCCGCCGTCGCCCGTACCGCCTGGTCCCCTTGGGCTGAGGATGCGACCCCAGGCAGATTCGCGGGAACCGATGCCCCCAATCACCGATGGCTGTAGCCAGTCGTAGCGAGCGGCAGCGCTTTCGATAAAGGGACGGTAGCTTTGGGAGTAGTAGGTGGGATTTTCCGCCTCATTGAGGTGGGGCTTGTAGAGGGGATTGTCTTTGGAAATGGCGGTTTCGTACAGGCCACCATCATCCAGCACGTCCACATAATAAGATGCCACATACCCTTCTTGGCCGTTGACCTGGACACGATACCAGGAGTCAAAGCCGTTAAGGTAGCGGCCTCCCACTTCTTTACCAATGAGTGTCAGCGGCGTTCCGGCACTGAGGCGGCCCAGTTCTGCACCGGAAATGCTCTTGTCGCTGCGGAAGGCAATCTTGTCGTCCGACGTAATCCATACCTTGGAGCTGATTACTCCCTGGGAGAAGCCTGGTGCGGGCGGCGGCGGCGGGGTTGGTGGTGCGCCGCCGTCCCCTGGGGTCGTAGGCGGTGCGGGGGGCAGCGTGCCATCGTTTACCAGCGAGACGATTTCATCCGCCGTAGCGTCGCTGAAGACATTGACGAAGCGATCGTCTGCCGTGATGTATCCCTTGGTGCCATCGAGGGTGACCACCTCATACCAATCCCGATAGACCGGGTCGTTGGTGGAGGGCAGCTGCCGATTGACGGTGATGATTTCGCCAATGTCCACCGCACCGATGGGAGTGTTGTTGAGGGTGGACGGGGTGCTGCGCAGATTCAGGGCAGAGTCCTTGATTTGAGCTTGAAGGTCGATTTCCTCCAGCGCAACGTCGATGACGGATTTGCCCCGATTCTCAAAATACTGGACTACGAAGTTATATTCCCCGTCCTGGGTAGGAGTAATCACCTGAGTCCAGTCGGGGGAGCGGGTGCTGCGTCTGCGCCAGTCGCCTGCCAACTCAGCCGAGATCTTACCCGTGCTGGGGTCGGTGAACATAAAGCGGGTGCCGTCGTCGGAGTCGCTGGTGACTCGATAAAACTCGCCTGCCTCCAGAGTTACGGTGGTCCAGGCTTCCATCGCAAACCGATTTTTGTTCACCCCGTCGGTGGGGCGCTTACGCCGGAAGCTGACGTCTAGCTCGGCGACGGTACGTCCATTGGTGCTGCGATCGCCCAAATCCATCCTGGCATCGGCACGGCTAAAGTCGTAGCTCTCATAGTCCTGCAGGTTGCTCCTGGAGCGGTTGAGGAAGCTGGCATTCCAGCTATCCGATCGCCCCAGCCGTCCTGAACCCCGATCGTCCGCAGGGGCACTGCCGCCGCTGCCGCCCTCATCGGCGAGGGTGAGCTGATAGTCAACGGTGCTGCTGCCTTTGGGCTTGATACGGAGGTAGTAGGCTCCGTTGCTGTCTAAGTTATTAAATGACAGGGTCTCCTCACCCGCACTCCGCCGCTTGGACCGGGCAACCTTTTCGCCCTTGTTGATGCGTCCGTTGCCGTTGCGGTCATTGAATAAATGCATCTTGGCCCGTCCACCAAAGGTAGACAGATCGGCTTGAATGCTGCTGCTGCGGGGGCCGAATTCCAATTGGAAGTAGTCGCGGCGATCGCCCCCCCCTATTTCTTCACTAATTGTTTTCGAGCCGCCATTGAACGAGAGCTTGGTGGCTCGCTTCATGCGGTTTCCAGCATCATTAACCATAGAAACTCCCCCATACGTTTTAGGCGCGATGTCTTGAGCTACAAAGCGTTGTGGCTTGATAGCTCTAACCCTATCCGCCTAAAAATCGGGTCAGGGGCAGGAAAGTTTCACTTCCCAGACTGGTCAGCGAAAACCTAGCCAGGGAGGGATGTCGAGAGGAAATTCCCGGAAGAATCAGGTGCCACTTGGCCGAATGGCATAGATTTTCAGTTGTTTCAGCTAGCAGGGCTAACTCCCTCCTGGGAAGGGTAGACAATAGCCTTCGGACTTACTGGAGGTTGGGCGGTGCATTGCAGAGGGTCTTATGGTTGCCTTAATTTTCGTAATTGGCTGTGGGCTGGTTCTGGTTCTCTGGTTACGGCAAACCCAGCAAAAGCGACAAAATCATATTCAGGAACTGGCCAGAAGGCAGCGGATCAAAAATATGGCCGCAACGCGGCACCGACGCCATCACCTCAACCGGGGCGATCGCCCACCACAATCGACAAAACCCACGCAAACCATACCAGCAACGCGATCTAATCTGCCAGAAAAGCTGTGGCGATCGCCTTCACCTAATCCGCAGCCTAAAGAATCAAAAGAGGATAAAGACCCGCAAGAGAATAAGGCTCCAAAGCATCAGCAACTCAATCCACAGCCGTCCTCGGCAGCCGATGCGTCACCCGCTTCACCACCGCCTGCTCCACCTACTGCTTCATCGCCGCCACTACAGCCACCTCCATTGCCGGTTCCGCTGCCGCCATTACCTGCACCGCCCGCGCCGCCTCCACCATCGGCTTTATCGACTTCAGCAGCCCAGTCACTCACGTCAGCCTGTTCACAGTTATTTGTTAAAAGCGGCACTGAGTCTAAATTAATTTGCCTGGTAGGGCGACCAACTGCGCTCCGGCTGGTAGCACGGTTACAGGAAAGATTCCCTGACCGGAATGCCCAGTGGCACTGGGAAAAGGCAATTTGTGATATCGAACGCGATCGCTTCGGTCGCTAGTAGTTTGAAACTTAGACCAAAGAGAGGCACGAAGCGCAGGGCGACTGAGATTGCCAGTATATTGGTGAGGACATCCGTCGCTGGATGGGAGTCTCCCATAAACGAGCCTCCACGGTCATCAATCAGACAGAGCCATGAGCAATTATCCTCCCAGCAGTCTCAAGCATAGGTCAGTGGGCAAAGTATCGGTAACGGTTACAGCAGCTTTGCTGCTGGTGCTGACCTGGTTAGCTGGAATAGGGGCGGTCGGGGCGACTCCGGATACCATTCAAACCATCGACTGGGCCACTACCGCATCTCAGCCGTCGGACTCGCCACGGGATCTCACCTACTACTGTCTCGCAAACGGAAACGCCGCCCCAGTATGGGGCAGCGATGTGTACAGCGATCGCTCCTCCATCTGCACGGCGGCGGTTCACGCTGGGCTAATTACTTTTGAAAGTGGGGGGGCGATCGCCATCCGCAGATTGGCCGGTCAGTCCGCCTATGCCAGCACCACCCAGAACGAGGTCACTACAGCGGCTCAGGGAGCGGCGGCGGGTAGCTTCACGTTCATCAACCTGCGGGACACGGTGGCGATCGCCCTCGATACCCCAGAGGGTCGCTTACCCGTCTACCCCATTACCTGGGAAATCACTGCCCAAGATCGTCGGCAGCAGATTGACCAGCCCGTTGCCTACTACTGTCCGGCGGGGGGAGAGCTGCATCCTGTGTGGGGCAGTGGCTTTTACGCGGTGGACTCCTCGATTTGTAGTGCCGCAGTTCATGGGGGGGCGATCGCTCCCAATCAAGGCGGCACGGTTGTGGTTACGCTGCGTCCTGGGCAATCGGCCTACAGCGGCTCCAGTCAGAATGGAGTAGTATCGGGCGATCGCGCAGGCGGCACAGCCAGCTTTACAGTCCAGCGGTAGGGTGCGTTGAGTAACGCACCCCAGGAGAATGGCTAACTAGCCCGCCATCTGAGTTTGGAGCTGCTTCTTGACTTCCTTGAACTCGGTGGCCATTTGCTGCTGCTGCTCGGAGGTGCAGTGCTTGCGGATGGAGGCAAACATGTTAACTTCCTCGTCGGTGGTGTGGTCCCGCACCACTTCCCGCACCCGGTTGAGCTTGCCCATGAACTCCTCAGACATGGGGCTGAGGTTTCTCATATCGTTGAGCAGACGCTCCAGCTCGGCCTGCTCGTCGTAGAGTTCCTGAGTGTTGCTTTCACCAAAGAAAGACTTGATTTTGGGATAGACCACCTGCTCTTCAGCTTTGGAGTGGACAATCAGGTCAGAGTAGAGCTGATCAAAGTACTCCTGACGCTTGCTGGCATCGTCGGTGCGCTTGATTTCACCTATCAGGGTGCGCACCCGCTGGTGGTCTGCCCGAATCACGTCCTGCACTCGTAGATCCTTCTGGTCAGAGGTCTGGGTGACGGCACTGCCGACCGCACCCGTCATGGCGGAGAGAGCGTCCTGCACGCGGCCCCAGATGCCCTGCTCCGGCTCCTGGCCGGTCAGTTCGCGGGTCCCCAGCACTTCCAGAATGCCCTTGAGCTGCTCCTGGTGGGCACGGTTTTCAAAGTTCACCGTATGGATGGGCGTGATGGTTTCTTTGATGTCTGCCTCAGCGATTTGAGCCGCTTTGTGAACCACGATACCGGACATCACCTGGCCGTGCTTCAGCAGCTCGTGCTGGGACATTTTTTCGTACATATCCAGCTCAGAACTGCCCATCATCTGCTGGGCCTGCTGCACCATTTGGTTGACCTTCTCCTTGGGCTTGGACTGGATGCCGTACTCGGTGATCACGGTTTCCAGAATACCCAGGTTCTTCCGGTCGTCGTCCAGCATATCTTCCAGGCGATCGCGAATGTCCGCGTCCTGGCATTCCTTCAGGAACTGCTGCTCGTTGTCCACGATCAGGTTTTGAATGGCGCGCATATCCGCCAGCTTTTCGGCGATCGCGGCGCGTTTGGTATCGGGGAGTGTCCCAACCATAATTTTTCCTCTCCAAATAACTTAAAGATGGTGAAGCGTCTTCCCTGGCAACCGCCTTAAAACCCGTCCAAAAACGCCGTTAGGGACTTTGGATAGGCATCAGAGGCCACACCAGGTTAAAAGTCACTGTTTCCCATCCGGCTTTCCCCTGCTGTTGTGGGACGACCGATGAGGTGACAACATTTCAATTCCACCTCGTTTTTTCCTAATCCCCATCGCCCCTAGGGAGAATTTGAGAGCAAAAAAAAGACTTGACTTTGGATGATAGGAACTCTGCCGCTATGAAGATGAGTCAAACTGAAAGTAAGGTCTGGTAGGCACTTTCAATGGCTTGATAGTCGGTGGCGATCGCCCCTTCAAACGCCTTGAGCCGCTCGACCTCGCGATCGCGATCCACCTCGCGGGACTGCTTCTGGGCCAGCAGGCTTTCCAGCTCGCCCTTGCGGGAACGGATGTCGTCATCCATGCGGCTCATCACTTCTTGCTCGTAAACTTCAAAGCACTCCCGCACCGCGTTGTAAATTGGCTGCCACTGTTCCTGGGCCACCTGGGGCAAATGTTTCACCAGCTCCCGCTTTGTGGCTTTGAGGATTTCCTTACGGGCCTGGTCCGCCTGCACCACTCCCAGCCCCAGCCCCATCAGCGCCAGCCAGATCGGCCCCAACACGATACCAAAGATGCTGCGGCTAATCACCGCCACGCTGGTGACCGTGAGGAAGTTCAGCAGAATGTTTTGCCAGTCAAAGCCAGCCCCCGCCAGCGCCACCCCCGCCACGTTGCCCCGCGCCAGAGAGATGGCTCCCATGGCCCATTTGGCCCAGGCTGGGGAATCATCCTCGGAGATGGAGGTGCGGGGCCGGGTTTCGATCTTTCGTCCTGCCAGCTTGGCGCTGATGGCGTCCGTCACCTGAGTGTAGGCAACACTGTGGCGTTCAGCGGTGCGAGAAAGTTGGCCAAAGGCGGCCTCCAGGTCGTGCTGGGCTTCGCGGCTCCAGGCATAGAACTTGTCGTTGGCGTACTGCTGGAAAGCCGTCTGCATGGCCTGTTCAAAGGCTTCCCGCTGACGTTTGCTGAGCAGGTCAAAGAAGTTGAGCTTGGGCTGGTAGCGGTCAAAGTCTTCTTCGAAGGTGTGCTCCAGGTTCATGACGTAGGAGCGGAAAGAATCGGCGATCGCCATTGATCGCGCATCCCGCAGTCGGTGAATGTCGCCGCGAAACTGCTCCCGGATGTCCATCAGCTTGGTGAACTCCGGCTCCACCGACAGCAGGCGCTGCTTCAGCTCCTCCACGCTCTGATCCAGCAGGGGCAGGCGACGGGCCACGGCTTCCGAGATCTGGCGATGCACCTGGCGGGCCAGAATCCGGGCCTGCCGCAGCTCAGAAATTGCCCTTTCCTGGGTCAAAAAGGTGTTCAGCGCCCCTAGAAACGCCGGAAATCCCGTCCCGTCCAAAGAGGCATCCGCATCCTTCACCCGCCGCCGCAGCGCCAGGAGGGAGGACAGCTCAAACACCCGCTCGTCGTACATGTCATAGCCATCCACCCGGCAATACTCCGCCAGGTTGGAGCGAAACACCCGCCGCAGCCGCTGCTCCGCCTCCTCCAGTTCCTCTGGATCGTCGGGGTCAATGAGGCTTTCTTTCACCTGGTCCCAGGCATTGATCAGGAAAAACACCGATAGGCCCCGATCCTTGATGTAGTTCTCCAGATAGCGGCGTTCGCTCAGGGTACAGGGCTGGGTAGCCCGCAGCACAAAGAGAATGGCGTGGCAGTTTTGGATGTAGCTGAGGGACAGCTCACTGCGGGCTTCGGTGTCGTTGAGTCCGGGACTGTCCACAATTTCTACGCCCCGCTGTAGCAGGGGCAGGGGGTAGTGAACCACCGCATAGTCCACATGGGGAAAGGCATCTTCCTGCTGCTGCTCCAGCCGCTTGGCCTCCCCTGGGTCGATGGTGTAGCGCTGCTTGAAGGTCTTGAAATCCAGCGTTTCTGGCAATCGACCGTTTTTGAAATAGACGCTCACCTGCTTGTCTGGTCCGTACCGCAGCACAGTGAGAATGGCGGTGCAGGGATTGACGTCGCTAGGCAGCAGATTCTCCCCCAGCAGGGCATTCAGCAGCGTGCTCTTGCCCCGCTTCATGTCCCCCAGCACCAGCAGCCGAAACACCCCCTGCCGCAATCCCTGGGAAACGCGGGTCAGATCCTCAATCTCGCGGGCCAGCCCAAATTCACCGGAGGCCGACTGTCCCCCCTGTTCCGATCGCTCCAGAGTCTCCACCATGCGACTCAAGGCAGTGGCGATCTGAGCCCGCACCTGGGCGACCCGATCCAGGTCATTGAGAAAGCTAGCGGTTTTAATTTGAGGACTCACGGGCTTGATGGCGACAGGACAGGGCTAGTATGCCCACAATGCAGGTCGCTCCAGCTTAACCGACCGCATTTTGCCTTGGCCACTCGTCCCCGAAGGTACTAATTTGAGGCGGGACACTGGGGCGCCGCCCGCCCCACAGTTCCGCTAATTTTGTACCCCTTTAAACCGCAACCCCTACTTCCAACAACTAATA
>JBHJGR010000325.1:0-17281 GCA_050331615.1 Elainellaceae cyanobacterium
CAAAAGATGGGTGAGTTGTTCCCTCTGTTTTTGCAGATTCCGTTCCTGAGCACACGAGGGCAACGTCATTGAACTCAGGCTCCTCGCAATAGGAGGGCGTCACTCAGGTCAAATTCTAGCTAATGGTCAAGTTTTTCCCAAACAGAGCAGTTGCTCTACTGAGCGGATTCCCCGGTCACGACTTTGACCAAAAAATCATTATCCATCGCCGCTCGATAGCGTTTTTGCTTGAGACTTTGCTTGGAGGTCTCGCGCTTGAGCAAATTCACCGACAAACGGCGCAACAGACCAATGTTCTCCGGTCCGTGGTTCTGACGAATGCGACTATCATCTTCAGCAAAGGTAACGTCCAAGACCCAGTGCAGACTATTCTCGATGCCCCAGTGGGAGCGGATGGCTCGTGCTAACCGGGCGGCATCGGCCTCTAAGCTGCTGATGTAGAAGCAGACCTCAGTGGTCGTCCTGTTCCATAACTGTCGAGTGCGTTTGACCATCACCAAACTTGCTAAACCACTCCACTTGCTTGCCTGGGGCAACTCAGGGACTTTACTCAGGGGCACGGCCCAGAGTTGCCGATGTTCAATGCGATGGTGCCCCGCCTCAGTCGTCTCCTGGTAGCTAAACTCAATGCCTTGCCACTGCTGCTGTTGAGCTTGCTCTCACGGTCATCAGCACCCCGGGCGGTTTTGCCATCGATGTGGATAAGATTAATCTCCAGGGTGGTGCAAATCTGGTTCACCCACTGCAAGAAACTGCCGCTTAACACGGGGAGCTTCCAGTTTGCCGAAGTGCTCTAGCAGGCTCTCTCTGAGCTTTTGAACACCCGGCTAAATGTGGAAAACTTCCCAGCCTGCAAAGCCTGCTGTCGTGACGTGCTGGGTCTGCCCGTTCAATTCGAAGATGATGTGGACGAATACGTCGAATTCAAAACCGGAGGCACTCGCCTCAGCCGGTTCAACCGAGAAAAACCAATTTTCCTGACCAGGGCTTTGTTTCAGCCTGCTTTCGTGACCCGGATGGCAATCTGGTCGAGCTGGAACAAATGACCGATGTGGTCATTTCCTAGTTTCTCAGTTCTAGCGATAATTCGTAAACTGGAGGGCTACCGGCCAGTCTTCCTGCTTGATGAGCTGGATGGCGTCCTGCAAATCGTCTTTGGACTTGCTCGACACCCGCACCGAATCACCCTGAATAGACGCCTGCACTTTCTTCAGCTCATCGCGGATCAGCTTGGAGATTTTCTTGGCGATTTCCTGACTGATGCCCTTTTGCAGGGTCACCTCCTGACGCACCCGGTTGCCGCTGGCGGACTCGATGGTGCCGAAGTCGAAGATCTTCAGAGACAGGTCGCGCTTGGCGGCCTTGGCTTGCAGTACGTCCCGCACCGACTGGAGGGTCATCTCGCTGTTGGTTTCGATCACCAGGGAGTCGTCGTTTAGGTCGATGGTGGTCTTGCTGTCTTTGAGGTCGTAGCGGCTGATAATCTCCCGTCGCGTCTGATCTAACGCGTTGACCAGCTCTTGCCGGTCAAAGTCGCTAACGATGTCGAAGGAGTAGGAAGAAGCCATAACAATCATCCACTGAGTCGTTCTGCTGGCTAAGATACCATCTCTGCTGTCCCACCCGCTTCCCCGTAGGGTGGGCAGTGCCCACCTCACGCTATCTTTCCGGCCCCACCTTTGCATTCAGGTGTGCGCTGCTGGATGTGCGCGACAAAATTGTTGGGTTTCGCTTTGCTCAACGCCAACCTGCAGAGAGCTAGAATAGGGCGGCGCTTTTCAGGCTGAGGGCGAATAGGGTGTAGCTGGCTAGGGAGGCGATCGCAAACATGAGCGATCGCGCAATGGGCACGTCCAGGATGTAGAACACCGAGTGCAGCAGGCGGGCGACCAGGTAGGCGACGGCAGCGCTGCTGGCCCAAGGCGAGGTGACCTGGGTGGCGATCGCCATCAGGGCCGCTGGGGCAAAAATAATGAGCGATTCGAACGCATTCTGATGTGCCCAGGTGGCCCGCTGGGCGTAGTCGGGCAGCTTGTCGAACATATTGCGGGGAGCACTCCAGTTGTAGCCGACGCGGAGACGGGCGTAGGCCACGGGCAAAAACGGTACATAGACCAGCAGGGAAGCCACGACGATACTCACCAGCAGCGTCGGAATTACGGGAAGATGGGCAAGCATGGGGTTTAGAAATTCCATTCAGTCAGGTCTGGGCATTTCTCGAAAAAGTCTACGCCTAAAACAGCCGGTAGGGGCAAATGGCCATTTGCCCTGATGCCAGGAATAAGAACTAAATGAAGGTGCAATTCCCTGGATAGGGGCTTGGCAATGCCAAGCCAGTACGGAAAGGGCGATCGCACAGATTATTTAATTCTGGTTTCTAAGGGGAAGTTTTCCAGGGAATCTGCCAAATCCAGTCTAATCCAGATAGAACAGGGTCACGACCTTCCGCTGATCTTCGGCGTCCTGACAGGTTTTCAGCAGCGTGTGACTGTCGTGAAACGCAAAGCAGATCAGCTGCTGGCAGCGAGCAATAATTTCCTGGTTACAGATGGCGCTGGCCTCCGCCAGAGACAGGTCGTCATTCTCGGGATTTTCGACGAGGTGAATCACCTGCTCAAGCTGCTTGCGAGACTCGCGGGGCTGGCGCTTCATGCTCTGGGGCAGAATCACCGTCAACAGGTTGGGATTGGCCCGCATTGCCCCTCGAATGGCGGCAGAATTCGTTCCAGTGGCCCCCGACGTGAGTAGGTAGTTGCCTGCCTCCACCAGCGCAAAGCTCATCAGCTCAATTAAGTTCTGGTGGGTGATGGGCACGTGGCGCGAGCCGAGGATGGCCACCCGCTTTGCTCCCGTTTGCTGAATCGCCGCCAGTTCTTGTAAATACTCGTCTACCTTGGGAATATCTATCGATTGACTCAAGACCGTCTTAACCTGCACGACCCAGATATTTTATCAGGTGTCGTCTGAAATTAGCGTAGCCAATGTAGGGAAATCCGCATTCTGCAGGGGGGGATAACCTGCCGATTACAATAGAGTCCATCGATAAGATCGCAGATTAGTCATCCCGGTTCACGCACTGGGTCGTCCTTCAGACATCTCGTGCGCCTTAAACATTTCTTAGACATCCCTTAGACATTACTGACGGAGACCATGACTACTATCCTCGAACAGGGCAACATCAGTATCCATACTGAGAACATTTTTCCGATTATCAAGAAGTGGCTCTACTCCGACCACGAGATCTTCCTGCGAGAGCTGGTTTCTAACGCGGTAGACGCCATCAAAAAGCTGAGTATGCTGTCCCGCTCCGGCGAATTCTCTGGGGCGATGGGCGATCCAGAAATCATCATTACGATTGACAAAGACAAAAAGCAGCTCTCCGTAAGCGATAACGGTATCGGCATGACCGCCGACGAGGTGAAGAAATACATTAACCAGGTGGCCTTTTCCAGTGCCGAAGAGTTTGTCCAGAAGTACAAGGGCAGCGGCGACGAGCAGATTATTGGCCACTTCGGTCTCGGTTTCTATTCCTCCTTTATGGTGTCCAGCCACGTTGAGGTGGACACCCTGTCCTATCAGGAGGGGGCGCAGCCCGTGCACTGGAGCTGCGATGGCACCACCCAGTTTGAGCTGAGCGAGTCTTCCCGTACGGAGCGAGGCACCACTGTCACCCTTACCCTCCAGGACGAAGAGGTGGAGTACCTAGAACCGGCCCGCATCAAGCAGCTGATCACCACCTACTGCGACTTCATGCCCTTCCCCATCAAGCTAGACGGGGAGCAGATCAACAAGCAAAAGGCTCCGTGGAAAGAGTCACCTAGCGCCCTCAGCGATGAAGATTACCTGGAGTTCTACCGCTACCTCTACCCGTTCCAGGAAGATCCCCTGCTGTGGGTGCATCTGAATACGGACTATCCCTTTGTGGTCAACGGCATTCTCTATTTCCCCAAGCTGAAGCCCGATATTGACGTGACCAAGGGTCATATCAAGCTGTTCTGCAACCAGGTATTTGTCAGCGACAACTGCGAAGAGGTGATCCCCAAATTCCTGCTGCCGCTGCAGGGGGTGATCGACAGCGCTGACATTCCCCTCAACGTGTCCCGCAGCTTTTTGCAGAACGATCGCACCGTGCGCCGCATCGCGGACTATATTGCCAAGAAGGTGGGCGATCGCCTCAAAGAGCTATACCGCGACGACCGCCAGCAGTACATCCGCTGCTGGCAGGATTTGGGCACCTTCGTCAAGTTTGGCTCCCTCAACGACGACAAATTTAAGAAACAGGTAGAGGATATCCTCATCTTCCGCACCACGGCGGATCTGGCCCAGTCCGACGAACCCAAGGTGGAGGTGCAGGCCGAGGAGGGCGATGCCTGGGCCTCGGTAGACAGTGACGACGTTGCCACCGCTACCGACGAGCGGGGCTACTCCTACACCACCCTCAAGGAGTATCTGGAGCGCAATAAAGAGAAGCACGAGAACCGCGTGTTCTACTGCACCGATCCGGCGGCTCAGGCCACCTATGTAGAGCTGCACAAGAGCCAGGGGCTGGAGGTGCTGTTTATGGACTCCTTCATCGACACCCACTTCATCAGCTTCCTGGAGCGGGAGTACACCGACGTGAAGTTCTCCCGCGTGGACGCGGAGCTGGACGACACCCTGGTAGACAAGGACAAGGAGAAGGAAATCGTTGACCCCAGCACCAACAAAACCCGCAGCGACCAGATTAAGGAGTTGTTTGAGAAGGCGCTAAATAAGCCCAAGATCAACGTCAAAACCCAGGCCCTCAAGTCCGATGATCCCTCTGTGCCGCCCGCCATGGTGCTGGTACCCGAAGCCATGCGCCGCCTGATGGACATGACCGCCATGCTGCAGCAGCAAACCGCCACCTTCCCCGAAGAGCATATTCTTATGGTGAATACCGCTCATCCCCTGGTGCAAAACGTGCTGGAGCTGGGCCAAGCGTCCATCATCACGGACGAGGGCGAGTCACCGTCTGCTGCGCTGGCTACCAAGCTCTGCCATCACATCTATGACCTGGCGCTGATGGCCCAAAAGAGCTTTACGCCTGAGGACATGAAAGCGTTTGTAGAGCGCTCCAACGAAGTGCTGACCCAGCTTACCAAGCGGTAGTTGGGCCGGTCGGATACTTGTGGCGTCAGGATTTGGTGCGATCGCCCAACCAGCTGGCGATCGCACCGGCGACCTAAACCCTAATACAACCAGTCAAACTCTTTCTGGGTCAGGGCTTGGCAGCTCACCCAGTTTTTTTTGTAAGGTAACGTTAAGGAATCGCTTCATTAGCTTACGGTATGTCAATGGCCTTCAGCTCCGAGTTTCTGGATTTATGTCAGGCGCAGGTCGACCTCTTGACCCACGGATTGGGGGCGGCGTTTAGCATTGTGTATCTGACGGATGAAGCGCCAGACGCCAGCGCCCCGGATGCGGTGGCCCGATTGGTGCCCGTCATGGCCTATCCAGAGAAGGCTTCGCAGTGGAGTGCCGCAAGCATAATGGCGTGGCTATCGCCAGATACGGTAGATGCCCAGACCTCCTGGCAATCAATTCCAGATGAGCTGGCGTCGCCGATGATGCAGCAAATCCGCTCGCTGCCCGCAGCCCAGGAATTAGCCCCTGATTGCCAGGCGCAGATGACCAATCAAGACCGCGCAAAGCAGAGCAGTGAAGCGCCCGTGAGCGGGGCGAATCCCGCGTTTGAGCCAACCTTTGCGGATGACCCGGCTAGTGAGGTGAAGCTCAACCTGGCCAATCAGTCGCCTTTCTACCAGGGCCAGGTTTTTACGCCGCTGGCCCATCAGGGGGTGGTGATGGGATTGCTGGTGACGGCTCGCAGCGATCGCCTCTGGAGCGAGCAGGAGCAGCACCAGATCGAGCAGATTGCGCAAACGCTGGCGTCAGCCTGTGTCCTAGATCATCGGGCTACTTGGCTGGAGCTGGAGCTACGGCGACAGCACTCCACCTATCGCCAAGTGCAGCAGCAGCAGCAGGATCAGATGGACGATTTGCTGCACCAGATCCGCAATCCTTTAACGGCCCTGAGAACCTTTGGCAAGCTTTTGCTGAAGCGGCTGGAGCCGGATGACCAGAATCGCAGCGTGGTCGAGGGGATTGTGCGGGAGAGCGATCGCCTACAGGATTTGCTCCAGCAGTTTGACCAGACGTTCCGTCCCCAGCCGCTGCTGCCGTCTGCTGCTGCTGAGGGATCAGCAACGACGCTCGCAGGGGAGCTGGATTCCCCCGCTCAATCACTACAGACGTCACCAGAACCAGTCTTGCCCAGCTCAAGACCGCTGTCAGGGGCACAGTTTCTTGCAGAGAATCTCCAGGTTGCGCCCCACTCGATTGCCCAGATTTTGGAACCCCTGGTGGATACGGCGGCGGCGATCGCTCAGGATCAAGGCATCGGGATGATGGTGGACTGTCCGCCCAACCGGCCCCCAGTATGGGTGGACCTGCGAGCCATCCGCGAGGTGCTCAGTAACCTGATTGACAACGCCCTAAAATACACGCTGGAGCCTGGAGCCGTCATCATCTGTGGTGGTGTGGCCACGGCCCAGGGGCAAGCCATCATAGTAGCCGACACTGGGCTGGGCATTCCTCAGGAGGATCAGGACCGGTTGTTTCAGCGCCATTTTCGCGGGGTGCAGGCAGAGGGAACGATTCCGGGAACGGGGCTGGGGCTGGCGATCGCCCGAGAGCTGCTGCACCAGATGCGGGGCGATATTCAAATCGTTAGCCCTATTGCGGCAAGCGACCTGGTACCGCCTGAGCTAAAGCGGTATGCCGAGCGGCTGGAGCGACCTGGTACAGCGGCGATCGTCTGGCTGCCAGAGGCTCCTGGAGCGGGTCCGCCCGGCTAGGGAGTCGTCAGGTTTGGGGAGAATCGGCGGTGGCCAGGGCGAGCATCTTTTCGGCGACGGGGGCCTCTACCGGAATCACCGAGAGGCGGTTACCGCGCCGCAAAATCCAGAGCTCTTCAGGGGTAAACTGCTGGCGTAGGCTCTCCAGAGTAAGCAGGCGGGGAAAGGTTTGGATGTAGGCGACCTGCACCGTCTGCCAGCGGGGATCGTCTGGGGAGGATTTGGGGTCGTAATATTTGCTCTTAGGGTCGAACTGGGTAGGGTCGGTCACGTCAGGCTGCACGATTTGCATCAGCCCGGCAATACCGGGGGGCTTGGTGTTGGAGTGGTAGAAGAAAGCGCGATCGCCCACCGCCATCGACCGCAGGAAGTTTCGCGCCTGATAGT
Source organism: Elainellaceae cyanobacterium (assembly GCA_050331615.1). Classification (GTDB taxonomy): domain Bacteria; phylum Cyanobacteriota; class Cyanobacteriia; order CAKZMO01; family CAKZMO01; genus JAYKGU01. The sequence goes on from JBHJGR010000325.1 coordinate 7,266, forward strand.
TGCGAACGCCATCCCAGATGGTTTCCCCTTCTGACTCCAGGTCAGCAATGCTGTAAACATCTGGCTCAGATTTCATTAACCAGTAGTTCATCGGTCATTAGCAGTTAAGTAGGTCGGCACAATTAAATTCATGTTAGAAAACCGGGGGAGCGCCCCGGTTTTCTAATCTTCGTTTTTCAACACAGTTCTACTTAAACAGAAATATTTTCTTGGGTGTGTAGCGACCACCCTGCAAGGAGTGGCCGCAAGTTGAGATTTTGGGAGATGAGTCTACCCGACGCAGAGAGAAAAATTCTGATAAAAAAGGTGCTCCTAAAAGCACCTGATAACCCAAACAAATCGCAAGAGAGCAAAACAAAACTCAACCAATCATTCACGCTTCACCAGGCCAGAATCTGGAAGCTGTCCCTGTGGGAAATCTCCAGGTTCAACACCGATCGAGCTTAGCGGAAGCCAACCGCTGCCTGCCAGACAAACGCCAGCAGCAAAAAGAAAACGGGAATAATCGGCAACACATCTACCAGGGGATCGAAGATGGAATATGCTTCAGGGAGCTTCGCAATCAGCAGTGCTGCTTCCATTCGTGGGTTAACCTCTCCAAAGTGATCATCTCATAATTGCAGAGTATCTTAACATATTGCCGAGGCGATACCATCGGCGGAGTCGCATGTTAGAGTCGTTGCATTAGCCTCAAGCTTGATGGCCTTTATAGCTGAGTTCTCTGTTAAGTTTTTATGCCATTTCCCCGTACCAGCGGTCTGCTCCTGCACCCGACCTCCTTTCCGACGCGCTTCGGCATGGGAGACGTAGGCGGAGCGGCCTATCAGTTTATTGACTTCTTATGTGAAACCCAGCAGAAAATTTGGCAGGTGTTGCCCCTGGGACCAACAGGGCACGGCAATTCCCCCTACATGTCCTACTCGTCGATGGCGGGCAATCCCATGCTCATCAACCTGGATCAGCTCCGGGATAAGGGATTGCTAGAGGAAAGTGACTTCGGAGATTTGCCCCAGTTTTCTGAGGATACGGTTGATTACGACGGAGCCGCAACGGTCAAAATCCCTCTCCTGAGAAAAGCGGCAGACACGTTTGGTGCCCAAGCTTCTCCGGAGGATCGCCAAGCTTTTGAAACCTTTTGCCAGGAGCGCCAGTTCTGGTTAAACGACTACGCCTTCTTCATGGCGCTTAAGGATGCTCACGACGGCAAGAGCTGGACGCAGTGGGATCGGGCGATCGCCAAACGGGAACCCGAAGCCCTGAGTCAGTGGCGCGAGAAGCTAGCAACAAAGATTTTTCGCCATAAGTATTGGCAGTTTGAGTTTCATAACCAGTGGTGTGACCTGAAGCGCTACGCCAACGAGCGAGGCATCTCCATTGTGGGAGACATGCCGTTCTACGTCGCCCATGACAGTGCCGACGTCTGGGAGCTGCCCAACATTTTTTGCCTAAATGAGGAAAGTGGCGAACCGTCTCTCATGGCGGGGGTGCCGCCCGACTACTTCAGCGAGACGGGGCAGCTCTGGGGCAACCCCATTTACAACTGGCAGGCTATGCAGGAGTGGGGCTACAAGTGGTGGATGCAGCGCTTCCAGGCCCTGCTGGAGTATGTGGACATTATCCGGATTGACCACTTCCGCGGCTTCCAAGCCTACTGGGAGGTGCAGGGAGGCGAAACCACGGCCATGAACGGCCATTGGGTAGAGGCCCCCGGTGAGGAACTGTTCCACACCCTGGAAGCGACTCTAGGGGAGCTGCCTATCATCGCGGAGGATCTGGGAGTGATCACCCCGGAGGTAGAGGCGCTGCGGGACAAGTTTGAGTTTCCGGGGATGAAAATCCTCCAGTTTGCCTTTGGGTCTGGGTCAGACAACCCCTATCTGCCGTTTAACTATACCCAAAACTGCTTGGTCTACACCGGTACCCACGACAACAACACGACGGTGGGCTGGTTCTACGAAACCCTCAGCGACCACGAGCGGGGGGCTGTGGTGAACTATCTGGGCCATATCAGTCCATACGGCATCCATTGGGACATGATTCGCCTGGCTCTAAGTTCGGTAGCCAATCAGGCCATCATTCCCCTCCAGGATGTGCTGGGGCTAGGCACGGAAGCCCGCATGAACCTGCCCGGCAAGCCTTCGGAGAACTGGAACTGGCGCTATCGGCCCGAGGCGCTGACCCAGGAGTTGGGCGATCGCCTCCGTAATCTGACCGTTACCTATGGTCGGGCCTAGCTTACTCGGTCTGGGCTGGGGGCGTAGATGAATCAGATGCTGATAGCTGCCCCGGTGCTGGGGCATCGGCAGAAAAGGTAAGTTCCTGAACACTACCCGGATCTCCCATCACCTGAGCATCTCCTTGGTTATAGGTCAGCAACACCCCCCCGGCGTTGCCGGCCCGTACCGTCAGCTGGCTGTCAGCCGTCCAGATGCGCTGGGTGCCTTCTGGCAAAACGCCCTCAAAATCTTTCTGGCCGTCTACAACCACTCGGAGCCAGGAACGTTCGGTGAGTTCTAGGGCCACCTCAACGGGTTGGTCTGCGGTGGCGAGGGATGAGGGCGTCACTGAGCTGATGGTGGACTCGGCACTGTCGGGAGTATCGCCTGATTCGACGGTGGCTTCAGAGACGGTAGCCTCGGGGGCGGGCTCAGGGGCGGAATCGATGGCGGGCTGATTGGGGTCAGGGGTTTCTGACTGCGACTCACCAGAAAGGGGAGATTGCTGAACGCTAGCCGTGCGAGTTAGGGCTGGGGTTAGCAAGTAGGACAATCCGCTTACAGCCGCCACAATCAGGGCCACATAGGCCGCGTATAGATGCAGGGGGCGGAGCTGGGCAGCGGCAGAGCTTTTCCAGGATGGCTGAATAGCGTGAATATCATGTGTGGCGGGAAAGGCATGGGCTAGCTCGGCTCCATCTAGGCCCAGCGCCTCGGCATATCGACGAATAAAGCCCTGAATGTAAACGGGCTCGGGCAGCTGGCTCAGGTCACCTTCCTCGATGGCCCGCAGCAGTCGCGCCTGAATCATGGTGTGCGCAGATATCTGTTCGATCGACACCAACCGTTCTTCCCGTACCTGGCGCAGGTAGTCGCCAATCTGAGCGAGCTTTTCGCTCTGATGGCTTTGTTCAACATAGGGAACCTCGTGGCTCATGCTTCTACTCCCCCAACCTGACATAGTGTGCCTTGTTTTCGTAAGTATTCGTGCAAGTAAATTGCGTGGTCGCTAGCGTTGATTGAATTGTGTGATGCAGTGGGCGTAGTTCAGGGTAGTGACAGACGGTGATAGCAGACGATGAGTGAGCGGTGAATGAGCAGGGATGGCGATCGCCCTTAACTTGCCTGGCTATGGGTCATCAAATACCCGACCTCGTCATCCCGCAGGGAACGACATTGGCCCACTGGTAAATCATCGAGCCGAATGGGGCCAATGGCAACCCGCTGGAGCCGTGCAACTGGATGCCCAATTTGGGCAGCGACGCGGCGAATCTGGCGGTTGCGCCCCTCCTGCAGGATAACCTGGAGCAGGGTTTGACCTGGCTTAGTGCGGAGCACGTGGACCTCGGCGGGCAGAGTTTTTCTGCCATCCAAGACAATGCCCCTGCGCCATTGATGCAGGGCAGCCTGGGAGGGATGGCCTGCAACCCAAACGCGGTAGGTCTTAGCGATCCCATGACGGGGATGGGTCAGACGGAAAGTGACTTCCCCATCGTTGGTGAGCAGCAGGGCTCCGGTTGAGTCGGTATCAAGCCGCCCAACCGGGTGAAGGCCCGCATGGTGCTGCCAGTCAGGCGGCACTAGATCTAGCACGGTGGTTCGCCCCTGGGGGTCGAAGCAGGTCGATACAACACCGGCGGGTTTGTGGAGCAGCAGATAGACTGGACGAGGGCGATGGACGGTCACCAGGGGTTGACCATCTACCTCAATGCGATCGCGCTCTGGGTCGGCAACCTGACCAACTTGGGCGACCGTGCCGTTGAGGCGAACGCGACCGTCCGCAATCATCTGCTCCGCTTTCCGGCGGGAAGCAACGCCCCACTGGGAAAGAATTTTCTGCAATCGCTCACCCATGGGCAAAGACAACCCAATTCCTAAACGGCGTCATCCAAAGCAGCAAGGTTTGAGACAGCATTATCCTACACCAAGCGGCTAGCCTAACCTAGATTTAGACGCTAAGCCGCCTGTAGCTAAACCACCCGTGTCTAAATAGTACAGGATTGACTTTGGAAATCGTGCGACTGGTGAATGGGAATTTTCAGAGTTTAAGTAGTTAAACAAAATTTTTTCTTGGGGGTGTACGCCCCGGCGGGGCGCACACCTCACAGAATGTAATCGTGCTTAGCACTTAGCTGATGTCAACGACGGGATGAGGCATCGGCGTTGGCTCGGTGGATGGGGTCGGTAGGTCTTGCCAGAGGGGGAAGGTGATAATCACCCAGGCTCCTCCGGTTTCCGGGTGGTTGCGCGCCCGGATAGTGCCCTGGTGGGCTTCGAGAATTTGCTGCACAATGGCGAGCCCCAACCCGCTACCGCTGCCGGGATGAGAGTTTTTGAAGCTGTCGGCAGCGCTAGGAGCAGCATGCTCTGAGGCCGGTCGGGAGGGCGACGGTGGAGCTGTTGAGCTAGAGCGCGATCGCGACGTATCAGACCGATAAAACCGCTCAAAGATATAGGGCAAGTCGTTCTCGGCAAATCCTGGTCCTTCATCGATGACGTCTAGGCGAATCAGGGGGGCAGCGGCAGGGGCCGTCGCGATCGCACTGGTAGCTGCTGGGGAGGGTTCGAGCAGCGCAATCCGAATCGTGCGCCAAGGGGGGCTAAATTTGATGCTGTTGTCAAACAGGTTGACCAGCACGCGGTAAATGCGGGCTTCGTCTAGGTAGGCAATCAGCCGCTCAGGGCCAGAATAGTCGAGCTGGAGGTTTTTCTTGCGGGCAATGGGTTCCAGATTCATCCAGGCTGATTGGATCAGCTCCGGCAAATCTGTCGGCATTACGTGTAGGCACTGGGAAGACTCGCTTTCCAGGTAGCTCAAATCAAGGAGATCCTGCACCAGGTTGCTGAGGCGGGTGGTCTGGTTCACGAGCCGATCGGCCCAGCCCCGTAGCGAGCTGTCGAGGCGAGACTGCAAAGTCTCAGCCACCAGTCGAATGGAGGTCAGCGGCGTCTTGAGTTCGTGGGCCACGTCCGATGCCCAGCGATCGCGCTGCTGCTTCAGGGTGGCAATTTCCTGCCGACTTTCGATAAAGATGCCGATCTGCTGGTGAGGCAGGGGAAGCCCATAGCCCCGCAGGTCATAAAATCGCTGCTTGCGGACTTTCGAGGGATCGGGGTTGACGGGGTAAAACGTCCAGTCGCTTTGGCAGGTCTGCCCCGTCTGCCGGGTGCGATCGATGAGTTCGTCGAGTTCGTAGGAGCGCACCAGCTCTAGCAACAGCCGAGGATCGGCAGTGGGCAGATGGTTGATGCAAAGCAGCCGACGGGCCTTGAGGTTGGACCAGATTAAGCGATTTTCGTCGTCAACCTGTAAAAAACCAATGGGCGATGCCTCCAGGATCTTGCGGTAGATGTCGAGCTGATTGACCAGCCGCTGCTGTACCTGCTGCTGGTAGGCGATCGCCAGGGAAAGCTGGGAAGCGATGGAGGCAGTGGGCGCTGCCGTTAAGTCGGGCTTGAGGTCGCGCAGGAGAAACCGTAGACGGCGCTCAAACTGCGATCGCTGCCAGATTAGGAGAATCCCCCCCAAAAACAGCCCCAGCAAAAATTCAAGGATTGCCACAGCTCAGCCTGCATTATCCTATGCGTCTTGTTGAATTCGTCGCGATTGCATACGGCATCCCTCTTAGCTTAGCATTGGCTACTCCCCGGTCTGAAGACGCGGGGATTCCCCGGAGGGATTTAAGCATACCTGAGACCAGGTGCTGGACACTTAGCCAAATCGGTAGCCAAACCCCCGGACGGTAATGAGGTACTCGGGATGGCTGGGATCAGCTTCGAGCTTTTCCCGCAGCCAGCGAATGTGAACGTCTACGGTTTTGCTATCGCCCATAAAATCGGGTCCCCACACCCGCTCGATCAGCTGCTCCCGCGACCAAACGCGGCGGGGATGGCTCATAAACAGCTCCAGCAGACGAAACTCCTTAGGAGACAGGCTAATTTCCTGGCCCCGCACCACAACGCGGCACTCCTGGGGATAGAGCACAATGTCCTGAAAGTTGATGTTCGCCTCTTTTGCCTTGGGGCGGGAGTGCTGATATCGTCGCAGCAGAGCACGGCAGCGGGCAATGAGTTCTCGCATGCCGAAGGGCTTGGTCAGGTAGTCGTCGGCACCCACCTCCAGGCCAACGACGCGGTCGGTTTCGGTGCCTTTGGCGCTCAAAATCAAAATGGGAACGTCGTTGCCCTCGTGACGAATCAATCGGCACAAATCAAGACCGTTGATCTGGGGCAGCATCAGATCCAGCACAATCAGGTCGATGTCTGAGGTGGCAGGATAGCTGCTGCGGCTAGGATGGCACACCATTTCCAGGGCGGTGTTGCCATCTTCAGCAGTTAAGACTTCGTATCCTTCTTCCGCTAACGCTAGGGTAATAGTCTCCCGAATCACCTCTTCGTCCTCAACGATGAGGACGCGGCCCAATCGGGTGCTTTGTGCTGGTTTTGACGGCTCTAGAGCTAGCATGGCTGAATCATCTCAATGGTGGATTATCTGCGGGTTCTTTCCAGTCCACGCAGATTCTACCAAACTGAGGACAACTCGCCCTGACTAGGGAGAACACTTAAGCTTTCCTTCTGATATCTGTGCTACAGAATGGGGCCGGGCTGTATTCAGCTCAGCTTATACCTTCAGTAGGCTCTGATGATAGCTCGGGGTCGGGTTCGCTGGGAGGAGGGGCGATCGCCACCATCGCTGTATCCTGGGGATCACGGGCGGGGGCAGGCGTTGAGCCATTGCTGCCGGTGCCGCTGTCTTTGAGCAGCTGCCCCACCTGCCCAATAATCTGGCCGAGTTTGCCCTCGTCCAGCAGGCTGTTGATTAGCGTAAGACCGCTGGTGGACAGCATGAGCTTATTGATATCCTGAACGCCACCGCCGCCGTTGCCATTGCCGTTACCGTTCCCGGCTGCACCAGGGAAGGCATAAATGCGGGCGTCGCCCAAAATGCCGGGCTGGGGAGCCAGGGCCTGGAGTACCTCAGGTAGCTTGGCGGCTAGGTCGGGCCAGAGGGTGGTCAACACCTCTGCTGTGAGGTTAGCGTTACTAATCACGTTTTTCGACTCTAGCTGGGCGCGGATACCGTCGGCTTCGGCCAGGGCTTTGTCGCGATTGGCCTCCGCCAGGGTGCGGATGGCCTCGGCTTCCAGGTCTGCAGCCTGCTTGGCAATTTCGGCCTGACGACGGCGGCGGAAGGCGTCGATTTCTACCACGTTCTGGTCAGCGATCCGCCGCTCTTCGGCTTTTTGTTCCGCTTCGATGACGGCCAGCCGCTTGAGGCGTTCGGCCACCTCCGTTTCGGTAGCGGTGGCAACGGCGGCTTCGGCCTGGGCGCGTTCGGCTTCGGCCAAAAAGCTTTCCTGGCGCTTCTTGGCAATGGCGATCGCCGCATCCTCCTGGGCAATGCGAGCCAGCCGTTCTGATTCGGCCACCTGCACCCGTGCTTCTAGCCGGTTGGAATCCACGGTTTTCTCACGATTAATTTCCGCTAGCTCTGACTCCTGCTGCTGCAGAGCCTGGGCAATTTTAAATTTCTTGTTGCGCTCCTCCAGTTCGATGTTGGCATCGATCTGGCTCTGCTGGATGGAGAGCTGTCGGCGAATTTCCTCCTCCTCCACCGACTTTGTCTGGAGAATCTGCGCCCGCTGGGTGGCGGCGGCTTCCTGGGCCTGCTTCTCCTGAGTTTCGCGATCGCGCTGGGCCTTGAGAGACTCCACCTCAAACTGCTGCTTCAGGCGGGCATCTTCTTTTTCGCGGGAGATTTGGAGCGATCGCTTCTCCGCATCCAGATCTTTCTGCTCAATGGCCACTCGAGTGGTCAGCTCCACTTCCCGCTTCTGCTGGATGGCCCGCTGAATCGTTTCTGTGCGCAGGCGCACCCCCTGAGCGTCAAAGAAGTTGTTTTCGTCGTAGGAGTTGCTCTCCTGTACTTCGGAGATGGCGATGTTGTTGAGGGTCAGCCCCACTTTTCCCAAATCCTGCTGCATCAGGTTGAGCACTTCCTGGGCAAACCCCAGCTTATCGGAATCGATTTCCGCCAGCCGTTTGTTCTTAGCGGCAGCACGGATGGCATCATCAGCCCGCTTCTCCAGGGCGTTCTTGATGTCGGTGGGGGTAATCTTGCGGTCTTGGGATAGCCGTGCCGCCGCCGTCAGCACGTCCTGCTCCGTCGAGGTGATGCATACGTAGAAGGTGACCCGCATGTCGGCCCGCAGATAGTCCTGGGTGCGCACGGCTAGATTGCCGGTGCGTTCTACATCGATGGAGATTTCCCGCAGCGGCACCCGCGTTAGCTCGTGAAATCCAGGTAGCACAATGCAGCCGCCGTTGAGGATCACGGTTTTCTTCTTAACGAAAACGCCCCCGGTCCGAACAAATGCCTCGTTGTTGGGGGTGATTTCATAGACGCGGGTGTAGGCCCACACGCTCAGCAGCAGCAGAATGACGATGGCGACGATGATGCTGGGAAACAGGATCAGGCTGCCGCCAAGCTGCCCCACAACTGGTGGGCTGGCAGGGGCGGCGATCGCGGCTTGAGGGGTCGATGCGTCGGCCAATTCCAGAGTTTCCTGGGAAGACGAGCGGGGAGTCGATGGGGCGATCGCTTGATTATCCAAAGTAGACAGCGATGGCAGGGATTGGATGAGGGTCAGCCAGAACATGATAGAAACCTAGTGCGAGGGTTTAGAACGGGACAGGCTATTGAGCCAGCGGTTTTGGTCGGGGCTATCTTTGGCAACGACGTAGTAGAGGTACACCTCTTCAGCCCGGTCAATCACCAGGACTTGTTCCCCCCGCCTGGGAGTGACGGTGGCCCAAAGGGGCAGGGCGGCGTTGACGGTAACTAAATTTTTGGCGGGATCGACCACGTCAATCTGAGCAATTTTGCCTTCAGACACGCGGTAGAGTCGGGCTGAGCTGACGATGCCGACACAGCCAACGAGGCGATCGCTGCTGGCACTTTCTCCAAACGAGGCAAACACGAGACCAATGGGGCGCGCCACCTGCCCACCCATGAGTAGGGCCGCAACAAGGGACAGTAGCAGGATGGGAACACCCAACCAGCCGGTAGGAATTTGGCCCAAAAGATTCCCGGTTGCCACGTTGAGCATCCAGCCGAGTAATCCCCACAGGCAGAGATCCAGGGCCAGCAGCAGCACCAAAGGAGCTTTGCCAACCCCAAGCCACCCCAGGATATGGAATGGACTGAAGCCGTTATCGCCGCTGACATCGGCATCGGCGTCAAAATCTACTGGGCCGGCATCAGCATCAATATCGGCATCGATATCGGTATCCACGTCAAAGGTGGTGTCTACATCGGCGTCCATATCGGCATCGAGGTCATCGTCGCCGCCGCCAGAGAGGATGACAAAGCCAAACAGCAGCACGCCTGCTCCCAGAAAAATCCAGTAGGGTAGATTCTCAAATGCCAGAACCATAGGGGGTTGCCAAAGTAGCGTGAATCTACCTCAAGATACCCACTGGAAAAACAGATTTTGGAGTGCAGCAAGCTTTCGTAATGTTCCGGAAAACGGGATCAGGCTTTGAAGAATGGCGATCGCTGTCGGTACATCGCTACCAAGATTCGTCGCAGTGCTCCGCCCATAGCCGAAGGCTTGGGGAGGTGGTGAAGCGGCGGCGAGTTGAAGTGCATCCCCTACGCAATGCGATAGCGAGAGAAGGGGATAGCGCTGAAACGAGCAAACTGGTACTATTGTTTTGGGAAAAGGTACGGTAATGCGTCAATCCCAAATTGAACCTTGACAACGAAGTAGGGGGTTCCCAGCCTGAATCGTGGCTGGG
>JBHJGR010000326.1:0-6372 GCA_050331615.1 Elainellaceae cyanobacterium
ATGGGCCGCAGCAGCGACCTTCTCTTTGCCGTCCTTTACCGTGTGGACGAGCCAATGGAAGACGATACCGTCACGGCTACTGCGGACAGGCTGAAAGACAAAGCGAACGCGCCTGCCTCGTAGCGGGTCAGCGGCTTCTGCCGGGTCGTTTGGTCGGTTGGGCAGGTTCATGGGTGATGCTCCGGGTGGTAGCATGAGGCCCCAATACAGGAAATAATACGAGTGTTTGTTAAGGAAATCAGGAAGAAAATTGGGTTTTCCGGAGCAGCCTGTTATTCTTCTTGAAGAGTGATGGATCAAGCTGAACGCTTCCTCAGATTGTCGTAGTCGGAGGCGATCGCTCGGAAGTGAGATACACAGGGCGATCGCCCCCACAAACGTCAGAATATCGAAAAGCAGCGCAGAAGGCCGGGTAAATTGGTTGGCTTCTGAAATACTCTTTGTGTAAAGTGATCCCCGTAAAGCAGGCACGGCTGTGCGGCGCGGTCACGGTTTAGGTTGCTTTGAGTACCGCATCCATGATGGCGTCGAAGAGTGGTTCGCCAACACTCATCAGCCGCAGGGATAGCTCTGCGTCAAACTGGTCAGGATAAAAGGTTACCCAGTACTCAGTGCTGTTGCTGGTTAATCGCCAGACTTGGTTACCTTGCGGCTCAAAGATGAAGCCCATTCCCTTGAGTAGCGCTGAGGAGGTGAACAGCTTCTCCAAGAATGTAGGGGTAAAAAGCGTTGGCGGCAGCGGCTGTCGTAGTTCTTCCAGGTCAGCCTGCACGTCCATGGCCACCATGTCATCAAGGGCAGGACGCAGCGGTGGCGTGTCAAGGACGTGGTCGAAATTAGCCAGGAGGACATCTTCCTCCTGGGGGTCAGCACTCATGGCCGCCTGTTCAATGAAGGTGGGAACCTGGGCCAGGATGGGTTGGAGGTTGCCCACCACGGTGGTGAAGGCGTTGATGCGATCGCGCAGTTTGCGATAGACCTTGGCTTCAACGGTGCCATCGTAGTAGAAGTTGTGGATATTCACCTGGTCATGCACCTGCCCGATGCGGTCAATCCGGCCAATGCGCTGCTCGACCCGCATAGGATTCCAGGGCAGGTCATAGTTAAACAACACGCCACAGGTCTGGAGGTTCAGTCCCTCGCTAGCCGACTCGGTGCAGAGCAGGATCTTGATATCCCCGGTGCGGAAGCGGTGCTTGATGGCCTCTTTGGGAACTGTCTTCCATCCTCCTTGCTCGTACAGCTCGCCCCCACGACCCGAATAGCAGGCCACCTGGGAGCCATAAAGGTTTCTCAGGGTGTCTCGCAGGTAGTCCATCGTGTCGGTGTACTGGGTGAAGGCGATCGCGCTCTCATGGTGAATCAGTTCCTGGCGGAGGGTGTTGATGAAGTGGGAGAGTTTGGTGTCTTCCCCGGTATTCTCAAACTGGCGCAGCAGGGACTCCAGGTACTCAATTTCTTTGGGGTCAACGGGCTTAATGTAGGGATCCAGCCCTTCCAGAATGGCGTCGTCGGCATCATCCAGGTCGCTTAGGTCGTCGGGGGTGATGCTGATGCCGTCGAGGCGACGCTGTAAGGACTGCTGGATGGCATAGAAGGAGCTGGTCAGCCGCTTGCGATAAAGGGTCATCAAAAACCCCAGGGCTTTGCGGTTCTCCTTCTGGGCCAGGTTGTAGAAGTTGCGCACATAGTCACTGACGGCCTGGTAGAGAGGGACTTCTCGCAGCGGTTCCAGGGCGATCGCCTCGTCCCAGACCTGACGGGTGGCAATGTCCCGTTCCAGCAATCCCAGTCGGAAATACTGGCGCAGGGTGTCGCGAGTGTGGCGGAACATCAAGTCTTTGAGGGGGGTGTTGATAGTGAGGTATTGCCGGGAGGTGGTGATAAAAGCTTCATCGTTGAGGTACTGGCGGTAGCTGACCAGGCGCTGTTCCCGTATCCAGGCATCACGGATTTTGTAAGCCAGCATTCGATCTGTTCGCTCCAGGTAGGCTTGGAAGCGGGGGCAGGGTTGACCACCTCGGCTGAAGTAGTCGGAGGACATGGTCTGCCAGAAATCCAGATGCTCGCGGTTAGGGTCGCCGGAGAGGCTGGCGAAGTAGTTGCAGAAGTTTTCGCCGTAAGACCAATGCCCCTCCAGGCCCAGCAGATGGAGCAGGTCAAAGACTTCGATGGGGTCAATTTGCATCGGGGTGGCGGATAGTAGGATGAGCGATCGCGTCTGGGTCCGCAGTTGCTGCATCAGTTCGAGCAGGCGGTTGGGGCTGTCTTCCCGCTGTTGGGGACTCTTGCGGCGGGCGTGATGGGCTTCATCCAAAACCACCAGATCCCAGGGTTGAGCTTCCAGCAGCTCAATCAGCCGCTCTTTGCGGCGCACCAGATGACTCGATGCCAGCATCAGGTCAGTGGTGTTCCAGGGATTGGCTGCTGGAGTTAATGCCTGATCGTAGGAATTTTTGAAGCATTTGCCGTCGTAGCTCCAGAAGTGGAGGTTGAATTTCTCCCGCAGCTCATCCTGCCACTGGGGCTGCACACTGGCGGGAGCCAGCACCAGCACTCGCTTAACTTTTTGAGAGACCAGCAGGTAGCGCAGGATCAGACCTGTCTCAATGGTTTTGCAGAGGCCCACTTCATCGGCGATGAGGAAACTGCGGGGGAACTCGGCGGCGACTCGCCGCAGAATCTTGATCTGGTGCGGCCAGGGGGTGATGGGGATGGACTTCAGGCAAAAGTCGAGGCAGCCGGGATGGTGGGGGATCTCTGCCAACCGGGCGAAGGCTCGCCGTTCCTCGTCAAGCTGTTCAGCGGAGATGGATTCTGGAACGGGGGCGGGTGTTTCTGGAGGGGCGATGTTTGACGTTTGGGGAGGGAGCGATCGCGTATCGAACTCAACCTGGGGATGCCAGTCGGGCCGGGCGGCGGGGGCGTAGCGCAGCAGTTTCTGCTGCACGGCTTCGGGTACCTCAAACACCCGCACCCTGGAGAGCTGATTGTGCCAGAGCTGCTCAAATCGGCTCAGTTCTTCCTGCACCCGTTCCAGGTCGCGCCCCCCTTCCCAGGAGCAAAAGACGTGGAAGGATTCGATGTTTGCCTGCCAGCCGCTGATCGACTCGTTATTGGAGCCGTGAAAGATCATCTGGTTACCTTCGATGTCGGTGAAGATGCCCACCTTTTCATGGAACAGATGCCCCCGATCCAGCACCTCGTGGCTGTCTTCGGGGTTGCCATTTTCTTTGAGGGGGATGGCGATGCGGATTTCTAGGTAGCCTGCCTGGATCAGCCAGCTCAGAATCTCGAAGTGTTTGAGCTGGGCGAAGTTGGCGGGTGGCTGGAGGTTAGTATCGAGGCGGGCGGTGAGGGCGTCGCGCAATTCGTACCCTTTTTGGATGGCGTGCAGGTCTTCGGGGGTGAACTGACAGCCCATGACGAGCCGCAGGGTGGGATGGGCGGTGGAGCTGACGTTGGCGATCATCGCCCCCAGGCCACGGGCTACTTTGCTGAGGATGGCGCTGTTGAAGAATCCAGCTTTGCGATCGTACTGGATGGAGCGTTCCAGGGCGGGGATGTAGAAGTCGGTGATGGGGTTGCTAGAGTCGCTGGAGTAGCTAATGCGCCAGGGGTAGTGGGAGAGGAATGAGCGTTCCACGGTAAATGTTGTTTCTAAAGTGAGCTGACCATGCTGAATAGGATGCCCAGGATTTTAGAGACGTCTTTGATGAAGTACTCCGTCAGGTCTAGCTCCACGATCTGACCGGAAAGCTTCAGAAAACGCCAGAGCGTGCCGATGGTGACAGCGCCATAAATAATGTCGATCTCGTTCCCCTCCCGCTGGTTAAACAGTTGGGCGGCAAGCATTTCAGCGATGCACTGGGCGAAGCCTGACTTCAGGTTCTCGTTTTTGGCTTCGACCAGGGTTAAGACCGGAGCCTGGACAAAAAGCTGCTCCGGGGAGCGGCTGATCAAGAAGTCGCAGACGCCACCGAGACCTTTTTCAGTATCCACGGTGAAATCTACCCCTGAGAACAGGCTCACCTCGTCGGCAAACCGCTGCTTCACCTCCAGCAGGATGGGCGCGATGATCATCTCGGAGCGGGCTTTTTCGGTGTTGATGGCTACCGCGAGATTGAGGTTCCGCTTTAGGGTGAGAGCCAGATGTTCGCTGGGAGCGGCGTCTGGCACCTCGCCGAATAAGTCGGCGGTCTCCCGCAGGGTTAGCTCAAACTTCTTGACCAGTTCGTTGAGCTTGAAGTCACTGTAGGCCATTGTTGATTCCCCTCATACTGTTCCTCCTAGATGCCTTCGAGATTTAGGGTTTGCTGCCCGTCTTCTAGCTCCAGCTCGGGCTGCACGTAGACGACTTTTGCTTTGATCTCGTCCATTGCCAGCCACAGGTCGGCGAGGGCTTTTTCTTCGGGGATGCGTTTGCGTTCGTCGCCGATGCGGGGGATGACCTTCAGGGCGACTTCGATCGCCCGCATGAACATATCGTTGCTCACCAGCCCGGTGGCTTTCATGAAGCGGCGCACAGGGTCGATGCCTTCTTCCAGGTATAGCCCGGTGATGGCGTGGAGACCGTCCACCAGGTAGCGGACAGAGAACTCGTCGGGGTTGGTGGAGAAGGCGCGTTTTTTGAGGCGCTGTTGGGGGGCGAGCAGTTTGCAGGTGCCGCTGGCGGAGTCGAGCAGTTTGTGGGTTTTGGCGAGGTCGCTGACGTTAAAGCCACCGACGGCGAGGGCGAGCTGTCGCGCTTCATCAAAGGGGAACTCGCGGGCGCGGAAGGCATCCCAGGCGAGGATGTACCACTGGGTGAGGGGATCGAACCCGGCGGTGTCGGACTGGAGCAGCTTGCGGAAGCGGTAGTTGGCAATGGCTTTGCGGGCTTCTCCAAAGGCAACATCGGGCCGCATTTCTTCGCCGGAGCTGTCGAGCACGGGCCAGGCGCGGCTGAAGACATTGAGGGCGGGGCCAAAGGCGCTGAGGTAGAGGTCGATGCCAGTGATGTCGTTGGCCTCAAATTCGGGGGCGCGTTGCTCCACCAGGTTAGCGAGTTCGGGGCGCAGGTCATCCCACCAGGCGGAACCGGCGTCGGGGTCGCGCTTGCGGCAGACCAGCAGCACGGTGCTGGAGACGGAGTTTTTCTGAGCCTGATGCAGGTTTTGCGGGTTCTCGGTGCTGATGGCCCAACTGGCAGTGATTTCAAAGCCCGCATCGATGAGAGATTTGGCGAGCACGTCCCAGGCACCGGAATCTTTGTGGTTGAACTGCACAGTCATAACCCCGTCGTCGCGGAGGACGCGGAAGTATTCGGCAAAGGCAAGGGCCATTTTGGCTTCGTAGTCGCGGTTGGCGAGTTCTTCGGCTGACTCGCCCATGTTGCGGAAGCGGGAAGGGTTGGCGACGGCTTCGCGGTCTTTGTCGGTGAGTTCGGAGAAGTAGAGTTCGGGGAAGATATCGCCTAGAACTCGCTTTTGCCAGACATAAAAGAAGTCGGAAAGCTCAGAATATTGGATGGTAGCGTAGTAGGGCGGGTCGGTGACAACAGCATCCAGGGATTTGTCAGGGATATGAAGCAGCGAATCTGCCGAAGCCATTGTAATCGTCGCGCAAGCCTCTGGCTTGCTTTGGCAATCTTCTGAGGTTCCTAAAGTTTGCAGGCAGGATGCCTGCTTGACAGGATTTTCCTTCAATTTGGTCGCGCAAGCCTCTGGCTTGCTTTCCTGGTAAGAAATTTCTGGTGGGGTTGGCAATCGAGACGATTGCGCGACGACGGAGCTTTCTTCTTCCATTTGCCAGAAGAAGGGGTAAGCTTCGGGGGATTCGGATAAGCCTGCTTTGACGGGGTTTTGGCGGATATATTCCCAGGTATCGAGACATTCTCGCTCGTCGCGGACGATGCGATCATAAGATTCGAGTTGCCACAGTTTGCCAAGGTGCGGCATCACCTTAGGCACTTCGTGGGCAGTAAAGCTTTTGACGCTGTGGGTAATGCTGCTGAGTGACCAATAGCTGCCATCTTCTTTAGGTAAGGGTTGCACGAGCCAGTGGACATGATCGGGCATGATTGCGATCGCATAATTCTGATACCGCTTCCCATCAAAAAACTGGCAGGCATTCAAAACCACCTGCCGTGCTTCCGGTGAAAGTTCGATACGATCTTGGGTGGAAAAGCTAATGGCATAAACCGCCCCATCCATTTCCCAATGGGGCAAGTTTTTCCGCTTCCGCTTCCGAATTTCTCCATCCCCCAACCTCGTCGCGGAGACCCGCGCAAGAGCAAATTAAATATAGGTCAAAAGTGTTTTTTGCAATAAAGTAGCAAAGAACTAGAAGGGAGTTATATTGATATAAAAAACAAAGTGGTCATGAAGATAA
>JBHJGR010000327.1:0-3998 GCA_050331615.1 Elainellaceae cyanobacterium
CCTCCCCCTCACCCTCTCCGCCCGCACCCCCCAAGCCCTTCAAGCGCTGGCTGCCCGCTACGCCCACCACCTGGTCGCCCACCCCGACCTCGATCTGGCGGACATCTGCCGGACTGCCAACGGGGGGCGATCGCACTTCTCCCACCGCCTTGCCCTTGTGACCTCCTCCCTGCCGTCCCTTATCTCTCTGCTGGACATAGCCCAGACCGAGCAGCCCCATCCCCAAATTTATCGGGGACGCAGCGGGGCCGATGCACCAGCGGTGGCGTTTGTGTTCCCGGATGGACTGCCGCCAGGGGCGATCGCCTCCCAATTGCACCCTCTCCATCCCCTCCTGGAGCAGGCCCTTGACCGCTGGCAGGCCGTCTGTGGAGTCGATGCTCTAAAACCAGACTCGGCCATCGCAGTTATGGCTACCCAGTATGCTCTGGCCCAGCTCTGGATTGACTGGGGCATTGCTCCCCGAATGCTGACCGGGTGGGGCCTGGGGCGGCTGACGGCGGCTTGTGTGGCAGGGGGCATCAGCCTGGCGGACGGTCTGCGGCTGGCGATTGCCTACGACCAGGGCATGGGAAACCCAGCCGCTGCCGATCCCTGGGCAGAACTGCGGGCGATCGCCCCCGTCCTCAGCTATCAGCCCCCTGCCTATTCCTTGCTGGACAGCGGGGGGGCGGGTCAATCGGTACTGCCAGCGGATTGGCAGGGCTGGTGTGGCTGGCTGACGCAGCCCACGGACGGGCAATCCCTGGCCCAAGCACTGGCCCATTGCGGTGTGGAGATGGCGATCGCCCTGGGGGCTGGGCCGGAAGGCGGGGAGGCGATCGCCCCGGCATCGTTTGCTCGCGCAACCACTGGCGATCGGTTTCCGGCGGGTCCAGGTCCGCAGTGGCTGGCCAGTGTCCAGGCAGATGGCGAGGTGTGGTCCCAGCTAATGTCGGCTCTGGCGCAGCTTTATGTCCGGGGGGCGTCCATCAACTGGCGTCAGGTGTACGGCGGCGGACGGCCCGTAAGCCTGCCCACCTATCCCTTCCAGCGCCAATATTTCGGGATAGAATGATGTGGGCTAAGTCGGTAGCCATAAGCAAACGACGCTATGGCGGGGGGCGCACCCAACCATAGCGTCGTTTATGGCTATGTACCTAATGCGGGCAAAATTCGCGATGCGAGCACATGCCTGCAGTCATCCCTGAAACCATGTGAGGTGTTATGGCGATTCAGTTCCCTCGTCGTTGGCAACGTCATCCCCGGCCCCAGTATCGCTGGCACCGCCGTCCAGCTAAGTTAGTCGGGTTGGTGGCGATCGCCCTACTAACCATCATCGCCCTACCTCAGCCGGGCATCGCCCAGCTTTTTGACAGCGCCGTGGACCAGCTCCCCGTCCAGGAGCGGACGGCCCTGCGCAATGGGGAGGCAACCGTAGCGGGCGGCAACGGCACCTACACCGGGCGGGTGCTGGTGAATGCGCCGCTAGATACCACCTGGAACGTCCTCACCGACTACAACAACTTTGCCCGCTTCTTCCCCAGCGTGGCCAGCAGCCGCCTCCTGGAGTCCAGCGGAAGCCGCCGCGTGTTTGAGCAGGTGAACGAAATTCGCGTCTTTCCGGTGACGCGTCGCAGCCGCATCGTGATGTCTGCCACCGAAAGCTATCCCCAGCAGATCGCCTTCCGCCTCGTCGAGGGCGACGTTAATACGCTCCAGGGCGTCTGGCGGCTCGACCCGGTCGCGCCCTACGCCGGAGCCACGCCCAACCAGGTGCTGATCACCCATCAGGTGACCGTTGACCCTGGCTCCTCTGCCACGCGGGGGTTATTTCTAAATATCTACGAAAGTACGCTGGCGGAAACTTTGACCGCCCTGAAGCGGGAGACAGAGCGGCGGGCCAGCGGCGGGGGTTAGGTTTCTAAAATCTCGGGGTTGACTTCCTCCATCATCAAAATGACCCCCTGGCGATCGCCACCCGTGCCCGTTAGGGGGGAAACCTTTACCAGGCAGCGGAAAGGGCGACCGCGGCGGTTGGTGGCGTTGAGGGTCAGGTCAGCACAGTCTTCCCCGGCATAGCACTGACGGATAGGATCCCCCAGGCGATCTACCTCTAGACCGATGTCGAGCGACAGAAATGACGTGCCCTCTACCTCATCGGCCCGCAGCCCCCACATCTCCTCAGCCTCGGCGTTCCAGTTGATCACGAGAAACTGGGAGTCCACTACCACCACTGCCGCATCCAGGCTGGCCAAAACCGAGTGCAAGAACGAATTAATGCGGTCAATTTGGGTCGTGCGCAGGCGCAGCTCGTCGTTCATGGTTTGCAGCTCCTCGTTGGAGGAGTGGAGCTCTTCATTCATGGTCTCCAGCTCTTCGTTCGTGGACTGCAGCTCCTCGTTGGTGGTTTCCAGCTCTTCGTTGCTCGACTGCAGCTCTTCATTGGCCGTCTCCAGCTCCTGATTCGAGCGAGCAAGGTCAGCCTGTAGGGCATGGTAGCGGGTGACATCCACAAAGGAGATGCCGACACCAATTAGGTCACTGCCGTTTTCCTGTAGGGGCGAGAGGTGCACGTCAAAATACTCGCTGGGCTCATCTAGCCGCGGACGATGCACGTCGTTAATCACGATTGACTGCCGCTCGTTATACACCCGCTCCATCAGCGATCGCAGCTCCAGCGGTCGGTAGGAGATTTCCAGATCGCGAAAGGGCCGTCCCAGGTCTTGCAGACCGATATCAAACGTAGCCCGGGCTCTGTTGTTGGCCATTACCAACAGACCGCTATAGTCCACGACAATCTGAGCGACAGGAGTAGTGTTGAAGGCAGCCTGGCGGAGCTGTACGTTGCTGGCTAGCCGCTCGCTGGCCGATTCTTCCCCGGTTTGAGCCAGCAGCAGCAGGCGATCGCGCAGGTTCACCCTGGGAATTTTGATAAAGATGCGGTGGGGCAGGCTGAGGGGGGTAAACAGATTGGATTGGGTGAGCAGCATCTCGGCTTTGCCCAGGAACAGAATGCCAGTGTCGGCCAGGGCAAAATGCAGTCGCGCCAGCACTCGACTCTGGGTTTCTGAGTTGAAATACATCAGGGTGTTGCGGCAGATGAGCAGGTCGAGCTTGGAGATGGGGGCATCCTGCACCAAATCATGACGGCCAAAGACGATGGAGCGACGCAGATCTTGGCGAAAGCAATAGTAGCTGCCGCCGTTGGATTTCTCAAAGTAGCGATCGCGCAGATCTTCCGGCACGGGTTCTAGCCTGTCGGCGGCATAGGTAGCCTGGCGAGCTAGTGCCAGGGCCTCTTCGTCTACGTCGGTGGCGTAGATCTTCACCCGCCGCCGAAAGTCTTCTACCCCCAGCGCCTCGCAGAATAGCATCGCTAAGGTATAGACCTCTTCGCCCGAAGCGCAGCCCGTTGACCAAATGCGAACAGGAGCTTGATCGTCCTTCCGCTCCAGCAGTGCCGGCAGCGTTTGAGACTGAAAATATTCCCAGGCATCCGCGTCGCGGAAGAAGCTGGTGACGTTGATTAGAATTGTGCTGAACAGCGGCTCAAACTCTTCGGGATGCACCTCCAGATAGTCGAGGTAGTCGCTGAACGTCTCGATGTGGTGGGTTTGCATGCGCCGCC
Organism: Elainellaceae cyanobacterium; assembly: GCA_050331615.1. GTDB lineage: Bacteria > Cyanobacteriota > Cyanobacteriia > CAKZMO01 > CAKZMO01 > JAYKGU01. The sequence goes on from JBHJGR010000327.1 coordinate 3,611, forward strand.
GCACCCGCCGCTGCAGGGTCGAGCGCTTATAGCCCGTGAAGTCAAATCCGCGCGATCGCCGCAAATAGTCCAGCAGGGCCTCAAATACCTGGTCGTCGCTTAGCTGATTGTCCTGACTCATTAGCTGATTGTCCTGACTCATAAGTTGACACTCCCCATAGCTAAAAGCTAGGGGATTCTTGGCTCATCCACCATCCTTAAAACTGATCTGAGAGTTTTATCTCAAACTCCGCAACCCCTCACCAAACAGCCGCACCAAAATGGTCAAACTATCTAGATGTTGGGCAGTCAGCCCCAGCGGGAAAAGTGTCCCCAAGCGTTTTTTTACCCTGTTCCGGCGTGCCCCGCCGTACAGCATTTCGGATCTGAAACTAACAGTCGCTGGTGG
>JBHJGR010000328.1:0-3588 GCA_050331615.1 Elainellaceae cyanobacterium
CAGCACTGGGAAGCGGATGAAGCGGTGGAGCAAATTGCCTTTGCCGATGTGATTTTGCTGAACAAGATTGACCTGGTGACAGAGGCAGAGTTGGCGGAGCTGGAGCAGCGGATTCGGGCGATGAATGCGATCGCCAAAATCTACCGCACCCACGACGCCCAAATCGAGATGGATGCCCTACTGGGGGTCAACGCCTTTGATTTGAACAATGCGCTGCAAATTGATCCAGAGTTTCTCAATGAAACAGCGCACGAACATGACGAAACCGTGGGTTCCATTGCTCTGGTCGAGTCGGGTGAACTGGATGGCGCAAAGCTCAACGCCTGGTTAGGAGAACTCTTGCGCGATCATGGCCCCGATATCTTCCGCATGAAAGGCATCCTCAACATCGCTGGCGAAGACCACCGCTTCGTCTTTCAGGGGGTTCACATGCTGTTTGACGGTCGCCAGGACCGGCTCTGGAAGCCGGACGAAGTGCGTAAGAATGAGCTGGTCTTTATCGGGCGCAATCTAGAGCAGATGAACCTGGCAGAGGGCTTTCGGGCCTGTTTGGTAAGCCAGTGATAGTCATTTTGGATTTTAGATTTTGGATTTTGGATGAGTTCCGTAGGTGTTTTAGACGTAGCCGTAACGCACCAAATATCCAAACCACAGCTTGATGCGTTACGCATTCGCTAACGCACCCTTCAGACGAATTTTGTGATGACTGCCCATGGCCAAATCTAAACCGCAGGATCTGCTCAAACTCCTGTGGCATAGGACTCTAGCAGATTATGTGACGGCGATCGCCTGGTCGCCTGATGGAGCGTGGTTGGTCGCCAGTTCTGCTGCAGGAGAAGTGGTGCTATGTGGTGCAAAGACGGGTGAAATGGCTGTGTTGCAGGGGGCGCAGGGAGAATCGGTGGATGCCCTGGCGATATCTGCTGATGGCGCATTTCTGGCGGCAGGTGGACAGTCGGGAACGGTGCGGATCTGGCGACTGAATGGTGGCACGCCCACGCTAGTCACGACTTTGGAGCTTTCCCGTGCCTGGATCGATCGCCTGCAATGGAATCCCCGACACCCTGAACTCGCCTTCAGCCTAGGGCGCTATGCCCAGGTATGGGATGCCGCCACCCAATCCATTATCACCACCCTGAACTTCGAGTCTTCCTCGGTGCTGGACCTGGCATGGCATCCCCAGGGCGATCGCCTCTCCCTCAGCGGTAATCAGACCATCAAAACCTGGCATCGGCAAGACTGGGATGATGACCCAACGGTGCGAGACATCGGCGGAGCCAGTGGGGCGATCGCCTGGTCACCCGATGGCACTTACCTCGCCTCTGGCAATAACGATCGCTCGGTGCTGGTGTGGGAAGACGACAATCCCTATCCCTGGCAGATGCAGGGCTTTCCCGGCAAAGTTCGACAGCTTGCCTGGTCGATGCCCAAAACAGCAGTCGGTGCGCCCCTCCTGGCTTCCATCAGCGGTGAAGGGGTCATCGTCTGGACAAAAGATCGCGATCCGTCCGGCGGCTGGAATGCCCAGGTGTTGGACTTGCATCAGGGAATGGTGCGGGCGATCGCCTTTCAACCCAATACCTTGCTCCTGGCTTCCGCTGCCGACGATGGCTGGCTTTGCCTCTGGCACAAAGCCGGTCGCCTCGCCCAGATCCTCCAGGGCGCACCCGCCGGATTCTCTTGCCTCGCCTGGAACCCTTTGGGAGGGGCGATCGCCGCTGGAGGCAGTCGAGGGGAAATGCTGATATGGACAGAAACCACCAAAGGGAAAGGGTTTGGTTGATTCTTAATGCTAGCTGGGAATCATCCACTGCCGACTGCACAGGGTTCGCAGAGTCCAAAGAATTCCAGGGTGTGGTAGTAAATTCTGAACGCATTGGGACCCTGTAACTTCGCTTCAAATTCCATTACCGAGCAATCCTTGACTGGAAATGACTGACCGCAGTGCAGGCAGGTCATATAGTGGCGATCGTGTTCCACCAGGCTGTAAAGCGTTATTCCCGCCAGGGTGACTCGGTGCTGAACCAGCCCTAGCTTTTGGAGGGCATCCAGGGATCGGTAGACGGTAGCTAAACCGATGCTGTGATGCGATTGTGCTTTACACTCGCGTTGCGACCGCATGACGCTATGAAGCTCCTGGGCAGATATCGGCTGGCGATGGTGCTGCAATGCCTCTAGGACAGCATTCTGGGCGGGTGTACGTCGATTCGGATTTGGAGCAGCCATGGCGGGTTTCAATGTTTCTTTTGATTGAACTGCGACCATTCACAAAAATATGGTGTAGGATAATCAAGAACGATAATCATTATCATTTTATAGCACTCTTGTTATCCACGTAGTCAAGAGGACACCATCATGACACTGCACTTTTTGAACCGTGTTTCTGGTAGTCTGCAACGGGTTTCGCTGGCGGCAGCAGGGGCGATCGCCCTCAGCCTGAGCAGTTGTGCCACCACCACACCCACCAACGAAGCAGAGTCCCCAGATGCGACCGATGCAGAAGTCGCCGCCGCGCCCGAAGATCCGTTGCAGGTGGTAACAACTTTCTTGCCCATGACCCAGTTCACGACAGCCGTGGCGGGCGATCGCGCCGAAGTCACCCAACTCCTGCCAACCAATGTTGGCCCCCACGACTATCAGGCAACGCCAGGGGATGCTCAGGCGATCGCCACGGCGGATGTGCTGGTGAAGAATGGCCTGGAGATGGAGTTTTTCCTGGATGACATGATCGAGAACGCCGAAAACGCAGATCTGGTGATCATTGACTCCAGTGAGGGCATTGCCATCCTCGCCACCGACGAACATGGTCACGACCACGGTCACGACCACGATCATGCTGAAGGAGAAGCCCACGACCACGATCATGACCATGCTGAGGGAGAAGCCCATGACCATGCCGAAGCTGGGCACCACCATCATCATGGTGAATTTGATCCCCATGTTTGGCTCGACCCGAAACGGGTAATCGAACAAGTAGAAAACATTCGGGATGGCTTGATTGCTGCCGATCCAGAAGGCGAAGCCGAATATACTGCCAATGCTGCTGCCTTTATTGCCGAACTGGAAGCGCTGGATGCCGAGATTGCAGAGAGGCTGTCTCCCTTTGCAGGACAAACCTTTGTAGTGTTTCATGACTTCGCGTCTTACTTTGCCGATAGCTATGGGCTGCAGTCTGAAACGCTGGTGGGCATTCCTGAAGAGAATCCGTCGCCGGAGGATGTGAAGCGGGTGATGGAAACGGTGCAGTCCGAGGGGCTGAAGACAATCTTGACGGAGCCTCAAGCCGGGCAGGAGTCTTTTGAGGCGATCGCCAACGACCTCAACATCAGCGTCAGCGTGTTTGACCCTCTTGAAGCAGGCCCTGCCGAAGCTGTTCAGCCAGACTACTACCTGACGACCATGCGCCAAAACACCGAAAATTTGGTCGCAAGCTTCGAGGCATCCGATCAAGCGTGGCTTCCCCTCTGGATGCCCCAACCTGTAGCCGTCGTGCCCCAGCGGGTGGGTCTGCGGTTTTGAGCGATAGTTCCAAGGTCGTCCACTCCCGCTGCAAGTTCCCCTCATAATAGCCCATTATGACAATCTAGG